>NZ_CP082286.1:1987279-2318492 GCF_019880245.1 Halobaculum roseum
AGTAGCGTTTCCTGGGTGCCGGCGGCGTCTGCGGTGGCGCGCGCCGCCGCGGCTCCGTCCGCGGCGGACGCGCGCGAGGGATGAGGGAGTCCGTGAGCGAAGCGAGCGCGACGACTGAATCGGCTGGGGAGGGTGTGGTGGCGGTGCGGTGCTGTCGGGTGGGACTGAAAGGGGCTCCCAGTCTCGTGAGCCGAGACACCGCAAGCACCGCAGGCGAGCGGAACGAAGTGACGCGAGCCGAGGAGCGCGGCGTGTGTCGCAGGCCACGAGACTGGGAGGGGCTTTCGCGGTCGTCCAGTTCCTCGCAACAATAACGACGAGAACAGCAACGACCACAACGACGACAGCACCAGCCGAACCGATCCCGATGCAGATCACGTCACACACTCACACACTGGAGCCGAATCCCTGAAATACCGCATCCGCCTACCACGACCCAAGCGATCACCGTGTCCGAGCAACTCCCGCAGGTCGAGACCCTGTTCCTCCACGAACGCAGCGACGACGACGAGTTCACCGTCGTCGTCGAGCGCGACGGCTCTCGGGTCCTTCAGGGCGTCCTCGAACTCAAGGAGGCCGACGCCGGCCCGCGGCCGCGTCGCTTCCGCGTCAAGCGCAAGGGCGGCGAGGAGCCCCGCCAGCCCGACCAGTTCGTCGAGCTCGCGCGCAACGCGCGCCGCATCCGCATCTCCGAGCAGACCGACGCACGCCCCCGTGACCGGCTCGTCGAGATGCTCGACGCCTACCAGCTCGACGCCAAGCAGGTGCGCACCTGCCGCTACTGCGCCAACGCCGGGCGCTACTCGCCGGTCACCGCCGACACCGCGGTGAAGGCCGACCGCGACTGGATCTGCCCCGACTGCGCGAAGCGCGAGCTCGAACGCGAACTCTCCTACAAGGGCCAGTTTACCGGCAACGCGCAGGACCGCCTGGAGGACCTCCTGTTCGAGGTGCAGGATCTGGAACGCATCACGAACCTCCTGCAGGGGAACCTCGACCCCGACCTCACGAAGTTCGACACCATCTCCGCGACGACCGACGAGATCGACCCCGTCACCACCGACTCCCTCTCGCTGCACCCCGCGCTGCAGGAGCGCGTCGAGGGCCGGTTCGACGAGCTGCTGCCGGTGCAGAGCCTCTCCGTCGAGAACGGCCTGTTCGACGGCGACGACCAACTGGTCGTCTCGGCGACGGCGACCGGGAAGACGCTCGTCGGCGAGCTGGCGGGCGTGAACAACGCGCTCAACGGGAAGGGGAAGATGCTGTTTCTCGTCCCGCTGGTCGCGCTCGCGAACCAGAAACACGAGGACTTCGAGGACCGCTACGGCGACGTGCTCGACGTGACGATCCGCGTCGGCGCCTCCCGGATCAACGACGACGGCAACCGCTTCGACCCGAACGCGGACGTGATCGTCGGCACCTACGAGGGGATCGACCACGCCCTCCGGACGGGCAAGGACATGGGCGACATCGGCACGGTCGTCATCGACGAGGTCCACACCCTGAAGGAACCCGAGCGCGGCCACCGCCTCGACGGGATGATCTCCCGGCTCAAGCACTACTCCGAGAACCGCGGCTCCTCGGCGCAGTGGGTGTACCTCTCGGCGACCGTCGGCAACCCCGAGTTCCTCGCGAAGCGGCTGGGCGCGCGGCTCATCGAGTTCGAGGAGCGTCCGGTCCCCATCGAGCGCCACGTCACCTTCGCGGGCGAACGCGAGAAGGTCGACATCGAGAAGAAACTCGTCAGGCGCGAGTTCGACACGAAATCCTCGAAGGGGTACCGCGGCCAGACGATCATCTTCACCAACTCCCGCAGACGCTGTCACGAGATCTCCCGGAAGCTGGAGTACGACTCCGCACCGTATCACGCCGGGCTCGACTACAAGCGCCGCAAGACCGTCGAGCGCAAGTTCGGCGATCAGGAGCTTGCGGCCGTCGTCACCACCGCCGCGCTCGCCGCCGGCGTCGACTTCCCCGCCTCGCAGGTGATCTTCGACACCCTCGCGATGGGGATCGAGTGGCTCTCCGTCCAGGAGTTCGAGCAGATGCTCGGCCGCGCGGGCCGCCCCGATTACCACGACGAGGGGAAGGTGTACGTGCTCGTCGAACCCGACGCCAGCTACCACAGTTCCATGGAAGGGACAGAGGACGAGACGGCGTTCAAGCTCCTCAAGGGCGAGATGGAGGACGTGAAGACGGTGTACGACACGGCCTCCGCCGCCGAGGAGACGCTCGCGAACGTCGTCGTCGCGGGCAAGCGCGCCAAGCGGCTGAACGACCGCATGATCGGCGAGGTGCCGACGACCCACGCGGTCGGCAAGCTGCTGGAGTGGGAGTTCATCGACGGGTTCGACCCGACGCCGCTGGGTCGCGCCGTCGCCGAGCACTTCCTCGCGCCCGACGACGCGTTCCGCATCCTCGACGGGATCCGGAAGGACCACCACCCCTACGAGATCGTCGCGGACATGGAACTGGCCGACGAGGAGCTGTAACCGACCGGGGGCGATCGACGGTCGGCCGTCCGACCGCCGGTGGGAACCGACCGCAGTCGCGTTCCGAACGTGTCGGAGCCTGTACCAAGGTTGATTGCCGTCGCGGCCGTCATCCGGACATGGCCGACGCATCCGCCAGCCGACAGCTCGTTCGCGAGGTTCGATCACAGCTCGACGGGTGGACGGACCGCGCCCGCGTCGAGGCGTACGCCGAGCTGTTCGAGGGCGACGACCCGATCCTCTCGGAGGAGGAGCTCCGACTGCTCGATGCGGTCGACTCGCGCCTGGAACGACACGGCGGCGACGGCGTCTGGGGAACCGACCGGTACGGCATCCACTCGGCCGACGGCGGGCGATCGACCGACGCGCTCGGCGTCGTCTGCGTGTATCACCCGCAGGTGACGAGCGACTCGGTGCTGCGCGGCATGGACGACCTCGACGACGAGACCGAAGAGCGGATCAACGCGGCGCTGTGGACGTACGCCGAGCGCGTCACGGAACTCATCGAGGACGCGCTCGACGAGTACCTCGACCGGGACTGATCCCAGATCGCGAAGGCGGACCGTTGCGTGACCCCGCCGGGTCAGGCGTTCCCGTCAGACGCCGAGCCACTCGTCGTTCCGGACCTCGTAGCCGTTCGCCCGGCAGTACTCGGCCGCCCGTCGCCGGACCGACCGGGACCCGGGAAGCTCGCGATCCTCGCGGATCCGCTCGACGATCCAGTCGGCGACGACCGGGATCCCCTCGTTCTCGTCGATCGGATCGATGTCCACGAGCTCCCTGAACGTTCGCTCGTAGCCGTCCCGTTGGGAGCCGGCGAGTTCCAGCTCCCGGATCGACCCGACGGTCTCGGCGATCCGCTTCATCGCCGCGGCGACTGTCGGCCGCTGTATCCGGACTCGGACGGCCGCGGCGGAGGCGAACACCTCCTCGTCGGTGTCGGGAAGGAGCGCCTCGACGGCGTACGTCCCGTCGTCGGTCGGGATCTCGCGCTCGCCGATCGCATCGACGACCTCGGATCCGGGCGCGGGGAACTCCACCGACTCGAGATCCCGTTCGATATCGGAGAGGACGTCCGCGTCGACCGGCGGCTCCGCCTCGTCGTATCGCTCCATCTCCGTGGCGAGGGCCCGCTCCTGTCGGCGCTTCTCGGCGTCGTGCGCCTGCTTGTCGCGGCCGCGTTTGTCGTCTGCCATTCCCCCGGAGTTGGCTCCCGACCCGGATAACCCCGCGTCCGATTGTCGAACCGTGCGAACGCGGACCGCGGACGAGGCCGGGTGGCGGCCGTGCCGGTCCGGTCCCGCACCCTTTTTGCCCGCAGCCGGTGTCGGACTCGGCGTGCTCGCGCCCGAGATCCTGTTCGTCTTCGCGGTGATCCTCGCGGCGCTCGTGCTGTTCGTCACCGAACCCGTGCCGGTCGACATCACCGCGATCGGCATTCTCGTCGCGCTGTTGCTCTCGGGCCCGGCATCGCTCGCGCTCGCGAACGTCGGGCTGCTCGCCGAGCCGTTCGAACTCGTCTCCGTCGAGGAGGGCCTGTCGGGCTTCGCGAACCCGGCGACGCTGACGGTGCTCGCGATGTTCGTCCTCTCCGAGGGCGTGCGGATGACCGGCATCGTCCAGCGGCTCGGCGCGTTCATCGCCCGGCTCACCAAAGGCGACGAGACGAAGCAGTTGGGCGCGACGATCGGCGTCGTCGGCCCGATCTCCGGGCTGATCAACAACACCGCCGCCGTCGCGATCCTCCTCCCGATGGTGATCGACCTGGCCGAGCGCGGGAAGACCTCGCCCTCGAAGCTGCTGCTCCCGTTGAGCTACGCGTCGATGTTCGGCGGGACCCTGACGCTCATCGGCACCTCCACGAACATCCTCGCGTCGGACCTGTACGCGACGCTCGCGCCGGCCGACGTGGCACGGCAGTTCCGGATGTTCGAGTTCCTCCCGCTGGGCGCGGTGCTGCTGGTCGTCGGCTCGATCTACCTGCTCACCGTCGGCCGGTGGCTCACGCCCGCCCGGATCGCGCCGCGCGCGGACCTCACCGAGGAGTTCCAGATGGCCGACTACCTCACCGAGGTCGTCGTCCGCGAGGACTCGCCGCTGGTGGGCCAGCGCGTCGAGACGGCGCTCTCGGCGACGGAGTTCGACGTCGACCTCGTCCAACTCGTCCGCGGCAACCGGACGTTCCTCGAACCGTTCGGGCAAAAGGAGATCCGCGCGGGCGACGTGTTCGCCGTGCGAACCGACCGGGCGACGCTGGTCGACCTGCTCGACGTGGAGGGGCTCGACCTCATCCCCGATGTCGTCGACGAGGCGGAGCTGGAGACCGCCGAGGAGACGCAGAACCTCGTCGAGGTCGTCGTCGCGCCCGGGTCGTCGCTGGTGGGCGAGTCGCTCGCCTCCGCCAGCTTCCGCCAGCGTTACGACGCGACGGTGCTGGCGCTGCGGCGCGGCGGCGAGCTGGTCCGCCAGCGCATGGATCACATTCCCCTGCGCGTCGGCGACACCCTCCTCGTGCAGGCGAGCGAGCCCTCGATCGAACGCCTCGACGCCAACCGGAACTTCATCCTCGCGCGCGAGATCGAGACGCACGACTACCGCCGGTCGAGGACGGTCGTCGCCGCCGGGATCGTCGCGCTCGTGATCGGGCTGGCCGCGGCCGACCTCGTGCCGATCGTCGTCTCGGCGCTCGCGGGGGCGCTCGCGATGGTCCTCACGGGCTGTCTGAAGCCCGGCGAGGTGTACGAGGCCGTCGAGTGGGACGTGGTCTTCCTGCTCGCCGGCGTCATCCCGCTGGGCATCGCGATGCAGACCTCCGGGACCGCGGGGCTGCTGGCGGACGCGATCGTCGCGAGCGCGGACGTGCTTTCCCCGATCGCGCTGCTCGGTGCGTTCTACGTGGTGACGGCGCTGCTCACGAACGTCATCTCGAACAACGCCAGCGTCGTGCTCATGATCCCCGTCGCCCTGCAGGTCGCGGCGACCCTCGGCGCGAACCCGCTCGCGTTCGCCATGGCGGTGACGTTCGCGGCATCGACGGCGTTCATGACGCCCGTCGGCTACCAGACGAACCTGTTCGTGTACGGTCCCGGCGGCTACCGCTTCACCGACTACCTGCGCGTGGGAGCTCCACTGCAGGCCCTGTTCGCGGTCGTGACGACTCTGGGGATCCCGGTCGTGTTCGGACTGGGGCTGTGAGGGGTTGGAGATGGTGCTGAGGGGTGCTCGCAGTCGCGATCGGACTGTGGGTTGCTCGCGGGGCGAGGCGAACGGAACGGTTTAGTCAATCGACGGGAATCGTTGATACACGGGACCGTGGGGTAGCTTGGTAACCTCTGAGCCTTGGGTGCTCAAGCCCCTAGTTCAAATCTGGGCGGTCCCACTTCCTGCTGCCCTCGCTCAAATTCATATACGATAGCGAACCAACCAGCCTATGCACCCGCTGGACGAAATGCCGAGTCATCGGAAGGGCGATTACACCGAGGCCGTCGTCGTCGCCGAATTAACACGCCGTGAAATTCCGGTTCTCCGCCCGATGAACGACAACGAACGGTACGATTTCGTACTCCCCTGGGACGATCGCTATTTTTCAATTCAAGTGAAAACCGCTGCCTACGAAGGGAACGGACTCACCATCCGTGGCGTCTCACAGCATACAAACGGAAGCGGCAACGTATACAAGCGGTACGAGGATGACGTTGATTTCTTTATTGGATACTGTCACGAACTCGAGTCGATGTATCTGCTCCCCGAATCGGAGGTTGGGTCGAGAGTATTTCTACGAACCGAGGCTGGAAAGCAGAACCACCGGACAACGAACTGGGCGGAAGACTACGAGTTCGACAATAACTGGCCGCCCGAGACGATATCGCTCCCCCAGCAGGATGGTCGCCGAGTGATCGAGACGCTTGAAGACGCTGGGATAGGGGTACACGAACCGACGACGGATCGCCCGTACGACCTGCTCGTCGAATCACCCAACGGCGGGTACTATCGAACCACGATCACTCCCGGCTACCTGATAGAGGGACGAATTCGGTTCGACGGGAAGGCGAACGTCGTTCCGGACGCAACTAAAACCGATCTTGTTCTGGTCCAGTGCGACGAACTCGACACGCTATACCTCGTTCGTCGCGACGAATACGACGTAACCATCTCTTTCCGGGTCGAAGAGCCGAAAAAGGAGGACAGTCGCATCAACTGGGCGGAAGACTACGAGTTCGATGAGCGCTGGCCCGACGACATCGCGAACTGACCGCTCCCGCCTCATTACTTCCACCGAGAGGCGACAGTTCTTACCCGATGAGGTGGCTACCTCTGTGCAATGAGTCAGGTCTCCGAGGGGCAGGACGTCGACGCGTTCCTCAGTTTCTACCGGACCTATTACAGCGACGACATCGCCCGCCTCGCCCAGAACTACCCGAAGGAACAGCGGTCGCTGTACGTCGAGTACGACGACCTGTACACGTTCGATCCCGACCTCGCCGAGCGCTACCTCAACCGCCCGGGAGAGATGCAGGAGATCGCCGAGGAGGCGCTGCGCACGTACGACCTCCCGGTCGACATCTCGCTGGGGCAGGCGCACGTCCGCATGCGCGGGCTCCCGCGCGAGAACACGATCGACATCCGCGGCATCCGCGTCAGCAACGACCACATCGGCTCGATGGTCGCGGTGCAAGGCATCGTCCGCAAGGCGACGGACGTGCGCCCCAAGATCACCGAGGCGGCCTTCGAGTGCCAGCGCTGCGGGACGATGACGTACATCCCGCAGAACGACTCCGGCTTCCAGGAGCCCCACGAGTGTCAGGGCTGTGAGCGCCAGGGTCCCTTCCGCGTCAACAACAACGAGTCGAAGTTCATCGACTCCCAGCAGCTCCGGGTCCAGGAGTCGCCCGAGGGCCTCCGCGGCGGCGAGACGCCCCAAAGTATCGACGTGAACCTCGAGGACGACATCTGCGGGCAGGTGACGCCGGGCGACCACGTCACCGTGGTCGGCCGCCTGGAGATGGAGCAGGTGACCAGCGGCCAGGAGAAGACGACCGTCTTCGACCCGTACATGGAGGGGATCTCGGTCGTCATCGAGGACGAGGAGTTCGAGGACATGGACATCACCGACGAGGACAAACAGGAGATCCTCGAACTCTCGACCCACGACGACATCTACGAGGAGATGGTCGCCTCGGTCGCGCCGTCGATCTACGGCTACGACCAGGAGAAGCTCTCGATGATCCTCCAGCTGTTCTCGGGGGTCACGAAGCACCTCCCGGACGGGTCACGGATCCGTGGCGACCTCCACATGCTGCTGATAGGGGACCCCGGAACCGGCAAATCGCAAATGCTGTCATATATCCGAAATATCGCTCCACGTTCCGTCTATACTTCGGGGAAGGGCTCCAGTTCGGCCGGGCTCACCGCGGCGGCGGTTCGCGACGACTTCGGCGACGGCCAGCAGTGGACGCTGGAGGCGGGTGCGCTCGTCCTGGCGGACAAGGGGATCGCCGCTGTCGACGAACTTGACAAAATGAGGTCGGAAGATCGGTCGGCCATGCACGAAGCACTCGAACAGCAACAGATCTCGGTGTCCAAAGCCGGCATAAATGCAACTCTCAAATCTCGGTGTTCGCTCCTCGGCGCCGCGAACCCCAAGTACGGACGCTTCGACCAGTACGAGCCCATCGGCGAGCAGATCGACCTCGAACCGGCGCTCATCTCGCGGTTCGACCTCATCTTCACCGTCACGGACAGCCCCGACCCGGACCACGACGCGAAGCTCGCGGACCACATCCTGACGACGAACTACGCTGGCGAGCTGAACACCCAGCGCACGGAGATGGCGGCCTCGAACTTCACCCAGGAGGAGGTCGACGAGGTGACCCAGGAGGTGGCGCCGGTCATCGACGCCGAACTCCTGCGCAAGTACATCGCGTACGCCAAGCGCAACTGCTACCCCACGATGACCGACGAGGCGAAGGCCGCGATCCGCGAGTTCTACGTCGACCTCCGGGCGAAGGGCGCCGACGAGGACGCCCCCGTGCCCGTCACCGCCCGGAAGCTGGAGGCGCTCGTCCGGCTCTCGGAGGCCAGTGCGCGGGTCCGCCTGTCGGACACCGTCGAGGAGGAGGACGCGACGCGGGTGATCGAGATCGTCCGCTCGTGTCTCCAGGACATCGGCGTCGACCCCGAGACCGGACAGTTCGACGCCGACGTGGTCGAGACCGGGACCAGCAAGAGCCAGCGCGACCGGATCAAGAACATCAAGGAGCTGATCGGCACCATCGCCGAGGAGTACGAGGACGAGCCCGGCGCGCCCGTCGACACGATCCTGGAGCGGGCCGACGAGGTCGGGATGGACGCCGGCAAGGCCGAGAAGGAACTGGAGAAGCTCCGGACGCGCGGGGAAATTTACGAGCCGCAGTCCGGCTACGTGCGGACGACGTAACCGCCGATGGATAGAATCTCCGCGCTCCGGAACGTCGAGGACGCCATCCGCGCGTTCGAGGACGGCGAGGCCGACCTCGCCGCCACCGAGCGACGCGTCGCCACCGTGCTGCGGACGTACGCCACCGAGTTCGAGGTTGATGACCGCCGGGCGTACCGCGCCGTCGACGGCCCCGGCGAGGGGCGCGTCGTCGTCGCCGGCGACCCCGAGGAAGCCCGCGATCGGATCGCCTCGCTCGCCGCCGTCGACGACGAGATGGATCCCGAGGACGTGACGGTCGAACCGCTGTAGGGAACGGCGGTTCCGACTTCGATACACGATTCAATACGTTTATATTGTGAACCGAATCTGTGAGTGTATGCTACTCGTCGTGACGTACTCGCGCGCGGCGCGAACGACGCTCCGCAACGTCTGTCGCAGCCACGACGACACCCTCGTCCGGCGGTTCGGTCGGGCGGCGCTGTTCGCCGAGACGGAATTGGGCGCCTTCCTCGCGTGTCGCCTGCGGGCGAAACACGGGACCGACGTGCAGGTCGAGCGGACGGAGCCGTTCAACGAGTTCGCGGCGGTGCGACCGGCGGTCCGCGAGGCGGCCGTCGCCTACGAGGACCGCGAGGCGCCGAGCACGCCGTACGCGAAGTTCGCCGTCGGCGCCGACCACCCCGACCCGGCGGCGATGCGCGACGCCGAGCTGTGACCCGGCGGTTCGCCGTTCGTGTCGCCCCGTCGGAGTCGGCGGCGCTGCGAGACGCCGCGGGTTCGGGATCGGTCGACGACGCATGCGCCGCGCTCGACCTCGACCCGGACGACCCGCTGGCGACGCTGACGGAGCGGCCGCCGTCCCTGTGGCGCGCGCTCGCGGCGGCGGCCCGCGAGCGCGGCCTTGAGCATCCCGGTGACGACGAGCGTCGTCGGCTCCGAACCGCTCTCGATGAATCGGCCGAGGAGATCGACGCCGCCGACGGCGCGGACACCGCGGACGACGCGAGCGACGCGCTGGCGGCCGCACGGCGTCGCGCGGCGGCCGCCGGTGCCGACGTGGATCGGCTTCGTGAGCGGGCGGCCACGCTCCGCGGGCGGCTCGCGGAGGCGCGCGAGCGGACGACCCACGACGCGAGCGACGATTCGGACGCGAGCGGCAACGCGGACGAGGACGCGGACGCGACGGCGGTCGACTCGCTGCGGGCGGAGTTCGCGGCGGCGACGCGGGCGCTGAGCGAGGCGGAGACCGAGCGCGTCGCCGCCGACCAGGCGCTCGCCCGCGCCGCCGAACGCTCGCGGTCGGTTCGCGACGCCCGCGAGCGACGCCTCCGGTTGCGCGACGCGCTCGCCAACCGCCGTCGGGAGGCGCGCCGCGACCTCGCCCGCGAGGTGTATCCCGCCTTCGCGAACGCGGTCGCGGCGTTTCACTCCGAAGTCGATCCAGTCGACGGCAGGGTCGCGGACGCCGAGGTCGGCGACGACCCCGGCGACTTCGACGGCGACGCGGTCGTCGCCCACGCGGCCGCGATCCGCATCGCCGAGCGGTCCGACCCGGTCGTCGTGGGAGTCGACCGCTTCGTCGACGCGACCGCGGCACGCGACTGGCTCCGCGCGCCGGTCGTCCTCGTCGGAGCCGAGTGAGACCCACGACCCACGCCCGTGGTGCCCGCGCTGACGGCGCGGTCCGTGCGGACGTTTATCGCCGATACCGGGACCAGCACGACCATGCCGGTCACGCTCGACTCGACGGTCACGACAGCCGGCGGCGTCGCGCTCGTCGCCGTCCGCGTCCGCAACACGGAGCCGGTCGCCCGCCGCGTCCGCATCGAGAACCGCCTCCCCGGTCCGGTGCTCCCGCCGCGGCGACACGGTACGCCCGAACCGGGCTGGTCGGACGACGGGTACGACGGGGTCGTCGCCGCCGACTCCGACCTCGCCCTCGGGTACGCCTGTCGGGTCGCCGTCGGCGAACGCGGTCCGTCCGACGATCACCCACCGAGCGACGACGCGCCCGTCGAACTCGTCGCCGTCGGGGATCCGTCGGCCGCGGAGCCCGACCCGATGGACGCCGTTATCGGCGACTTGGGGAACCACAGACCGCCCCCCGACGCGGCCTCGATCGCCATCGGCGCCGCCGGCCCCGCCGGCGCCGCCGCGGCCCCTGACCGCCCGAGCGACCCCTCCGGAACGGCGGCCACCTCCGCCCACTGCGGGGAGTCGAAGTCGCCGCCGGAGGCGACGGCGGCGCCGACGGACGTTCCCCCGGCGGTCGCGCGATATCTCGACACCGTCGAGGGTCGGATCTCGCGGGCGGAGGCGTTCGCGGACGGGTCGGTCGCGGACGCGACGGGGCTGCTCGAGGCGGACACCGATCCCGACGGTCTGGCCGAACTCGTCGCGCTGGACGCGACCGCGTTGGAGGGGCTTGCCGCCCGGGCCGACTCGCTCGCGGCCCGGGCGGCGGCCGTCGACGTGCCGACCGACGCGCTGGAGCGCCTCGCGTGATCGTCGCCGTCGCCGGCGGGAAGGGGGGCGTCGGCAAGTCGACGCTGGCGTACAACCTCGCGGGCGCGCTGAACGGGCTCGTCGTCGACGCCGACCTCGCGATGGCGGACCTGCCGGGCGGTCGCGAGCGCGGGCCGGATCTCCACGACGTGCTCTCGGACCGGGCGACGCCCGCGGAGGCCGTTCGGCCGGGGGCGGTGGACGTCCTTCCGTGCGGCCGGACCCTCGCGGGGGCGCGACTGGCGGACGTGCGCCGGCTTCGGGAGGCGGTCGCCGTCGGCGGCTACGAGTTCGTCGTCGTGGACTCGCCGGCCGGCCTGCGGGCCGACGCGGGCGCGCCGCTTGCGGTCGCCGATGCCTGTCTCCTCGTCGCGTCGCCGACGCGGTGGGCGCTGGCGGACGCGATCGCGGCGCGCGAGCTGGCCCGCGAACTCGACTGCGGGCTCGCGGCCGTCGCGCTCAACCGCGCCGTCGAGGACCCGCCCACGGAGGCGGTCGGACGCGCGCTCGGGGCGCCCGCCACCGCGGTGCCGGCGGATCCGCGCCTCGCGCGGTCGGTCGCGACCGAGACGCCGGTGGGGGAAACGGACGCCGAGTCGGCCGCCGCGCGGGCGGTCGATGAACTCGCCGCGGCCGTTCGGCGCTGTGCGGTCGCGTAAGAAGGGAATCGGCTCCCGTCGCCTCCGACGGTTTCGCCTGGTCTCCGTCACCCGGTCCCCGTCACTCCTCGCGAAGCTCGACGTACGACGAGCGGAGCGTAACGGGCGTCACGTCCGCAACGTCGGCCGCGGCCGCCTGCGTGCAGTCGGCGTCCCCGTCGCGCGCGGCGGCGTACAGACACGCCGCGGCGACGCCGCAGGGGTTCCGTCCGTTCGTGAGCCCCTCGTCGCGGGCGACATCGAGGTACTCGCGGGCGGCGCGTTCGACCGCGGCGTCGAGCCCGAGTTCCGTGGCGAACCGGGGGAGATACTCGACGGGATCGATGGGTCCGACGGGGAGGCCGAGCTCGCGGTTCATCGCGTCGAAGGCGGCGCGGAGTTCGTCGGCGTCGGCCTTCGCCTCGGCGACGAGCTCGCCGCGGGTGCGCGAGACGCCGGCGACCCGGCAGGCGACGTACACCGCCGCGGCGGCGAACCCCTCCAGCGAGCGTCCGCGAAGCAGGTCGGCGTCCTGGGCCGACTCGAACAGCGAACACGCCTGATCGCGCAGCGACTCGGGAAGCCCGGCCGCCGAGACGATCCGCCGGATCTCGGTGAATCCGTACACCTTGTTGCGGTCCCGTTTCGAGGAGATCCGCGCCCGCGTGTGCTGTCTGCGCATCCGGGCCCACTGCCGGCGCTTGCGCCCCTTCACGCGCGTGTGTCCGATCTCCGTCGAGAGGCCGCGGTCGTGGCGCGAGCGCGTCAACGGCGCCCCGGTCCGCCTCGGATCGCAGTCGTCGTCCGCGAAGCTGCGCCACTCGGGGCCGCGGTCGATGCGGTCCGCCGAGACGACGAGCCCGCACTCGCTACATACCGCCTCGTCGCCGTCCGCGTGCACTCGACCCTCGCATTCGGGACACGCCGTCGTGCTCGTTTCCATACTCGAACGTCGGTCCCGAACCCATACTTATGTGTGGGGGGATCCGCCGCTCCCGACCCGCTCTATGGCGCTCGAACGTACCGATAACCGGTACGTTACTCCCAACAGTCTCGTTATCGTATCGACCCGGACGATCGAATTTATATCGGATGGCGACCGAGCGTGACCATGGCGCTCCCCGACATCGCCGCCGGGATCGAGGTGACCGCACGTCAGGAGACGCGCGGCGTCGCCTCGGTCGACGACACCGGCGGCGACCTCGCCTCCCGGCTCGCCCCCCACGCCGACGCGTTGGCGTGTACGCCCGAGGCGGCCGCGGTGGTGCTCGACCACCACGCCCGCGGCCAGAGCGTGGGCGCGAGCGCACGCGAGGCCGGCGTCGCGGCCGTGACGGCCGCGAAGGTGCTCCATCGCTGCGGCGTGCAGGGCGTCTCCCCGCTCGCGCCGACAGCCCGCCGCGTGGTTCGCGACTGGCTCGGCGGCGAGATCCCGCGTGCGGACGCGCTCGAACTCAGCGGCGGCGACGAGGCGGCGTTCGCGCTCGCGAGCTACGTCGAGTCACACGATCCGGTGCCGGAGCTGGCCGACGTCGCCCGCGGCGCGTTGGCCGCGGGCGGGAACGCGAGCGTGGAGAAGCGGGACGCCCTCGGTGAGACGATGACTGCCGCCGTCGACCTGCGCTGACCCGCCCGTTTCTCACTCCCCGCCGCGCACGCGGTCGACGCCCGCGCCGAGCCGCCCGATCACACCGCGGTCCTCGAACTCGACGTCCAGTTCGGTCTCGAACAGCGTCTCCGTCGCGGCGACGACGCCGGCGGCGAACGTGTCCGTGCCGAGACACGCCGGCGCGGCGGCGAACTCGCTGGGCCCGCGCGGGATCGTCGCGTCCGCGTCGGCCTCGGCGCTTCCGGATTCGTCGCTTCGCCCGGCGGACCCGGGAGCGGCGACGGCGACGCTCGCGGGGTCGCCGTCGGGCACGTCGATGTCGCGGAGCACGTCCCGCTGTCGCCGCCGGCCGTCCGCGCCGTGGTCGGTGTCGGGAGCGACGATCGCGACGCGGTCGACCGAGTGGACCGCGGCTATCGGCGGGTTGGCGGCGACCGGCGGAACGTCGACGATCACGTGGTCGGCGCGGGCGACGGCTTCCGCCACTCGCTCGCCGAGCACCTGTGCCGCGTCGTCGCCGGTCGCGCGGGCGAGACGCTCGAACGGCGCGTGCGCCGGGGCGAGTTCGATCCGGGCGTCGACCGCCGCATCGAGGTCGTACAACCCGTCGGCGAGCGGTCGGTCGGGATCGAGACACAGCTCGGTCACGTCGGGATCGATGCGGCCCGAAACGAACTCGCCGAGCCCCTGCGTCGCGTAGGCGGCGTCGAGAACGACGACCTCGCGGCCGTCACGCGCGAGCGCGGCGGCACACTCGACGGCCGTTCGGGTCGTGCCCGCGCCGCCGACGGCGCCGACGAACGCGAGCGATCGGATGCTGGCCATGCGGCTGCTGTGCCCGCATCCGCCATATAGTTACGTGTCTGAGTTCGCGGAACAAGATCGGACCGGGCCGGAGCGGTGCTCCGCGACCGCGGCGGGGACTACGCTCCGATCGCGTCGGCGATCTCGTCCAACTCGTCGTCGCCCAGGTCCGGCCGCTCGCCGGCGGCGACGTGGATGGGTCCGCCGCCGTCGCCGTCGAAGCGCGGGATGACGTGGACGTGCGCGTGGGGGACCTCCTGGCCGGCGTCGGGGCCGTCGTTGACGCCGATCGTGTGGGCGTCGGCGTCGACCGCGTCCTCGATCCGGGGCGCGAGGTCGTGTACGAGGTCGAAGACGGCGCGCGACTCCTCACGAGAGAGGTCGGCGACTCGCTGGTGGTGCGCCTTGGGGATCACGAGGGTGTGACCGCGGGCCATCGGGTTCGCGTCGAGGAACGCGAGCGCGTCGTCGGTCTCGGCGACCACGCGGGCGGGAATGTCGCCCGCGACGATCGAACAGAAGATGCAGTCGTCGCTCATGGACGATCGGTGCGTCGGCATCACGCTTCAAGATAGGGGCCGTTCGTCCCCCTACGTCGAGATGAACTCGGCGATGGACTCGGCCACGGCCTCGATGTCGGGCCTGTGGGGTTCCAACTCGAACTCGGTCGAGTTGATCTCGACCACCGTCCCGCCGACGACCAGGGACAGACTGTACCGGAACCGGTCCTCGGTCTTCGTCCGAATGATCCCGTACGTCGTGGTGTTCCAGACGCCGTTGTGCCCGACGGCGTCGATCGAACCGAACGGAACCGACCACGAGTACCCCTCCTCGGAGACGATGTCGATGCGTGACCCCGAGATAACGCATATGCCGTTCTGCGAGTATCGGTGCGTCACCACGTCGGTCTTGAACGACGTCCGCATCCCGTCGTGTGCTTCGTACGGGATCCCCGCGCCGGCCCCGCCGACCACGAACTCGACCTCGGAGACGGCGAACAGCTCCTCGATCTCGTCGGGGTCGTAGCGGTCGGAGACGTCGAAGAATCCCTCGGTGTTCCCGTTGATCCGGTTGACGATGTAGGGGTCGGCGGCGGGCATGAGCGAAGTGCTCTGAAGTCCTAGTTATCTGTTGCTATACCCGTTCGTTCGTGATCGAGGGGGCCGCCTTCGTTGACTTCCCCGACCCGCCCGCTACGGCAGGTGCACCGCGATCCGCTCCCGGTACTCCTCGGCGCTCAGCCCCAAGCGCGAGAGCCACACCTCCCGGTAACTCGGATGGAGGATCGGCAGACATGTCACGCCGAGCGTCGGGCACTCGATCGGCTCGCACACCGAGTCGAGGAAGCCGTCCTGCTCGATTTCCTCGAACGCGAGTAGCGTCGCCGTCGCGTGTTTCCCCGTCGTGACGACGACCGCCGGGTCGACGATCCCCAACTCGGTTTCGAGGTGGCCGCGGCAGTTCGACAGCTCCGCGTCGGTCGGATCGCGGTTTCCCTCGGGGTGACACTTCGCCGCGTTCGTGAAGAAGCAGTCGTCGCCGTAGCCGAGTTCGCGCATGAGTCGGCGCACGCGACGGCCGGAGTGACGGGACGTGTACGCGCAACCGGTGTGGTTGCCGCCCTTCCAGGTCTCGGCGTCGGGGTCGCCGGCGCCGGGTGCCTCGCCGACGACGAGCACGCTCGCGTCCCGGGGACCGGTGCCCCACGAGATGCGGGTTCGCGACTCGACCAGTGCCGGACACCGCGAGCAGCCTGGCTCGATCACGAGCCGATCGTCGGAATCCGGGTGCCGGATCGGTTCCTCGGTGTCGGTCACGGTGTCGAGTTCGGGGCCGCGGCGATTGGCGGTTTCGCTCCGACCGCGGTCAGGGCTCCCCGAGCACCTGATGGCGCCGATAGAGGTAGGCCGCGCCGGCGGCGATGTTGAGGAACCAGATCGCCGAGAGGATCACCCAGACCGCGACGTTCGGGTCCCACTCGGAGTTCGCGCGGACGTATTGGGTATCGAAGTACACCGACAGCGGCAGCCCGGCCCACCCGATCAGGACGAGTATTCCGCCGCCGGCACCCAGATCGCCCCCCAGGGCCGACGCGAGCACGAGCAGCACCCAGACGCCGGTTCCCGCGGCGACGCCGTACCACCAGGTGTCGGACACCGAGGTTTCGTACTGCGCGGGGTCGTGGACGCTACTCCTACCGCCGCCGCTACTGGCGGGGCTGTAGTTGTCGTTTCGGACCCCGCAGTTGGGGCACAGCTCCGACGCCTGCTTGATCGCCTCCCCGCAGGAGCGACAGAACACCTCGTCGGCCGCCTTCCGTTTGGTCATGGCTGTGATCCGCGATCGGCGGTCCCGGGGCTTGGATGGATGGCGTGCATCGAAAAATGGCGGGTATCGCTACGTCAGGCGTACTGCTGCTGGAACTCGTCCTCGGACTTCGTGAGGTAGATGATCCCCTCGATGAGCCCGACGAGGAGCGGGATGAACGTCCACGAGAAGACGAGGTAGATGATCCCGCGACCGGTGTTGCCGAGGTAGAAGTGGTGTGCGCCGAGCCCGCCGAGGAAAATGGCGAGGAGGGCGGCGCTCGTCTTGTCCTTCGAGCCCGAGGAGGACCCGCCCGACTGGCGCACGCCACATTCGGTGCAGATCTCCGCTTCCTTCTTGATCACTTCGCCGCAACTGCTGCAGAACTGCTCGTCGGCGCCGGGAGTTGCATTGCTCATCTTCGTGTCAAACCTTTCATCAACTATAATAAGTATACTGGTTGAATATCGATCACGATAGGCGAAATATACTGCATGTACCCGATCGCCGGACGGGCCCGACTTCGGTTCCGGTTGGCGAGCGCTGTCGGCCGGTGCGAGGGTCGCGGTGAACCGGCCGTCGGGATCCGTATCAGCGTCCGGACAGGACTCCGCTACTCCGTCAGCGGCAGCGCGACGCCGAACACGAACACCGAGCGGAACGCGCCGCCGACGGCGAACAGTTCGAGGTCGACCAGCAGCGCGTGCTCCCACGGCGGGAGGGCCGTCCCCGCGACCGCGGCGCCGACCTCGACGGCGACCGCGAGCAGGAACACGGCGGCACAACCGAGCAGCGCGCGCTGGTGAGCGTCGGGTAATCGGGGTTCCCGTCTCTGCCTGATATGCGGCCGAACTTCGGGGCCGGTCGATTCGCGCTTTCGGTCCGACCGAAAGGGTTTCACTCGCCGACGGCGGCCCTGGTGGTATGTCAGGACTGTTCGACGCCGCGTGGGTCGCGGCGGAGTACCTCTTCGTACTGCTCGCGTCGGTCGTCCTCACCGGGATCGGGATCCACTTCGAGCGGGCGGCGGCGGCGACGATGGCGACGGCGCCCGAGGTCGCGGCGGTCGACGCCGTGCTCGGGGCGGTCGCGCTGTTCTGGGGCGTCTACCTCGTCGGCTACAGGCAGGCGCTTCCCCGGATGCGGCACGTCCTCGCCTCTCGGTGAGCGGGCGGCGACGGCGCGTCTGTCGGGGGTAATAGTGCGTCAGTCGGGCGGTTACAGCGCGTCCGTCGAGCGGTTACAGCGAGTCGGCCACGAGCGGCGCCACCGACACGTCGCTTTCGGCGCGTTCGAGGGTGTCGCTCGCGATCACCCGCGTCACGCCGGCGGCGGCGAGCTTCGTGCGGGCGTTGCTCGCGAGCATCCCGTGGACGCACGCCGTGTACACGTCGCCGCAGTCGCGGTCGCGCAGGGCGGCGACCGCCTCGCTCATCGTCGACCCGGTCGCGATGATGTCGTCGACGACGACCACGTCGCGGTCGGCCACGTCCGCGTCGCTCGGGCTGACGGTCACCTCGCCGGTGTCGTAGTCGCGAACCTTCTCGAAGAAGTCGGTCTCGCCGCCGCCGAAGGCGTCGCGCACGGCGACCGCGAGCCCCTCGGCGGAGGCGTCGGGGCCGAGAAACAGCGGCTCCGAGAGGTCGTCGGGCAGCGGCTCCGCGAGCAGCGGCGCCGCCTCAAGCACCTCGACGGGCACGTCGAAGTAGTCGGCAACGTCGGCCTCGTGGGGCGTCACGAGGACGACGCGGTCGGTGCCGGTCGAGACGGCGCGGGCGACCGCCCGCGCGGAGACGGGCTCGCCGTGTTCGAACGCCCGGTCCTGGCGGGCGTAGCCCATGTACGGGATGACGGTCGTGACGGTCTCCGCGCCGGCCTCGCGGACGGCGTCCTGGAGCTGAAGCAGCTCGACGAACGCGTCGTTGGAGTCGGTCGCGGCGACGACGACGGCCTCCTCGCCCGCGAACTCGGGCACGGCGGCGCACTCCTCGCCGTCCGGGAACCAGCGGTACTCCGGCGTGGCGAGCGGGCGGCCGGTGTGCTCGGCGAGGGCGGCCGCGAGCGCCTGCGACGCGGACCCGGGTACGATCATACACGTCGTTCCCGCCGCCGGATACAAACGCGTTCCTACTCGGGCGACGCGTGCGGCGGCATCACAGCCCGCGACGACCCGATCGAGGACGGGACGGCGGCGCCACTACTCGGCGCTCGTCTTCACTACTCAGCCGTCGTCGTCACTACTCGCCGGGGATCGCGACCGCCCGCACGTCCGGCAGGCCGAGGGTCCGGCCGCGCCATCCCCCGTCGGCGTACACCCGAGCCTCGCCGCCGTCGGTGACCGCGACGAGGTGCCGGCCCGCGAACGCGGCGTCGACGACGCCCGACTCGTCGTGGCGGACCCACTCGGTCGCGGTCGCGTCGGCGCGCTCGTACAGCGCCGCGCCCGTTGCGGCGACCGCTCGCTCCCCGTCGGCATCCGCGGCGACACAGCGGAATCCGGCCCCGGTCCGCACGCTCCGGTCGGCTCCCTCCCCGTCCGGTTCGAGATCGCGCATCCAGCCGTTGCCGAGGGTGTACAGCGACTCGCCGGTCACCGCCAGCGGGACCCCGCGGTCGCTCACGTCCCTGGCGTCGTCGAGGCCGGCGTACTCCAGTTCGCCGTCGGTCAGGCGGTGGACGCCGTCGCCGGCGGCGACGAGCCGGCCGTCCAGCCGGCGGGGGTCGTCGACGGCGCCGACGGCGGTCCACGCGCCGTCGTTGCCGTCGCCGTCGTCGGATTCCCCCGCGCCGAGCAGCGAGATAGTGCCGTCGGGCGCCGCCGCGAGCACGCCGTCCCCGGCGACGCTCACCGCGACCGCGGGGCCATGTCCCGTCGGCTCGAAGTCGCCGACGAGCACGTCCTCAGCGGTGGCGACGGCGACGGCCTCGCCGCGGGCGGCCACGTCCCGGGCGTCACAGCGGTGTTCGAACCCGAACTCGCCCACGATGTCGCCCGACAGCGAGACGCCCACGACGCCCATCGAGGAGGCCGCGAGCGCCCGCACCACGTCGTCGCGCTTCGTGAACACGCGCTTCTCGGCGATGGTCGGCATACGCGGGGGTCCGGCGGCCGGGCGAATAAGCCCCGCGGAGCGCTCGTCGGGGACGGTCCGGACGGGTCGAACCCGCCCGTTCGGGTGGCCGGGAAGGGATATACGGATAAGGCTGTAGAGAAAAGATACCGCTAGCCATGGTAGCAGATGACACCGAACCGAACCGGCGGGACGTACTGAAGGCGTCCGGGGCCGCGGGACTCGCGGGACTCGCGGGGCTTGCCGGCTGTAGCACGACCGACGACCCGGCGACCGACACCGCGACCGAGGAACCGAACGGCGCCGGTGGCGGCGACGGCGACGACGAGGAGACCACCGCCGACGACGGCGGGGACGGAGACGACGGCGGGGACACCGGGCCGTACACCATCGGCATGGTCGACTCGCTCACCGGGTCGCTGTCGGCGTTCGGCCAGCGCAACCAGCGCGGGAAGGACCTCGCGCTCGCCGACGTGAACGAGGTCGGCATCGGCGGACGCGACCTGGAGATCATCGTCGAGGACTCCGAGAGCCAGTCGCAGGCCGGCGTCTCGGCGGCCCAGAAGCTCGTCAACCAGGACGGCGTCCCGTTCGTCATCGGCGCGGTCGGCTCGGGCGTGTCGCTGGCGATCTACGAGTCGGTGATCCAGGGGACCGACGTGGTGCAGTTGAGCCAGAACTCCACCAGCCCGGACCTGACGGACTTCCCGGGACTGCTCCGGATGTCGCCGACGGGGAGCACCCAGTCGACGGCGCTGGCGAACATCATCGGCGAGGACGGCTACGACTCCGTCGCGCTCGCGTGGGTGAACAACGACTACGGGCAGGGGCTCGCCGAGACGTTCCGCGAGGAGTGGGACGGCGAGATCGCCTACGACGAACCCCACGACCAGGGGCAGTCGTCGTACTCCTCGACGGTGTCGGGGATGGCCAACTCCGGCGCGGACGCGTGGCTGTTCATCACCTACCAGCCGGAGTTCACCTCGATGGCCCAGGAGGCGTACTCCAACGGCTACGAGGCGCAGTTCTACGGCGCCGACTCCGTCCAGGGGTCGGACGTGCTCGGCAACACGCCCGAGGGGAGCCTCGACGGCATGAAGATCGTCGTCCCCTCCGCGGCGGTCGACCAGGACAACTACCAGGCGTTCGCCTCGGAGTTCGAGTCCGAGTACGGCGAGACGCCGACCTCGTGGTCGGCGTTCGCCTACGACTGCGTGGTCACGGCGGCGCTGTCGATCGCGACCGCCGACGAGTTCACCGGGGCGGCCCTCCAGGAGACCGTCCGCGACGTGACCCGGCCGGAGGGCGAGGAGGTGTTCACGTTCGCGGAGGCGATGGAGGTGCTCGGCGAGGACGGCTCGCCCGACGACATCGACTACCAGGGCGTCTCCGGCCCGATCGATTTCGACGAAAACGGCGACCCGGTCGGCTTCCTGCAGATCCTCACCGTGGAGGACCACGAGTACGTCTCCTCCGGTACGATCGAGGGCTAACCCTCGATGTCGGTTCTCGAATATTTGGCGAACGGGCTCGTGTTCAGCAGCATCGTCGTGTTGTCCAGCATCGGGCTCTCGCTGGTGTACTCGATCGCGAACTTCGCCAACTTCGCCCACGGCGACACGATGACCGTCGGCGCCTACACCGCGCTGGTGACGTTCGGCTTCGTGGGCTCGCTCGGGGCGGAGGTGCTCGGGCTGCCGCTGGGCTTCTTCCTCGCGCTGGTCGTCGGCGTCGCGGTCGCCGCCGTCGTCGCGGTGGTCACCCACAAGGTCGTCTACGAGCCGCTCGACGTCGGCTCGATCGGCCTGCTCATCACGTCCATCGGGGTCGCGTTCGTGTATCGCGCGATCGTCCAACTCGGCTTCGGAACCGGGTTCCTCGAGTTCCAGATCCCGCTGTTGCGACCGATCGAGGCGCTGATCCCGTTCGGGATCCGCATGACGTTACACGACGTGGCGATCGTCGCCAGCGCCGTCGTGCTGGTGGCCGGCCTCCACGCCCTGCTCCAGTACACTGATCTCGGTCGGAAGATGCGGGCGACGGCGGACAACCCCTCGCTCGCGCGGGTCTCGGGCATCCGGACCGACCGGATCGAGATCTGGACGTGGGTCATCGGTGCCGGGCTCGCGGGCGCCGGCGGCGTCTTCCTCGGCCTGTACAGCAACATCTCGCCCCGGATGGGGTTCAACATCCTCCTGGTCGTGTTCGCGGCCGTCATCCTCGGCGGGATCGGCTCCGTGTACGGCGCGATGGCCGGCGGCTTCCTCATCGGGATGATCAACCAACTGACGCCGATCCTCCCGCGACTCGGACAGGAGATCCCGTTCGTTCCCGAGAGCTTCGGCATCCCCATCGGCATCGAGTACGCGAACGCCATCGCGTTCCTGATCATGGTCGCCGTGCTGCTGGTGCGACCGTCCGGCATCGCCGGGGAGGACGCGGCGTGAGCGTCGCTGACGCCGCCCGCGGATGGTTCGCGGGGCTCACCCGCGCGGAACGGGGCGTCACCGGCTTCGTCGTCGTCCTGGCGGCGCTGCTGCTGTTCGGCCTCGTCACCGGCGGGCTCGCGCCGACGTACTTCCTGTACCTCGTCGGCCTGGTCGGGATGTACGTCCTGTTGTCGTTCGGGCTGAACGTGCAGTGGGGCTACACCGGACTGATCAACTTCTCGGTGGCGGCGTTCTTCGGCATCGGCGCGTACGGCACGGCGCTGCTCACCGCCGGCAACTCGCCGGTCGGGGCCGACGGATGGCGATTCAGCCTCGCCGGGGTGGAGCTGGTGTGGGTCTCCGGAGCGCGCCTCTACGGCCTCCTCCCGCTCACCGTTCTCGGCCTGCTGCTCGCGGTGGCACTCGCGGCGGCCGTCGCCGTCGCCATCGGGGTTCCGACGCTGCGGCTTCGCGCGGACTACCTCGCGATCGCCTCGCTCGGGCTCGCCGAGGTCGTCCGGCTGCTGTTCCTCAACCAGCGGGGCGTGACGAACGGCAGCGCCGGGCTGCGGGGGCTTCCCGGGTTCTTCGACGGCTGGCCGGTGCTGGGAACGCTTCCGCAGACGTTACCCGGGGTTCGCGTTCACGAACTGGCGGTCGGGCTCCCGGGGGTGTTCACGACGCGGCTCCTCGGGTTCACGCTCGGGGCGCCGTTCTGGCAGGCGCTGTTGAACGTCGCGCTCGTGCTCGCGATGGTCGCCGCGGTGTACGCGGTGTTGCGCCGCGTCCACCGCTCGCCGTGGGGGCGCGTGCTCGCGACGATCCGCTCGGACGAGGACCTCGCGGAGGCGCTGGGGAAGGACACCTACGCGTTCAAGATGCAGTCGTTCGTGCTCGGGAGCGTGATCATGGCGCTGGCGGGCGTGTTCTACGCGCACCTGAACCTCTTCGTCAGCCCGGGCGACCTGGCGCCGATCAACACGTTCTACGTGTGGATCGCGGTGATCCTCGGCGGCAGCGGCTCGAACCGCGGGGCGATCTTCGGCGGCTTCGTCGTCATCGCCATCCGCGAGGGGACCCGCTTCCTCGGGGAGGTGCTGCCGGCGTCGTTCCCGGTCGACCTGCCGCTCGTGACGAGCACGTACGCGACGGTCGTGAACAACTTCGCGTCGACGCGGCTGCTCGCGGTCGGCGTGCTCATCATCCTCGTGATGCGGTTCCGCCCGCAGGGGGTGCTTCCGCCGCAGCGGGAACTCATCTGGCCGTCGTCGGTCGCCGCCTCGGCGGGGCCCGGCGAGACGAACCCCCGCGAGACGATCGAGGGGGACGCCGCCGCTGGCGCACACGATGCCGACTCCGGTCCCGAGGGGGAACCGGACGAGCCCGCGGTCAGAAACGGGGGTGACACCGATGAGTGAGCGAGTCGAGGAGGAGCGATCGGCCGGGCTGTACGACGGCCCGAACCTCGACAAGGAGGACGCCGTGTTGCGCGTCGACGGCCTCCGGAAGGCGTTCGGCGGCCTCGTCGCCGTCGACGACGCCTCCTTCGCCGTCGAGCGGGGGAGCATCACGGGGCTCATCGGCCCGAACGGCGCCGGGAAGTCGACGATCTTCAACCTCGTCTCGGGCTTCTACGAGCCCGACGCGGGCACCGTCACGGTCAACGGGACCGACGTGACGAGCGCCGAGCCCCACGAGGTCGCCGACGAGGGACTCATCCGGACGTTCCAGACGCCCCGCAAGCTGGAGGGGATGACCGTCCGCGAGGCGATGCTCGTCGGCCCCCAGCGCCAGCCCGGCGAGTCGTTCGTGAAGCTGTTCACCAGCCCCGACGAGGTCGAGGCCGCGGAGACGCGCAACATCGAGGACGCCCAGCGGATGCTGGAGCGGTTCGAGATCGACCACCTCGCCACGCAGCCGGCGACCGACCTCTCGGGCGGCCAGCTGAAGCTGGTCGAGCTCGCGCGGGCGATGCTCGCCGAGCCCGAGGTTCTCCTGCTGGACGAGCCGGTCGCGGGGGTCAACCCGACGCTCGCGAACGCGCTCCGCGAGCACATCGCCCGCCTCAACGAGGAGGGCGTCACGCTGTGTATCATCGAACACGACATGGAGTTCATCATGAACCTCGCCGACCCGATCGTCGTCCTGGACCAGGGCAGCGTCCTCGTGGAGGGGACGCCCGAGGAAGTCAGAACCGACCAGCGCGTCGTCGACGCCTACCTCGGAGGGCCGGGCGAATGAGCGACCGCACGCCCCCGTCGGCGGCCGACGCCGGAGACTCCGGGGACGCCGGAGACGCCGCCGCCAACGCCGCGGCCGCCAACGACACCGCCGCCGGGGACGGCGTCCGCGAAGAGACTGCCGCCGACGAGCCCGTCCTCTCGGTGGAGCACGTCGACAGCGGCTACGGCGACGTGCAGGTGCTCGACGACCTCTCGATGTCGCTGTCCGACGGCGAGATCGCGTGTCTCATCGGCCCGAACGGCGCCGGGAAGTCGACGGTGCTGAAGACGGTGTTCGGGCTGTTGACGCCGTGGTCGGGACGGATCCGCTACCGCGGCGACGACATCGGCGGGCTGGCCCCCGAGGAGGTCGTCCGCGAGGGGATCGGCTACGTCCCCCAGACCGAGAACGTGTTCGGGAGCCTCACGATCGAGGAGAACCTCCGCATGGGCGGGGTCGCCCGCGACGACGACCTCGGGCCGGTGATCGACGAGCTGTACGACCGGTTCCCGATCCTCACCGAGAAGCGCGAGGCGAAGGCCCGGACGCTCTCGGGCGGCCAGCGGCAGGTGCTCGCGTTCGCCCGCGCGCTCGTGATGGAGCCGGACGTCCTGCTCATCGACGAGCCGTCGGCCGGGCTGGCGCCCAACACGGCCGACGAGGTGTTCGACGACGTGCTGGCGGTCAACGACCTCGGGACGGCGATCCTGATGGTCGAGCAGAACGCCCGCAAGGGGCTGTCCATCTCCGACTCGGGGTACGTCCTCGACCAGGGCGCCGTCGCGTACGCCGACGAGGCGGACGCGCTGCTCGACAACCCCGAGGTGTCGCGGCTGTACCTCGGCGGGTGATCTCCGCCGCGGCGTCGGCGTCGCCCGCCGTCGGGGGCGCCGCGTCGTCGGATCGCCGCGCCGTCCGGAGACGCGAGGCATCGAAACCCTTAGTGTACGAACCCGCCAAGCCGGGCGCATGAAGAAGCTCATCGTCCACGGCGACCCCGGGCTGCGCAAGGACGGGATCATCGACTACGACGGCGAGGAGATGCGCGTCTTCTCCATTCAGCGGCAGGGCGACTACCACGGTCCCGACGAGCCGCAGCTGTGGTGCACCATCGGCACCGACGACGAGCGCGAGGACTTCGAGCGGCGGACGTACGTCCCGCACTGGCTGGAGGTCGACACGATCGACGCCGAGGCCCTGGATGTCGTGAAGTCCGGCGGCGACCTCAACGTCTGAGCGCCCGACGACTTCGCCCCCGGTTTTCTCGCCGTCAGTTCTCTTCGTCCCGCAGCGACGACGCCGGCGGGAGCTCCGACTCCGTCACCCGGAACACCATCACCGACCCCGTCGACGCCTCCTCGACGGTCTCGACGCCGTCGATGGACGCGAAGTCGATCATCCCGCGGCCGTCGTAGCGCTCGCGCTCGGCGGGGCCGACCCACACGTAGCGCACGTCGTACTCGCGGAACGCCTCGACGGCGGCCGCCCGCGAGGTGTACGCGTCGTCGACCTGCCGCACCCGGGAGAAGTACGCCTCGGGGCCGCGATAGCCGACCTCGTGGTGCCAGCCGGCGACGGTCGGCAGGCCGGTGAGGCTCGCGGCGGGGTTCGCGTTCCAGGTGTACATCCCCGGCGAGTGGCCGTAGCGGCTGTTCGCGCCGGGGTACACGCCGGTCGCGGGCGCCGAGAGGATCGCGGGCTGGCCCTCGCGGGCGTCCAGCCAGTCGACGGGGCGCTCCTCGCTGGGGTGGAACGCGCCGACGAAGTGGGTGCCGTCGAGCGTCGGCTCGTCGGGATACCCCTCGTTCACGTGCGCCGGGACGGCGAAGGCGGCGTACATCCCCGTCGACACGAGCAGCGCGGCGACGAACACCGCCGCCGCCACGTCGCGCGTGCCCGAACTCGGCCACAGCGCCGAGGCGTCCGGGCGCGGCACGGCCTTCAGGAACCCCGCGAGGACGACGCCCGCGGCGGCGGCCCACAGCGGCCACACCTGCGCGTACGTCTTGAACACGGTGTTCATCCGGCCGGGGCCGGCCTGCTCCTTCAGGAAGACGAGTTCCACGATCAGCGCCAGCCCCGCCCCCCCGACGATCAGCACGGTCTCGAAGCCCGCGCGGTCGGTCCGCAGGGCGACCCACCCCGCGATCAGCAGGACGCCGAAGAGGCCGAGCGCGGGCAGCCCGACGGCCACGCCGGCGAGCGCCAGCGCGACGCCCCCGGCGATGACCGTGAGCGGACGCTCCCGGCCGACCGCCCCGAGCAGCCCCGCGAGAAACGTCGCCAGGAAGGCGCCGTGGACCACGAGCAGTTCGCCCAGCGACGAGCGCATCTCGACGGGGAGCACCGCGAGTTCGCGCTCGCTGCCGCCGCCGGCGACGGCCACGAGCAGGAACGGGGCCGCGACCGCGACCGCGAGCGCCCCCGCGGCGGCGACGACCGCGGCGGCGACGACGGGGCGGCCGAGTTCCGCCGGCAGTCGAGCCCCGGCGTCCTCGCCGAGGCGCGCGTCGAGGGGACGCCGAAGCGACGCGGGCAACAGCGTCCGCGGCGCCGCCGGCGCGGTCGCGACCGCCAGCCACGCGAGCCCGAACACGCTCGGGAAGCTCCAGGTATCGAGTACGACCTGAAAGCCGCCCACGAGCGGGACGGCGCCGAACAGCAGGAGTCGCCGGCGGCGGGCTTCCGATTCGGGCGTGCGATACAGCGCGAACGCGAGCGCCGCCCCCAGCAGCAGGAACGGGGTCATCGTCATGTGGGCGTGGAGGTCGCCGTTGAGCCACGCGAACAGCGGGAACTCGTTGATCGTGCCGGGGATGACCCGGCTGGCGGTCCAGTAGGAGAAGTCGCGGGCGATGACCTCCCCGGCGTCGAACCCGACGAGGCCGGCGACGGACTCTCGAAGGCCGGGGGGGAGCGCCCGGAGGGCCACCCACCCCGCCGTGTGGAGGTTCCCCGCGACGCCGACGAGGAACGCCCCGAGCAGGCCCGCGGTCCGGCGCGACCGGCCGCGGCTCGCGGCGACCGACCCCGCGAGGTCGTAGACGGCGGCGACGAGCATCCCGAAGAAGCCCGCGAGCGCGAGGTTGTAGCCGAACCGCGCCGGCGTCGCCATCAGCGTCGTGAACAGCGCCGCGAGGAGGTGGCCGCCGTAGTAGTACCGGACGGGCTCGCCGGCGAACCACATGTCCTCCGGCGGGAGCGCGCCCGCCCGCAGCAGCGACTTGAGGATGCCGTAATCCAGGAACTTCTCGCCGGCGATCGGGTCGACGGCGGGGTCGAACGCGCGGATCAGCACCACGAACAGGAACGCGACGGCGAACACCGCGGCCGTCTCGGCGACGACGGTTCGGTCGGGCAGCCGGTCGACCGCGTCGTCGTCGAACGCGACGCTCCCCTCGCGGAGTGCCCCGCGGTCGAGCAGCGAGACCCCCGCGAGCGCGAGCAGAACCACCAGCCCGACGCCGAGCGCGATCGGTCCGAAGGCGACGCGGCCGACCCAGAAGGCGACGAGCCCGAGCGTCAGCGCCGAGACGGGGAGGGCGAACCCCGCGCCCCGCGTCGCCGACCGCGGGAACAGTCGGGCCACGAGCGGGAGGCCGACGGCGCCGAGCGCGAGGAGGACCACGAGCCAGCGGACGACGAGACCGTACTCCATCGGTTCCCACGGGTCGCCGGCGGGGTAAGTTCCTTTCCCTCCGTCGCGGTGCCGTCGCGCGTGTGCCGGGACGATGCGTCGGTTTCACACCGTTTTTATCCCGCGACGGGGAAGCCACCGGTATGCAGCCGACCGTCGGCGTCGTCGTCCCCGCCTACCACCCGGACCCCGGTCGGCTCCGGACATACCTCCGCGCGATCCGCGAGACGATCGACCCCGACGAGCTCCGCGTCGAACTCGACCTTCCCGACGGTGCCGGGGGTGCGAGCGTCGACTCCGATGGCGCCGCCGACGCCGCCACCGATGCGGCGGTGCCCTTCGACCTCCCGGACGACGTGGACTGCCGCGTCGTCCGTCGCCGTCGCGGGAAGGGGGCGGCCGTCACCGCCGGCTTCGAGGCGCTCTCGACGGACGTGTACGCCTTCGCCGACGCCGACGGCGCGACGCCGGCGCCGTCGCTGGCGGACGTGATCGCCCCAGTCCGCGGCGGCGACGCGGACCTCGCGGCGGGGTCGCGGCGCCACCCGGACGCCGACGTGCGCTCCCACCAGACGTTCGCGCGGCGGTTCCTCGGCGACGGGTTCGCGTGGATCGCCCGCCGCCTGCTCGATGCGGAACTCTACGACTACCAGTGCGGCGCGAAGGCGATCACGGCGACGGCGTGGGAGCGCGCCCGCGACCACCTCTACGAGCCGGGGTTCGCGTGGGACATCGAGCTCGTCGCCGTCGCGGCGGCACTGGACTACCGGATCGTGGAGGTGCCGGTCACGTGGGAGGACCAACCGGGCTCGACCGTCTCGCCCGTGGGCGACACGCTGGACATGGGTCGCGGGCTGTTGGTGGCACGCCACCGCGCGCGTCTCATCCGGAACGACCGGCTCCACAGCCTGATCGACCGCGAGGAGGGCGTCGCGCTGATCGACCGACCCGACGACCGCGGCGCCGTGAGCGACGGGGGCGCCGCGCCGGGGCGACCCGACGACCGCGAGGGCGAGGGCACCGGCGGCTCCGCCGGCGACGACACCGCCGGCGAGGGGACCGAGTCGCGATGAACGAGGAGGGCGCGCTCGCGGCGCTGGCCTCGGGGACCCGGATCGGACAGTTCGTCTCCGTCGGCGTCGTCGGCTTCGCGTTCGACATCGCCACCTCGACGGCGCTGCGCGAACTCGGCGTCTTCCCCGAACTCGCCGCGTTCATCGGGATCGAGGTCGCGGTGGTCGTGATGTTCCTGCTCAACGACCGCGTGACGTTCGCCGACGAGGGACTCGGCGGGCTCGCCCCGACGCTCCGGCGACTGGCGAAGTCGAACGTCGTCCGAGCCGGCGGCATCGCGGTCCAACTGCTCGTGTTCACGGCGCTGTTCCGCGTGGTCGCGCTCCCGCTGTCGGTCGCCGGGATCGACCTCTGGTTCGTGGTCTCCCGGGCCGGCGGCATCGGCGTCGGGATGGTCGTCAACTACGTCGCCGAGAGCGTGTTCACTTGGCGCGTGCTGGAGTGACCGACGGCGCCGTCGCGTCGGGACGCGGCGACGGATCGTGGTGGAAACTCCCACACGGCGGCGGGATGTGAAACACAACCCTTACAAGTGCAGGTCGAATTGTATCCGGTAGCGGGATGGGATAGCCAGGAGATTCCGCCGGGCTCATAACCCGGAGATCGGTAGTTCAAATCTACCTCCCGCTATGTTTTCGTTGCACACCGCGAACGATGAACGGAGTGAATCGTGAGCCGTGTGGCGGACTTCGTCTCGGAGTAGATTTGAAGTAGACCGGACGTGCGCAGCGCTAGTGAGCACGTCCGGGCGTGGTTCAAATCTACCTCCCGCTATGTTTTCGCGGTCCGACACTTCCTCCTCCAGGGGCACGTGACACGGTGGGCCATCGGTCGATCGCACCGACGGAAACCTGACTGACACGATTTCCGACCAACCGACGTTGTTTTCACACACCTGCCGCAACCCGGTGCCATGACATGGGGTGACGAGGTCGTCTCGCTCGACGTCGACGCCGCGACGGCTGCGATTCGGAACGCGCTCGGCGACGGCTCCGACCTCCACGTCGCCGCGGCGTTCACGCCGGACGCGTACGAGATCGCCTACTGCGACGAGTTCACGCGGTCGTTCTACGCCGACGACGAGGAGATGGCGGGGCACTTCGACCGGATCCACCGCTACGCGGGGATCGACTTCTCGGAGATCGGGCTGTTCGTCGACGAACTGTTCCCCGTCGCCGGCGGCGTCGAGTACGTCGCGACCGGGATGGATCACCTCACGGTCGTTCGCGTGTACACCGACAGCGAGGGACTGTTGCTCACGCTCGATCCCGACGCCGACGTGACGGCGGCCGTCGAGGCGGTCCGCGACGCGATCGGTCCGGATCTGGGCGCGACGGGCGACGCGCTCTCGTCGTCGGACGGCTGAGGAGGTCGTTCGCCCGCTCCGGCCGACGGATCAGTTCCCGGTGAAGTCGATCCGGCTGTCGCCGCCGTCGCCCTCGTCGACGCCGCTGGGCCCGAGGTGCTCGAGGGCGTACTCCTCGTCATTGAGGTACACGCCGCCGTCGGCGACGGTCACGTCCACCGACTCCATCACCGAGCCCTCGCAGGGGCCGAAGTCGCAGACGCCGGTGTCGAGCTGGAACGTGGCGCCGTGTTTCTGACACCACACCTCGCCGTTCGTGACGCGGGCGCCGTCGCCCTTGTCGAGGCGCACGTCCGTCCAGTGCTGGCAGTAGTTGCGGTACGCGACGACCGTCCCGTCCGACAGGCGGGTACAGAACGCCTCCGCGAGTTCCCCGTCGCCGTCGCGGACGGTGAACAACAGCGTCTCGCCCTCGGGCACGTCGTCGGCGTCGGCGACGCGCGCGTCCTCGTCCATGCCCGCCGGGAGGACGGGCGGGCTTGTATGCCTCCCTATTCCGGCGCGTGGTCCGCGTCGCCGTCGCCGTCGATGTCGCCGCCGCCGTGGCCGTCGTTCTCGGCTCCGTCAACACCGGGGTCGTCGTCCGGTCCGTCGGCGTAGCATTCCGCCTCCACGCGTTCGTCGTACAGTCTCGACAGCAGCGTCGTCACCGGTCCACCTCCGATCTCGACGCCGTCGTACGTCCCGACCGGGCGGATCTCGCGGATCGAGGAGGCGATGAACGCCTCGTCGGCGCCGCGCACGTCGTCGGGGGTGTACGCGCCCTCCTCGATCGGGAACCCTTCCTCGCGGGCGATGTCGAGCACCTCCGCGCGGGTGACGCCTGGGAGTACCGGCCCGTCCAGCGAGGGGGTGCGGATCGCGTCGTCGTCGACGAAAAAGAGGTTCGCCGTCGCACACTCGGCGACGCGACCGTCGTCGTCGAGCATGACCGCCTCGTCGGCGCCGGTGACGCGCGTCTCGACGCGGGCGAGGACGTTGTTGAGGTAGTTGTGCGTCTTCGCGTCGCTCGGGATCGCCCGGTCGGACACCCGTCTGGTCTTCACCGTCTGGAGCGTCGCCGGGCCGTCCCAGACGGACTCGCCGCCGGCGTCCGGGCTGCCGCCCCGCGGAAGCGGCTTCACCAGGACGACGACCGTGGGATCCGTCTCGCCGGCCGCGGGCGGCGCGAACCCCGCGGTCTCCCCGCGCGTCACCGACAACCGGACGTACGCGTCCGCGAGGTCGTTCGCGCGGAGGGTGCCGCGCACTCGTGCTTGTAGGTCGAGCGCCGATAGCCCCATCTCGTCCGCCGGCATCCCGAGCGCGTCGAGACTGCCGAACAGGCGCTCGACGTGGGCGTCCCACCGCCAGAGCGTCCCGCCGTACGCCCGGACCGTCTCGAAGGCCGCGTCGCCGTACTGGAAGCCGCGGTCGGTCACCGACACCGACGCCTCGGTCGCGGGCACGAGGTCGCCGTCGACGTGGTAGACGAGGTCGTCGCCATCGTCGCCGTCGCCGTCATCGCCGGCTGTCGCGTCGGCGTCGTCGCTCATTCGATCCCACCTCGGTCGCAGATCCCGAGGAAGTTGCGGATCATCGCCTTCCCGTCGGGCGTGAGGATGCTCTCGGGATGGAACTGCACGCCGACGTGGGGCCGGTCCGCGTGGCGCACGCCCATCACCACCTCGCGCTCGTCGTCCGTCCAGGCGGTCTCGACCAGCGCCGGCGGGATCGCGTCGTGTTCGACGCACAGCGAGTGGTACCTGCCGACCTCGACGCGGTCGGGGAGGTCGCCGAACACGCCGCGGCCGTCGTGGCGCACGTCCGAGGGCTTCCCGTGGACGACCTCCGGCGCGAGCGTGACCGCGGCGCTGTTGGCGGCACACAGCGCCTGGTGACCCAGACAGACGCCCAGCGTCGGGTACGCGAGCTCACGGAACACCGGGATCGAAACGCCGGCCTCCTCGGGGGTTCCGGGGCCTGGGGAGACGACGATCCCGTCCGGGTCGAGGGCGCGAATGTCGCCGACGCCGACGCGGTCGTTGCGCCGGACGAGCACCTCGTCGGCCAGCTCGCCGACGTACTGGACGAGGTTGTACGCGAACGAGTCGTAGTTGTCGACGACGAGGACGCGGGTCACTCGTCCACCTCCGCGTCCCTTCCTGTCGCGTCCGCGCCATCGCCCTCGACCGCCATGTCCGCGTCGAGCGCGTCGTCCACGGATCTGACGAGCGCGCGGGCCTTCGCCAGCGTCTCCTCGTATTCGGCCTCGGGGTCGGAATCGTGGACGATGCCGGCGCCCACCCGGAGATGGTAGCGGTCGCCCGTACGTACGAGCGTCCGGATGACGATGTTGGCGACGAGGTGGCCGTCGAAGCCGGCGGCGAACATCGCCCCCGTGTACGGCCCGCGGCGGGTGCCTTCCAGGGCGTCGATGATCGCCATCGTCTTCGGCTTCGGCGCGCCGGTGATGGTGCCGCCGGGGAAGACCGCCGCGAGGGTGTCCGCCAGCGAGCGGTCGGCGCGCTCGGTCCCCTCGACGAGCGAGACGAGGTGCATCACCTCCGAGTAGCGGTCGACCCGGCGGTACTCCGGCACCGAGACGCTGCCGTACGCGCTGACCTTCCCGAGGTCGTTTCGCTCCAGGTCGACCAGCATCGCGTGTTCCGCGCGCTCCTTCTCGTCGCCCGTGAGTTCGCCCTCCAGCGCGTCGTCTGTCTCCGGGTTGTCGCCGCGGGGTCGGGTGCCGGCGATGGGCTCCGTTTCGAGTCGAGCGCCCCCGGCACCCTCGTCGTCACCGCTGTCTCCGACAGGGTCGTCGTCGGCCGGCTCACGGCGGAGGAGGAGTTCGGGGCTGGCGCTCACGAGGTCGACGCCGGGGAACTCGACCAGCCCGGAGTACGGCGCGGGGTTGCGCGCCCGCAGCGCCGCGTAGGCGGTGACGGGGTGGACCGCCGCCGGCGCCGCCAGGCGCTGGCTCACGTTCGCCTGGAAGGTGTCGCCCGCGCGGATCGACTCCCTCACGCGGCGGACGCGGTCGGCGTACGCCGCGCGACCGCAGTCGCTCTCGAAGGTCGCCGACGCCGATGCCGGCGCGGCGTCGTCGCAGTCGGGCGGCCCGGACTCGTCGCCGTCGGGGGCCGGGGCACCGTCGTCGCCGGTGGCGGGCGCGGGGCCGACCTCTGGGTCGCCGTCGCGTATCCGGTCGATCAGGTCGCCGCCGGCGGCGACGCCGGCGTCGTAGGCCGCGTCGGCGTCCGGATGGTCCGCGAGCTGGGGACACGACGTGATCCGGAGGGTGGTCTCGCCGTCGGGCCGTGGTTCCTCCCACGACGCGAGAGTCGGGTACACCGCCGCCTGAAGCCGGGGCAGGCCGCGGTCGTCGACCGCGCCGTCCTCGGGGAACGACTCCAACTCGCGGGCGACGTCGTACGAGAGCCAGCCGAAGGCGCCGCACGGGTACGGCACGTCGCAGTCGCCGCGGACGAGCCTCCCGGCGTCGAGCAGCCCCGAGAGCGCCGACAGCGTCGGCGACGGGGCGGCGTAGTCGCCGTGGCCCGGGTGGTCGGGGTCGCGGACGACCGCCTCGGGACCGACCGTCAGCGTCTCCGCGGGGTCGACGCCGAAGTGTCCCCAACCGGATTGGCCGCCGGTCGTCTCGTAGAATATCCCGGGCCGGCCGCCGCGTCGGGCGCGGCGGTAGGCGTCGAAGGGGTCCTCGACCGCGACCCGCCCCTCGACGGGGATCCGGGCGTCCGGCGGGGCGTCGGCCGCGAGCCGTCGGAACCGCTCGCGGTCCGTGACCGTCTCCATGGGTGGCCGTGTCGCGGCAGCGAAAAAGCGGGTTCGGTTCGGGCCGGCGCTATCGCCGGGGTGCGCGCAGGTCGCTACGCCTCGAACTCGGCCGCGCGGTCGATCCAGCGCCCGACGCGCTTCTCGGAGACGCTGGTCCGGTCCGCGACCGCCTCGGCGTCGGCGGCCGCCAGGTCCGCCACCGTCTCGATCCCGATCTCTTCGAGGCGTTCAGCGTACGCGGGACCGATCCCCTTGACCTGGTCGACCGGAACGTCGGCGGTATCGGTGTCGGTCGCTTCGTCGTCGGCGTCGGTCGCTTCGTCGCCGGCGTCGGTCGCTTCGTCGTCGTCGTCGGGCTCGATCTCGTCCACGTCGGTCGTAACGTCCTCGGATTCGGGGCCGGCGGCCTCGGCGGGCTCGGCCTTCGCGGCCGCCTCGTCCGTGGCCTCCGCCTCGTCGACCAGCGAGTCCGTGGAGGCGGCGGCGTCGGTGTCCGTGGCGACGGGTTCGTCGTCGTCCTCGGCCGTCTCGTCCGCCTCCGCGACGTCGTCGTCATCCTCGTCGACTTCCTCGCCGGCGTCCTCGTCGACCTCCTCGTCGACCGACTCCGTGCCGGGGCTCGCGGCGGCCTCGGCGGGCTCGGCGGCGCCCTCGTCGTCGGCGTCGACGGTCGATCCGGTCGAGGCGGCGGCGTCGGTGCCGGCGGCGGCCGCGTCCTCGTCGTCGGCTTCACCGTCGTCGACGCCCCCAGCGTCGTCCTCGTCGGTCCCCTTGACGGCGTCCTCGGTCGTCGTCTCCGGCTCCGGCTCGTCGCGCTCGCGCTCAACCGTCACCGACGTCTCGGTCGTTCGACCGCCCGACTGATCGCCGCCGATGCCAAGCAGTCGTTTGATCTGCTGAAGGAGTCCCATTTGGCGAACCCACGCCGTCCCTTTTTAAAAATCCAGCGCAGATCGGCGGGAAAACACCGGGGAGGAGCGGTGACGACCCGGTGTCACACGCCCGGTGGGAGGGCTACTCCAGTCCCGTCCGGAGCGCCTCGTTCATCGCGTCGACCGGCGCGTCCTCGCCGGTCCAGCGCTCGAACGCCTCGACGCCCTGGTACAGCAGCATCCACGCGCCGTCGACCGTCGTCGCCCCGGCCTCGCCCGCCTCCCGCAGCAGGCGCGTCTCCAGCGGGGCGTACACCGCATCGAGCACGGCTAGCCCGTCGTGCAGGTACGCCGCGGGAACGGGCGTCTCGTCGGTCTCCATCCCGACGGTCGTCGCGTTCACCAGCAGGTCCGCGTCCGGAACGCGCTCGGCCAACGAGTCGAGTCCGCCCGCGGAGACGGCCGTCGGCGTGTCCGGGTCGTCCGCAAGCGCCGAGCGAACCTCCACAGCGAGCGACTCCGCGCGCCTGGCGGTGCGGTTGGCGATATGGAGCGACGCCGCTCCCTCGGCGAGGGCGAACGCGGCCGCCCGTCCGGCGCCGCCGGCCCCGACGACGACGGCGGAGGCGCCGTCGCGCTCGACGCCGTGGTGGTCGAACGCCCGGCGGACGCCGGCCACGTCGGTGTTGTACCCCCGCGGCGGGTCGCTCCGGAAGTCGACCGTGTTCACCGCGCCGACCTCGGCCGCGAGGTCGTCCGGCTCGACCGCGTCCAGTACGTCCCGCTTGAACGGCACCGTCACGTTCAGCCCCGCGACACCGAGCGTCGCCGCGGCCTCGACGGCGGCGGCGCCGTCGTCGGCGTCCGGCTCGAAGGTGACGTAGCGGGCGTCCATCCCGAGCGCGTCGTATGCGGCCTCGTGCATCGGCGGCGACAGCGAGTGCCCGACCGGGTTCCCGATGAGTCCGTACACGTCCATACCGACCCCTCCCGGAGCGGCCGGAAAAGCGTCCCGACGGCGGGACGACGCGGGGGCGCCACGGAGCCGTCTCCGGGACTCAGTTGTGATATGCGGGGCACCGGTGTTCAAGTGAGGTACGTCGAACTGCCAGCACGATGGTGTTACAGCTCGCTGAGGTACTCTTGACCGAACACGGTCTCTTTCTGCTCTTGGGGGTGGTGCTGTTGTATCTGGGCGCGGAGGTGCTCGTGAAGGGGGCGGCCGGGCTCGCGCTCGGGGTCGGCCTCCACGCCGCGCTCGTCGGGGTCACGGTGGTGGCGTTCGCCACCACGGCGCCGGAGCTGTTCATCGGCGTGATCTCCGGGGTCGAGGGCGACGCACAGCTCGGACTCGGCGCGATCGTCGGGTCGAACATCGCCAACATCGGGCTCGTGCTCGGCGTCTCGGCGCTGATCCGGCCCCTGTCGGTGTCGCGCGAGGTCGTCCGCAAGCACGTCCCGTTCATGGCGCTTGCGGCGGTGCTCGTGGTCCTCTTCGGGCTGGACGGCACGATCGGCCGCCTCGAGGGCGGCGTGTTCCTCCTCGTGCTCGCGGCGTTCACGGTCGTTCTCTACCGCGGGGCGGTCGCCGAGGACGCCGGCGTCGACGAGTCCGGCGCGGTCGCCGACGGCGGGGCCGTCGTCGAGGAGATGCCCGACGTGGACCCCGGAGGACTCTCGATCCGCCACGTCGTGTACCTGGTGGTCGGGCTCGCGCTGCTGTTCTTCGGCTCCCGGTGGCTCATCGACAGCGGCCGGTCGATGCTGTACCAACTGGGGTTCACCCAGCGACTCATCGGGCTGACGGTGCTGGCGTTCGGGACCTCGCTGCCGGAGTTCGCCGCGAGCGTCGTCGCCGCCGTCCGCGGCGAGGCCGACTTCTCGGTCGGCAACGTCGTCGGCTCGAACATCTACAACGTGCTCGCCGTCCTGGGGCTGCTCGCGGTCATCGTCCCGGTGTTCGTCTCCTCGGGCGTCTCCTCGTTCGACTTCCCGGCGCTCATCGCCTTCACCGTCGCCGCGGTCGTCGTGATGCTGCGCGGCGGCGAGGTCGGTCGCCTCGACGGCGCCGTGCTGTTGGGCGGGTATCTCGTGTTCTTCTACCTGCTGATTCCCTGACGGTGTCGCCTTCGGCGGGGCCGGAGCCGTCGCGGGTGCCGATCTCCCGTCGCCGGCGACGATTCCGCTCGCCCCGATCGCGGTGAAACGCAAGAGTAAGGGGTAGCCCCCGGCTCCGTGGCGGTAATGAGTTCACGCCTTCGGAGCCCGCTCATCGCGCTGTTCGGTGGGCTGGCGTTGACCCTCCCGTGGATCGTCTCGTGGGCGACCGGGCGAGCCGCGGCGTTCTCGACGCTCGGAACGGTCGCCGTGAGCGGCGTCGCGGTGCTGGGCGCGTCGTTCCTGCTCGCGTGGGGCGCGGAGACCGCGGAGAAGGACGTGCCGCGCGCGTTCGCGATCGCCGTGCTCGCCGTGCTGGCGGTCGCGCCCGAGTACGCCGTCGACGCGCTGTACGCCTGGCAGGCGGGCCAGGGCGACGCGCAGGCGGCGAACCTCGCGGTCGCGAACATGACCGGCGCGAACCGGATCCTCATCGGCATCGGCTGGTCCGGCATCGCGCTGTTCTCCATCTATCAGGCGTACACCCGCGGCGACGACCCCAACGTCGTCACGACCGACCGGGCGTTCGGCGACTACGTCTCGCTCGACCGCGACATCGCCCTCGAGATCGCGTTCCTGTTCGCCGCGACCGTCTACGCGTTCACCGTGCCGCTGGGCGGCGGCATCGGCGGGATCGACACGCTGGTGCTCGTCGGGCTGTACGCCGCGTACATCCTCGTCGTCATCCGCGGCGACGTGGAGGAGATCGAAGACCAGGTCGGCGTCCCGGCGTACCTCCAGTCGAAGCCGTTCCCCGTCCGCGCGACCGCCGTCCTCGGGCTGTTCGGCTACTCCGGACTGCTGATCTTCACCGCCGTCGAGCCGTTCGCCCACGGGCTGGAGGGGCTCGGCCTCCAGTACGGGATCCCCGAGTTCTTCATGATCCAGTGGATCGCGCCGTTGGCCTCCGAGAGCCCGGAGCTCATCGTCACCGCGTACCTCGTCAACAAGGCGCGCGCGACGGCGGCGTTCAACGCGCTCATCTCCTCGAAGCTGAACCAGTGGACGCTGCTCATCGGGACGCTCGCGGTCGTGTACAGCATCTCGCTGGGACAGTACGGCGTGCTCATGTTCGACGGGAAGCAGGCCGCCGAGATCTGGATCACCGCCGCACAGAGCTTCTTCGCGCTCGCCATCCTGATCAACTTCCGGATCTCGGTGGGCGAGGCGCTCGTGTTGCTCGCGCTGTTCCTCTCGCAGGTGTTGATCGAGTTCTACTTCATCCGGACGATGACCGAGGCGGCGGCGGAGGCCAACTCGATCCTCCTCCTGCAGGCGTACACCGTCCTCTACATCGTGCTCACGATCGGACTCCTCGCGACCCGCCGCGACGAGATCCGCGACGTCGCGTCGCTCACGGGAACGACCATCCGCGACGCGGTCGGCCGGGACGCGGAACAGCCGGCCGACTGACCGGCGTCGGGAACTGATCGCCCACGTTCCTGTTCCCGTCCGAAACCGACGCGTATTCGGCCGCCGGGCCGCTACGCCCGGTCAGTGATCGGCATCGTCGTCTCCCGAGCGGACCGCGCCTCGACCCACATCGCCGAGCGGCTGCTCGCGCGCGCAGAGTGGACCGAACGGACGGACCCCGCCCGCGACGACGCCGACGGCGGCGGCACGTTCCACACGCTCGACGCCGACGCAGTCGCCGCCGACGCGGTCGGCCGACGCGACGAACACTCCGCCGGCGACGTGCCCACACGGTTCGAACTCCGAAGCTTCGACGACCTCCACATCCGCCTCGACGACCCGACGCCCGCCTTCTCCGAGCCCCCGGAGTACCTCGTGTTCGTCTCGCGGCACTCCGGCGACACCGGTCCGCTGCTCACGTGCCACTTCACGGGCAACTTCGGGGACGCGGAGTACGGCGGCGAGCCGGGATCGTTCGCGCCCGCCTGCCCGGGCGTCCAGCGGGGACTCGTCGCCGGGTTCGACGAGCACGCGCCCGAGGGGTACGGCGTCGCCATCGAGGGGACCCACCACGGCCCCACGGACCTCGCGACGCCCGCGGTGTTCGCGGAACTCGGCAGCGACGACGAGCAGTGGGACGACCCGGATGGCGCCGACGCCGTCGCCCGGGCGGTGCTGGAACTCCCAACTCGGGGCGCGAGCATCGCCGTCGGCGACCCCGACCGCCCGCGCCACGTCGTCGGCTTCGGCGGCGGCCACTACGCCCCGAAATTCGAACGGGTGATCCGCGAGACAGCGTGGGGCGTGGGACACATCGCCTCCGACTGGCAATTGGAGGAACTGGGTCACCCCGAGGAACACGGCGACGTGCTCGACGCGGCGATCCGCGCCAGCGACGCCGCGTTCGCGCTCGTCGAGGGCGATCGCCCCGTCCTCCGCGAGTCGCTCGCCGACCGGGACGTGCGGGTCGTGAGCGAGACGTGGCTCCGCGCGGTCGACGACCGCCCGCTCGACCTCGTCGCGTCGCTCGAGGCCGACCTCCGCCCGGTCGACGACGGGCTCCGGTTCGGCGACCGCGTCGGCGACATCGAAGTTGAGGGCGCCGACTTCGCCGACCCCGGCGACGCCTACCGCGTCGTCGATCTCCCCGCCGACCTGCTCGCGGAGGCGCAGGGTATCGACGCCGACGCGGCCCGCGCGGCCGTCGAGCGCCACGCCGTCGCATTCGAGACCGAGCAGGCCGGGACGCGCGCGGCCGGGCGGGTCGCGCTCCCCGCCGACCGCGGAACAGGCGAGGTCGACGCCGCGGATCCCTCGGACCCCGCGGACGCCGACGACGGCGCCGCCGATGTCGCCGCCGACCCGTACGACGCGCTCGTCGACGACCTCGCGGCCGTGCTCGCCGAGAAGTACGACGAGGTCACGCGCGAGGACGGCGCGGTCGTCGCCCGCGTCGAGTCGTTCGACCCCGAGCGGGCGGCGACGCTCGGGATCCCCGAGGGGCCCAAGTTCGGCGCGCTCTCGGCCGGCGAGCCGGTCGAGGTCGACGGCGAGACGATCCGTCCGGAGACGGTCGCTCGCGAGCGCGAGGAAGTGTTTTCTGTCTGACTGGAAGGTGCCCTGCGACCGGTCGGACGGTGATCGGTCGGTCTTCGGAGGGGCCGATGTCGGCGCAGTCTCCGCCTTCCGGGCGCGCGTCGACCGACGGGAGGGCGTCTGACGGATGCAAGACGCGAGGGGGAAGGATAATAACTCTCCGTCGGCAACGGCTGCCCATACCTATGGACTCCATCGTTGAGGACGCGATCAACGAGGCCGAGGAGGCCGGGGAAGCGGGGGAGAACGGTGCCTCCGCGGACCCGGCGTCCGGCGAGGCCGGCGCCGACGCCGCGGCGGACTCGTCCGGATCGGGGGACGACGCTCCGCGCACGGGGAAGATGACCGACGAGGAGCTTCAGGACGTCCTGAAGGACCTCCAGACGAACATCACCGTCGTCGGCTGCGGCGGCGCCGGCGGCAACACGGTGAACCGGATGGCAGAGGAGGGGATCCACGGCGCGGATCTGGTCGCGGCCAACACCGACGTGCAACACCTCGTCAACATCGAGGCCGACACCAAGATCCTGATGGGTCAGGAGAAGACCCAGGGTCGCGGCGCCGGCTCGCTCCCGCAGGTCGGCGAGGAGGCGGCCATCGAGTCGCAGTCCGAGATCGCGGAGTCGCTCGACGGCTCGGACATGGTGTTCGTCACCGCCGGGCTGGGCGGCGGCACCGGCACCGGCTCGGCGCCCGTCGTCGCGAAGGCGGCCCGCGAGATCGGCGCGCTCACCATCGCCATCGTCACGACGCCGTTCACGGCCGAGGGCGAGGTGCGACGGACGAACGCCGAGGCCGGGCTCGAACGCCTCCGCGACGTGGCCGACACCGTGATCGTCGTCCCCAACGACCGCCTGCTCGACGCCGTCGGGAAGCTCCCCGTCCGCCAGGCGTTCAAGATCTCCGACGAGGTGCTGATGCGCAGCGTCAAGGGCATCACCGAGCTCATCACCAAGCCGGGCCTCGTCAACCTCGACTTCGCCGACGTCCGCACCGTCATGGAGAAGGGCGGCGTCGCGATGATCGGGTTGGGCGAGTCCGACTCCGACACGAAGGCCCAGGAGTCGGTCCAGTCCGCGCTCCGCTCGCCGCTGCTCGACGTGGACATCTCCGGCGCCAACTCCGCGCTGGTGAACGTCACCGGCGGCTCGGACATGAGCATCGAGGAGGCGGAGGGCGTCGTGGAGGAGATCTACGACCGGATCGACCCCGACGCGCGGATCATCTGGGGCACCTCGATCGACGAGGAGCTCGACGGCCAGATGCGCACGATGATCGTCGTTACCGGCGTCGACTCCCCGCAGATCTACGGCCGCAACGAGGCCGCGCAGGTCGCCGCCGGCGACAACCTCGAGGACATCGACTACGTCGAATAATCCGATCGTTCGTCGCCGACGCCGGAGTCCCGCGGCGGTGACTCCCCGCCCTCGGCGCCCTCCGCGATCCGTTTTCCCGCATATCACGCGGCCCGCGCAGCCCATTCACCGCGGCCCGCGCAGGCGATCCATCACAGCGCGCGCAGCCTATCCTCCCCGGCGCGTGCGTCGCCGTGACGGCCGGTTCGGGGGCAGAGCAACAGATATAGAAGGTGCGGCGAAGTACGCCCGATAACCATGGATGTCAAGTACGACCTGACAAGCTACGTCAGGGTGCTCAAGCTGGCGAGCACGCCCTCCTGGGAGGAGTTCTCCCAGATCTCCAAGATCGCCGGTGCAGGCATCTTCCTCGTCGGGTTCCTCGGATTCGTCATCTTCGCGGTCATGTCGGTCCTCACCGGGGGGATCTGACGGTGCCCATCTACTCCGTGAAGACGACGGCCAGCCAGGAGCGCACCGTCGCGGACATGATCGCGAGCAAGGAGATGGCGGAGATCCACGCCGTCCTCGCGCCCGACCAGCTTACGAGCTACGTGATGGTCGAGGCCGACAACGACGCGATCATCCGGCGCGTGCTGGAGGAGGTGCCCCACGCCCGCGGGCTCGTCGAGGGCCCCGGCGGCGAGGCGGGCCGGTCGTCGATGTCGGAGGTCGAGCACTTCCTCTCGCCGACCCCCGACGTTGAGGGGATCGCCGAGGGCGACATCGTCGAGCTCATCGCCGGCCCGTTCAAGGGCGAGAAGGCGCAGGTGCAGCGCATCGACGAGGGCAAGGACCAGGTGACCGTCGAGCTGTACGAGGCGACCGTTCCGATCCCCGTGACGGTCCGCGGCGACCAGATCCGCGTGCTCGATTCCGACGAGCGGTAGGGCCCCGACTCACACGAGCGATAGTTCACCTCCCGCGAACCGCTCGGTTCGACTTCTCCGCGCCGCTCTCAGTCGTCCGAAGCCATATCTTCCGGTTCGACCGCTACGGCTTCCGGGTCGATCTCGATCCCGCGTTCCGGCGCGACGCTCAGACCGCGCCGTCGACGCGCTCGACGATCCGGTCCAGGTCCGCGATCTCCTCGATGTCTGCTTTGATCCGCTCGCGCTCGCGGACGTCGTCGGAGTCGGCGTCGTACGCGCGGACGAACTCGGCGCGGGTGTGCTCGTCGAAGGCGTGCCGGATGGCGAAGTAGCCGTCCGGGACGACGGCGCCACACACCTGACACTCGTGTCGGTCGTGTGCGGTCGTCTGGTGGACGACGGCGTCCTCGACCGCGTCGAACGCCGCGTCGCACCCTTCGAGGCCACAGGCCCACCGGGACATACCCGGATGCAGACGACAGGCTCGCTTAAACGTTCCCGTGGGATCGCGGCCCCGTCCCCGTTTGCATTCCCGTCTCCGCTCCCGTCCCCGGTCTCGTCCCCGTTCGCGATCGTCGGTCCCCGCGCCCGCCCTCGATCCCAAAGCGGAATCACTAACCTCGACCCGACGTACCTCCGCGTGTGACCGGAGGACGGACGCGGGTCGACCCCCACGTGAAGGTGCTCGACGAGCGCGTCGTCGAGCGGGCGCGGGAGTCGGGCGTCGACACGCTCGTGTACGCGCCGCACTTCACGCGCCTGCCCGAGATCCGCGAGCGCGCCGAGCGCTTCTCGACGGACGACCTCACCGTGGTGCCGGCGCGGGAGGTGTTCACCGGCGACTGGGGGAACCGCCGTCACCTCCTCGCGATCGGGCTCTCCGAGCCCGTCCCCGATTTCATCTCCTTCGAGGCGGCGCTCGCGGAGTTCGAGCGACAGGGCGCGGCCGTGCTCGTCCCCCATCCGGAGTTCCTGAACGTGAGCCTCACCCGCGCCGAGGTCGGCGCCTACCGCGACCGGATCGACGGCGTCGAGACGTACAACGCGAAGCTGTTCGGCGGGCAAAACGACCGCGGCCGTCGGATCGCCGAGGCGTTCGACCTGCCGACGTTCGGCTCCTCGTACGCGCACGTCCACGGGACGGTCGGCGCCGCCTGGACCGAGTTCGAGGGCGACGTTCGCGGGGAGGACGCGCTCGTGTCGGCACTGAAGGACGGCGTCCCCCGCTCGGTGGTCAAGCGGAGCGATCCGGCGACGAGACTCCGCCGGCTGGTGGAGTTCGCCCATCTCGGGTACGAGAACTCGTGGGGGAAGCTCGACCGCCTCCTCCTCTCGGGCATGGAGGCGACGCACCCGCGACACATCGCCTACGACGGGCGGTTCGACGACGTTTCCGTGTACTGACCGGCGGTCGCGGCGCGCTCGTCCCCGGCCCGGAGTCGTCGCCGGCGCGCGCCTCACACAGGCAGCCCGGCGAGGACGGTCGCGACCGCCTCCCGCGGCGTCCCCGTGTTCAGGTCGACGAGGAAGTACTGGACCGCGGTGAGCGCGGCGAGTTCGAGGAGCGTGATGACGACGGTGAGCGTGTCGGCCCACTTGCTGGAGGTAGGGACCCCGACCGGAAGCCCGTACTCGGTACTCGACAGCGGGTAAAACAGGGCGATGCCGCGCTTGCTCCCGACCACGTCGAGGAGGTAGTGCGTGGCGACGCCGATCCAGACGAACTGGAGGTTCCCGAAGTAGATCGGGTACGCGAGGATCACGCCGAGGACGAGGAGGTTGTGGAGCGTCTTGCGGTGCTTGCCGAAGGCGGTGTCCACGTCGGGAAACAGCGCGCCGAGCACGAGCGGGACGAACAGCTCGGCGATGGTGCGGAACGTCTCCAGATCGCCCGACGGCTGCAAGACATAGCCCAAGCCGATAGCGAGGAGGATCGCGTTCAGCACGTGGCCCTTCTTGTTCACGTCTCCCCGTGCCGCCGCGAGCGACCAAACCGTTTCGGCTCCCGCCTCGCTCCGATCGGGTCGCGGTCGCGCGGTACTGGCGGGTTCCCGGCTACTCCGACTCGGTTACCCGCTACTCCGACTCGGTTACCCGCTACTCCGACTCGCGTTCCTCCACGGCCGCCAGCAGGTCCGAAAGCGCCTGTCTCGCGATCCGCGCTTTGATCTCCGTCCGGGTTCCGTCGAACTCGTAGCGCTCGACGGTCGCTTCGCTCTGCCCGGATCCCCACGCGCCGGCGTACGCGACGCCGACGAAGACCGTCCCGACCGGCTTCTCGTCGCTGCCGCCGTCCGGGCCGGCGATCCCGGTCGTCGAGACGCCCCAGTCGACGCCGGCGGTGTCGCGGACGCCCCGCGCCATCGCGCGGGCGACGGGCTCGGAGACGGCCCCCTCCGCGTCGAGGTGCTCCCGCGGCACCGCCAGCTCCTCCAGCTTCGCGTCGTAGCTGTAGGTGACGACCGAGCGGTCGAAGTAGTCGCTGGAGCCGGGCACGTCCGTCAGCAGCGACCCGATCAGGCCGCCGGTGCACGACTCGGCGGTCGCGACGGTCCCGTCCGCGTCCCGGAGCGCGTCGCCGACGCGCTCCTCGATCCGGGGACCGGATTCGGACTCGCGTGTCTCGGACTCGCGCATACCCGACGGTCTCTCGGCGGCGGCTTAAGACCGCGGGAGTGAAGGAGCGACGGCTCGCAGTACCGCCGACAAGCCGTGCACTACGAGCGCCCGCAGTTCTTTCACGTGATGCAGTACGCCGCGTCCGCCGACCGGGACGTGGTGGACATGGTGTCGGGCAACCCCGACTGGGAGCCGCCCGCCGCGCTGCGCGACGGGCTCCGCGAGTACGCGGACGCCGACCCCGACGAGTTCCAGTACCCGCCCAGCGAGGGGCTTCGCGACCTCCGCGAGGAGATCGCCGCACGCCGGAACGTCGACCCCGACCGGATCGTCGTCACCAACGGCACCGGCGAGGCCAACTACCTCGCGATGGCCGCCGCGCTGGATCGCGACGCCGGCTCCGAAGTGCTCCTGACCGACCCGGTCTATCCGTATTACCCGGGGAAGACCGAGCTGCTCGACGCGGACGCGACGCTCGTCCCCGCGGAACGCGACGGCTCCCTCGACCCCGCGCGGTTCCGCGAGGCCGCAAGCGAGGAGACGAGCCTGATCCTGGTGAACACGCCGAACAACCCCACCGGCGCGGTGTACTCCCGGGAGACGATGCGGGAACTCGCGGCCGTCGCCGAGGAGGTGGACGCGACGCTCGTCGCCGACGAGGTGTACGACCACTTCGACTTCACCGGCGAGTTCGAGTCGGCGCTGACGCTCGACAGCGACCGCGTGATCGTGACGACCGGCTACTCGAAGTCGATGGCGATCACCGGCTTTCGCGTCGGCTACGCGGTGCTCCCGGAGCACCTCGTCGACGCCGCCAAGACCCGGCACATGCTCGTCAACGTCACGACCTCGCGTCCCCCGCAGGCCGCGGTGCTGCGGGCGCTGCGCGAGACGGACGCCGAGTACTACGCCGACGTTCGCGCGATGCTGCGCGAGCGCGCCGCGACGTTCACCGACGCGCTCGACGCCGCCGGCGCCGAGTACACCTCCCCCGACGGCGCCTTCTACGTTCTCGCTCGCTTCGAGGGCTTCCCGGGGACCATGGAGAACGCGAAGCGTCTGATCGACGAGGGCGGCGTCGCGGGGATGCCGGGCGAGACCTTCGGCTCGGCGCGCGACGAGTGGCTCCGGTTCGCTCTGGTGACGCCGCGTGTCGAGGAGGCGGCCGCACGGCTCACCGACTACTTCGGCTGACTGCCGTCGACGGACGGCCGTCGCTTCCGTTGCTCGGCCCCGGGCGCTCCGGCGGCACGCGAGGGGCTACGCGGACTGTGGGTCGGCGCCGACGACCCGAACCGTCCGGGACGAGGTGGTGCCGTCTTCGTATTTCAACCGTCGGCCGTTCCGACGACCGCGTGTTCGGTTGGCCCGCGCACGTTCGGTTGTCCCGCATGTTCGGTCGTCGCGCTACCAACGGATAGACAAGTTCCCGTCTCCTCCACCCCGGCAATGAGCGATATCGACGTGGAGCCGGTCGACGAGATCGACGACCCCGACGACCCCGCGGACGCCGACGAGGTCGATGCCGGCGACGGCGCCGGCGGCGACGACGCGGCGCCGTCGCGGATGGGCGCGGGGATCGACGTGCGCGGCGCGGCCGGGCTCGACGGCCCGGACGCCCCGGAGTACGTCCTCTACGGCGGGAAGGGGGGCGTCGGCAAGACGACGTGCGCGGCCGCGACCGCGCTGGCGAGCGCCCACGACGGCGTCGCGACGCTCGTCGTGTCGACCGACCCGGCGCACTCGCTGTCGGACACGCTCGACACCGACATCCCCGCCCACCCGTCGCGTATTCGCGAGGACGTGCCGCTGTACGCGGCGGAGATCGACCCCGACGCCGCGATGGAGGAGGGGATGTTCGGCGCGGGGATGGCGACCGGCGGCGAGGACGACGACGCCGGGGCTGCGGCCGGCGGCGATGCGGGAGACGATACGGGTTCGGGGGCCGGCGAGAACCCCCTCGGCGGCCTCGGCGGGATGGGCGAGGCGATGGCCGACTCGCCGATGGGCGGGATGCTCGGCGGGACGATGCCCGGCGCCGACGAGGCGGCCGCGATGCGCCAACTGCTCGAACACCTCGACGACCCGCGCTTCGACCGCGTGGTCGTCGACACCGCACCCACCGGGCACACGCTCCGCCTGCTCCAACTCCCCGAGACGCTCGACTCGATGGTCGGGCGGATCATGAAACTCAAACAGCAGTTCTCCGGGATGATGGAGGGGATGAAGGGGATGTTCGGGATGGGCGACGGCGCCGCCGGGGAGCCCGACCTCGACGAGCTGAAGGAGCGCATCACGCGGCTGCGCGAGACGTTGCAGGACCCCACGAAGACGGACTTCCGGGTCGTGATGGTGCCCGAGGAGATGAGCGTCGTCGAGTCCGAGCGGCTCGTCAAGCGGCTGGACGAGTTCTCCATCCCGGTGAACACGCTCGTCGTCAACCGCGTGATGGAGGACCCGCGCGAGGTCGCGGAGTTCGGCGACGGCGTCGACCCCTCGTGGATCGTCACGCCGAACCTGGAGGACTGTGAGTTCTGCCAGCGTCGCTGGGAGGTGCAGCAGAACAGCCTCGCGAAGGCGACCGACCTCTACCGCGGCCGCGACGTGAAGCGCGTCCCCCTGCTCGCCGACGAGGTTCGCGGGGAGAACGCCCTGCGAGTCGTCGCCGCCTGTCTGGCCTGAGGGGGTCTGCTACGTCGAATCGCCGTCGCCGTCGCCCGGTTCATCGATCAGATCCTCAGCGAGTTCCAGCGCCGCGGCGACGTGCTCCTCGGCCGCCTCGTCCTCGGTGTCGCCGGCCTCGCGGAGCAGGCGGACCACGTGGCCCGCGCGCTCGCGGACGGTCTCCGGCTCGGCGGGTCGCTCCGCGAGGTCGCGCGCGACGGCCTCCGCCTCCCCGAGGTGGGCGCTCGCGGCCCGCGCGACCGGCCGCTCGGCGGTCGCGGCGAGGTGCTCGTGGAGGGCGTCGAGCCGGTCGTCCGTCTCCCCGTCGTCGGTGTCGCTCACGGGCTCACGAGAGCTTCGACGCGAACGACCACAGCGAGTCGGCGATCCTGGTGGGGACGAGCCGACCGATCTCCGCGACCGTCGCGAGCGGGCCGACGGGGTAGCGAGCGGGCGGCTTCGTCGAGCTCGCGGCGTCGACGACGTCCTCGGCGACACGCTCGGGCTCGACTGCCCCGAACCCGCCGCCGCCGATGGCGTCGTAGTCCTCGACGAGATCGTAGAAGGACTCGTAGGCGCCCGAGCGGTCGAGGCCGTCTATCTCGGACTCGACGCGGTCCTCGAAGCCGGTCTCGACGGGGCCGGGCTCGATCAGCGAGACGGTGATCCCGTACTCGCGGACCTCGTTGCGGAGGGCGTCGCTCATCGCCTCCAGCGCGTGCTTCGAGCCGCAGTAGACGCCGCCGCCGGGGAACGAGACCCGGCCGGCCGCCGAGGAGACGTTCACGATGGCGCCGTCCTCGCGGCGGCGCATCGCGGGCAGCACCTCGCGGATCAGCCGGTGGGGGCCGTACACGTTCACCTCGAACTGGTCGCGGACGGTGTCGGTCGGCACGTCCTCGATCGGTCCGAACTGGCCGTAGCCGGCGTTGTTTACGAGCGCGTCGATTCGACCCTCCTCGTCGAGGATCCGGTCGACGACGCGTTCGATGTCGTCCCCGTCGGTCACGTCGAGCGTCGCGATCTTGCAGTCGTCGTGGTCGCCGAGCGTCTGGATGTCGGCCGGGTTTCGCGCGGTCGCGTACACCGTCCACTCCTCCTCGAGGAACGCCTCGGCGCTCGCCCGCCCGATGCCGGACGAGCACCCCGTGATGAGCACGGTCCTGGTCATGTCAGCGCCCTCGGGGGCCCCGAAGTTAACTCCCGCCGTCTCGTCGCCGGGTCGTATCGGCCGACCGCGTCGCCGGCGACATCGGTTCCGGCGCGGTCACTCGCCCTCGGCGACCTCGCGCTTCGCCTCGTCGGCGTACGCGTCCGCCAGCCTCGTGGGCTCGGGCAGCTTGTAGCCGTCACACAGCGCCGCGACGAGATCGACCGCGGTCCCGGCGCTCACGCGGTGGCCGGGACTCACGTACAGCGGATTGATCACCGGGGAGGAGTCGTACTGCCGGGACTGGTAGGCGTGCCCGATCGTCGTCCCCGCCGGCGCGTCGACCGAGTCGTCGGCTCGGACCGGCGTCCGCCAGCCCGCGGGCCGGCCGTCGACCGGGTCGTCGGGCGTCCCGCACAGGAGGCTCTTGGCGACGCCGACGGCCGGCGCGTCGAACAGGACGCCGACGTGGGTGGCTATTCCGGCCTGCCGGAAGTGGACGCGGCCGCTCCCGTCGAGGACGTACAGGTCCGGGTCGGCCTCCAGGGTCGCCAGCGCGTCGACGATCGGACCGCCCTCCCGGAACGCCAGCAACCCGGGGATGTATGGGATCGACAGCTCCGTCACCGCGTACGTGCGCTCGATCACCTCGTCGCCGCGGAGCACGACGACGGCCGAGACGGCGCGGTCGTCGAGGAACGCCTGGTCGACGCCGGCGACGAGGGGCGGGTCACCGGCCGGGTCGCCGTCGCGTTGGTCGCGCTCGGCCGGAGGAGCCTCGGCGTCGCCGTCGGTCGCGTCGCCGCCGAAGTCCACGAGGTCGACGGCGTCGTCGCTGTCGCCGCAGACATCGACGCTCGCGGGGTCGAACGGGAGCCCGTCGACGAACTCGGCGGCGTCGGCGATGTCGCGCTGGAGCGCCTCCATCGCCTCTCGGTCGAGCGCGGGATCCGGGAGGTATTCCGGGCGGACGGGGTCGGGCATCGGGTCAGAACCGCCGGCGGCCGCCGCCGAGCCCGCCGCCGCCGCTGCCGATCTGGTTGGGAACGCTCCGGCGGCCGTCGGCGACGTTCGCGTAGAGGACGCCGAGGACGAGCCCCGAGAGGTGGGCCGCGTGGGCGATGCCGCCGGCGCCGCCGAGGACGCTCCCGCTGGAGACGACGCCGAACAGCGAGAAGCCGGCGTACAGCAGCGTGATCGTCCGGATCTTCAGGGGGATCGGCGGGATGAGCAGCATCACCTTCAGGTTCGGGTTCACGACCGAGAGGAAGCCCATGACGGCCATGATCGCCCCCGAGGCGCCGAGAACGCCGCCGGCGGGCGACGCCCCGAGCAGCGCGCCCACGCCGATCTGCGAGAGGCCGGCGACCGCGCCCGTGATGAGGAACATCGCGGTGAAGCGCTTCGAGCCGAGGTAGCGCTCGACCAGCGGGCCGAAGAAGTACAGCGCGATGGAGTTGCCCGCGATGTGGAAGAAGACCGTCGGGGAGTGCGAGAAGATGGAGGTGACGACCGTCCAGACGTACCCCTGCAGGAGGGCGCGCTCGCTGAGCACGAAGATGTCCTGCCACGGGCCGCCCGTGAGGATCACCGCCCACTGGGCGGCGAACGTGACCCACATCGCCGCGAGGAACACGTACGTCATGTTTCCGCGGAACGCGCCCATGATGCCGCCGGTGCTCGTCTCGCGGTCGATCCTGGACTTCACCCGGGAGCCGACGCCGCCGGAGTCGCCCTCCTCGACGCCGTCGTCGAAGCCGGAGTCGAAGACGCCGCCGGGATCGTTCCACTCCCCGAGCCCCGCGCAGTCGTGGTTCTCCGGAAGCCGGTGCTCCGAGCAGAAGGTCTGTCCGCAGCGTCTGCACTGGTACGGGAGGTTCTCGTACTCGCCGCACTCCGCGCACTTCGCCATTACCCGCCCTAGCCCCGGGCGGGGTATATGTCTGCCCCCTTCCGGGTCCGAACGCACACACGCGCCGGCGACCGACGGGCCGATCCCGGCGGGTGCCCCGTCTTTCTACCGGCGATCGGCCTATCGATCCGGTCCGGTCGGGAGTCGGATCAGGAGTCGTCGCCGGCGCGGTCGTCGTCGTCGTCGGCAGCGACGACACCGTGCTCGTCGGCGTCGTCCGCGTCGCTGTCGGCGGTCGAGCCGTCGTCGTCGCGGGCGGCGTTCGTCGGGACGACGGTCACGTGGTCGATGCCGACGGTGGGCTGTTTCGCGGCCATGTTCGGGTGTACCTTGCCGGTTGTGCCACAAAAGATTACCCATGCTCATAACGTATGCGCTCGGGCGGGGCCATGCTCACGGCTAATCCGGGGGTCGGGCGCGGCGAAAAACGGGGCGGTTCGCCGCCTACGCGAACTGCTCGTCGTAGAGGTCCTGGGCGTGCTCGATGGCGTCCATCGCGGCCTGCTTGTCCTCCCAGCCCAGCGTCTCGACCTCCTTGCCCTCCTCGAGGTTCTTGTAGGTCTCGAAGAACTCGTCGATCTCGTCGAGCTGCTGTTGCGGGATGTCCTCCAGGTCCTCGATGTGGTCGTACCGCGGGTCCTCGCTCGGGACGGCGATGACCTTGTCGTCCTGCTCGCCGTCGTCGTCCATCTTCATGAGCGCGACCGGACGCGCCTCGATGACGCAGCCGGGGAACGTCCGGTCCTCGACGAGCACCAGCACGTCGAAGGGGTCCTCGTCGTCGTAGTACGACTGCGGGATGAAGCCGTAGTCCGAGGGGTAGTGAACGTTCGAGTGGAGGACGCGGTCGAGCATCACGCCGGGGATGTCCTTGTCGTACTCGTACTTGTTCCGCTCTCCCTTCAGACACTCCACGACGGCGTAGATCTCCTCGGGAGCGTTCGGTCCCGTCTCGAGATCTTCCCAGAGGTTCGTCATGCGCCTGGCGGTTCCGCCAACGCGAGCAAAGACCTTTCGGCATGCGGTGAAATCAGCGAACGAAGCGTTCCCGCCGCCGACCGCGGGGCCGGACCGTCGCGGTCCGATCGACGGCGATACTCCTCGGGGATGACGTGGGCCCGACCACCCGAATATAGACGGCCGAGGCCTTATCCCTCTCACGCGTTTTTTGGAAAACGAGCAGTCGACGATCCGGGGGGGATGGGAGATCACAAATCGTCCGAATAGTCGGTCCTCAGGCGTTCTATTCGCCGAATCGTTCTTTTTGGTTGGTAACAATTAAATACTCCCGTGACCTCTCACCGGCTGACCATGTCAGAGGCACAATCGAAAACCGAAGTGGTCGATATCGCGCGCGATCTCACCGCGTTCCAACAGAACATCCTCGTCATCCTCTCGGAGGAGGCGATGTACGGGCTCGCGATCAAGCGAGAGCTCGAGAGCTACTACGACGCCGAGGTCAACCACGGGCGACTCTACCCCAACCTCGACGACCTCGTCGAGCTCGACCTGGTGGAGAAGAGCGAACTCGACAAGCGGACGAACCAGTACGAGCTGACCGAGACCGGCCGCAAGGCCGTGCTCGACCGCCTGGACTGGGTCGTCGGCAAGTACGTCACCGACGAGTCGCGCGCGGACGACATCCGTGCGCTCGTCGACGACGCGCTCGACGCGTAACCGCACAACCGCACAGAACCACCCGCGGGACGTCGCCGCCGGACGAGTTCACAGGGGAGTCCGCTCGTCCGCGGCCTCGAAGACGTACCGCACCGACGCCCGCACGGCGTCGCGCTGTTCTTCCGACGGCCACGCGTTGCGCGGGAAGTACTCGTCGAGGAACTCCCGTACCTCGTCGGCGTCGGCCGAGTCCATCGGCCGCGCGTAGTGATTCCCCATGAAATCGGCGAACGCGCGGGCGTTCGCGGCGTGGGTCTCGTCGTGTTCCTCGGCGACCCGCTCGACGAGCGCGGCGTTATGCTCCTCGATCTCGCTCCAGTCGTCCGGGTCGCCCGGCCCCGAGAGCGACACCTCGACGGCGCGATCGGTGTCCTCGATGCGGTCGATCTGTACCGTTCCGTCCTCCATCCACTCGTCGGGATAGCACACGAGCGTGTCGTCGTCCTCGCGAACGCGGGCGGTGAAGCCGTGATCGGCGAGCCGGTCGCCCCGGTCCTCGCGGTAGGCCTCGGCTTCCGCCTCGTCGACGGCCTCGCGGGCCAGTCGAGTGAGTCGCTCGGCGGCGTCGACGGTCGGCTTCGGGAGTTCCTCGTCCCAGCCGTCGGCGCCCGGGTCGGCCTCGTCGGTGTCGGCCTCCCCCTGGTTCTCGTCGGTCGATGCCGCTCGCGTCGCGTCGGTGGTGTCCTCTGTGGGTTCCATCTCAGCCCTCGAACGCCTCGTTCGCCAACTCGTCGGCGCGCTCGTTTATCTCCCTCGGGACGTGCTCGATGCTCCAGCGGTCGAACCGATCCAACAGCTCCAGCGCGCGAACGCGCTTCTCGCGGAGTCCGGGGTCGTTCACGTTCCACTCGCCGCGGACCTGCTTGACGATCAACTGGGAGTCGCCGCGAACGTCCGCCTCGTCGAGCCCGTAGTCGACGGCCGCCTCCAGCGCCCGGATCAGCGCCTCGTACTCGGCCTTGTTGTTGGTCGTGTCCGCGATGCGCTCGCCCCCCTCGGCGACGATGCCGTCGCCGGTGACGATCGCCCAGCCGATCGCCGCCGGCCCGGGATTCCCGCGCGAGGCGCCGTCGAAGTAGACGTGGCCGCGGCCGCCGCCCTCGCGGATCAGCGCCGCGAGGCGCTGCGGGTCGCCCCCCTGGACGACGACCTTGTCGTCGTACGCCACCGCGACGGCGCCGTCGCGCTCGGCGCGCCAGCGTTCGTGGTCGGTGTTGCCCGCGCTCACCTCGACACCCGCGTTCGTCACCCGCTCGCGGGCCGCCTCGGGGTCGCAGTCGATGACCGGCATACCAGTCGATGGCCGCCGACGCGGAGAAAGCGTTGCCATCGGGACCAACCCTTAACTGTCTCCACGGCGACACCTTGTAAACACGATGACAGGGCCCACCCGGCAGCGTGACGAGCGCGAGCGACGGCAGTGGACCGGGGACGACCGAGGCGACGGATCGGCGACGAAGACGGCGGAAGCGGACGAGGAAACGGAGGAGGACATCGACCCGGAGGAGTTCGACGAGGAGGACCTCGTGCGCACGGCCGACGGCGAGCTGATGCACGAACCCACGGGACTGATCGTCGAGGAGGATCACGTGGATCGCGGGCCGGAGTGGCGGGCGTTCAACCACTCCGAACGCCAGGAGAAGTCGCGGGTGGGTGCACCCGTGACGGAGACGATGCACGACAAGGGGCTGACGACGACCATCGACTGGAAGGACAAGGACGCCTACGGTCGCTCGTTGAGCTCCGAGAAGCGGTCGCAGATGCACCGCCTGCGCAAGTGGCAGGAGCGCATCCGTACCAAGGACGCCGGCGAGCGCAACCTCCAGTTCGCCCTTTCGGAGATCGACCGGATGGCCAGCGCGCTGGGTGTCCCTCGCTCGGTCCGGGAGGTCGCCTCCGTCATCTATCGCCGCGCGCTCAAGGAGGACCTCATCCGCGGCCGCTCCATCGAGGGCGTCGCCACGGCGACGCTGTACGCCGCCTGTCGCAAGGAAGGGATCCCCCGTTCCCTGGAGGAGATCTCGGAGGTCTCGCGGGTCGAGCGCAAGGAGATCGGCCGGACCTACCGCTACGTCTCCCAGGAGCTCGGGCTGGAGATGAAGCCGGTCGACCCCAAGCAGTACGTTCCCCGCTTCAGTTCCGAACTCGACCTCAGCGAGGAGGTCAAATCGAAGGCCAACGAGATCATCGAGACGACCGCCGAGCAGGGACTGCTCTCGGGGAAATCGCCGACGGGCTTCGCCGCCGCCGCCATCTACGCGGCCTCCCTGCTGTGTAACGAGAAGAAGACTCAACGCGAGGTCGCCGACGTGGCACAGGTCACCGAGGTCACCATCCGCAACCGCTACCAGGAACAGATCGAGGCGATGGGGATCCACGGATAGGCGAGAACGGACTCGAAACCGACGTTCTCCCGCGTTCGCCTCCGCGACGCCGCGAACGTTTTTGTCGGATACCGGGACCACGCTCGCCGTGACCTGACAGTCGTCGCGCGACGGTCAGCGGGTGTGAGGCCGCTCAGACCTCGGCGCGGACGGCGCGAGCCGTGTGCGCGTGCGGTCAGCCGTCGCGTGTCGCGTCCCTGCCGGCCCCGCGCGGGCCGTCCCGGCGACGCACCGACCGCCTGTCAGCCATCTCCTGAGCGTCGCGACCGCCGACATCGACGAACGCGCGGGGAACGTTCTTGTCCGCGGAGCGGCTACGCCGAACCGACCGTGAAGCTGGACGACTACGTCGAGTTCGAGGCGAACGAGCGGGCCGAGCGCCGACGGCTCGCCCAGGAGAAGTCCTACGAGCTGATGGACCACCTCGAGTCGTTCCAGCACCGCTTCGACGAGGCGACCGGCGGCGACTCCGTGTTCGGGTCCGTCTCGCCGTCGATCTTCGTCGGCTCCTCGAACTACCCGAACCTCTCGACGGGCCTGCTGTCGCCGGTCGGCCACGAGGACGACGCCGCGACCTACGAGACGAGCGGCGCGTGGTACGAGGAGGGCGTCTCCATCTCGGACGTGTTCGAGCGGCGCACCTCGCTGCTCAACTCGAACAAGGGGGTCGACGCGCGCGAGGCCGCGAGCGTCCACGACGCCTGGGACGGCTTCCTCGGCGTCCAGCGCGAGGTCGCCATCGCCGACCGCCCGGTCGACGTGGAGGTGTTCCTCGACGACGGCCCGGCCATCGACTACGACGTGTCGCCCGACGACATCGCGACGCCGACGGGACCGCGCGCCCGCGCCGCCGACGCGGACCTGACGGAGAACCCGCACGTCCCGCGGCCGGTGAAGAAGACGCTGGAGGACGACGACTGGCGCGCGGAGGGGGCGATGAACTACCTCTATCGCCGCGGGTTCGACGTGTACGACATCAACACCGTCCTCTCGGCGGGCGCGCTCGGCCGCGACGACCAGCGACGGCTGGTGCCGACGCGGTGGTCCATCACCGCCGTCGACGACACGATCGGGAAGTACCTCCGGGGGACGATCCGCGACCGCCGGAGCGTCGACACCGTCCATGTGTGGCGCAACGAGTACCTCGGCAACGCCTTCTGGGTGATCCTCGCGCCCGGCGACTGGGAGTTCGAGTTGGTCGAGATGAAGTCGCCGGGGAGCATCTGGCACCCCGACCCCGAGGGCGACACGTACCTCTCGTCGGCCCACGAGAACCGCGAGGGACGGTCGGCGTACGTCGACGAGACGGCGGGCGCGTACTACGCCTCCCGCTTCGGCGTGCTCGAACACCTCTCCGAGCGCGGCCGACAGGCGAAGGTGCTCGTCCTCAGACACGTCTCCGACGACTACTGGGGGCCGGTCGGCGTCTGGCAGGTACGCGAGAGCGTCCGCAACGCCTTCGAGGGCGAACACGGCGAGGCCGAGACGTTCGAGGAGGCCGTCCGCGGCGTGAGCGAGCAGCTTCCGGTGTCGCTCGCGCGGCTCCGAGGGAAATCGACGATGGTCGCGGGCCTGCAGTCGAGTCTCGCGGACTGGACGACGTAGCCCGAGCCCGTCTGCTCGCTCCCGTCGGTCGGGTTTCGGGAGCCGTGCTGTCTCCGTACAGCCCCGCCGTCAGAGTTACTCGATCGGGCACCGACACCCCGGTATGGCCCTCCCGATCGGACAGATCCCCGGCGGTCCGGAACTGCTGATCGTCCTGCTCGTGCTCCTGCTCCTGTTCGGCGGATCGGCGCTGGCGGCGATCGTGATCTTCGGGGGAGTGAAGCTCATCGGCGGCGACACGGACGACGACCGAATCGCGTCGCTCGAACGAGAATTGGCGGAGACCCGCACGGAACTACGTGCGCTCCGCGAGGAGACGGGGGCGGCCGGAAGCGGAACCGCCGACGCCGCCGGCGACACCGTGAGCGACGATGACGGCGACACTGCGGACGACGCCGACGCTGCGAGCGATGCCGGTCGTGACACCGCGGACGGCGCCGACCGCGATACCGATGGCGACGCCGGCGGCGACACCGCGGACACCTCAGTCGACGACGATCCCGACTACGAGGAGTCGAGGTCGGCGTAGGCGGCGTCGACCATCTCGCCGGTCTCCTCGATGATACGGTCCATCTCCTCGGCGTCGGTGTCGAGTCCGAGCAGCCGGGCGATCCGCATGATCGAGACGTGGTACACGGTCTGTACGCCCGGCTCCTCCTCCCAGATCACGACGTTGCAGGCGAACAACCCGCCGATGCGGCCGTCGGTCGCGTCGAGCGCGCGATCGGCCATCCGCGGGTTACACGCGCCGAGCACGTAGTACGGGTCGCGGCCGGCGTCGACCTTCTCGTTGAGCAGCTCCGACGGGGAGAACTCGACCGGGACGCCGAAGCCGTGGGCGGTGAACGTCTCGCGGACGTGTTCGACCGCGTCCGCGTGGTCCATCTCGAGCGTCGCGCGCTTCTCGCCGTAGTCGTCGCCGCGGATCGCCTCGGGATCGATGGGGAGCTGCATGGCTCGCGGTTCGGCGGGCGGCGTCGAAAAGCTGGCGCCGGTGCACGGCTCGCGCCCGCCCGCCGTGTGCGGGTTCGATCCGGCTACTCCGCCGTCTGGACCGGACCGCGGCCGATAACGTCCTCGACGGCGTCGACGAACGTCTGGCGGCGGTCGAAGTAGGTGATATCGACCTCGCTCAGCACGTCCTCGAGGTCGCGGGGGCCGTCCGGCGTCCGGACGGTCGCGTCGCCTTCCTTGTCGAGGACCTTCGATTTCTCCTGGGGCCACGTGAGCCGGGAGGCGACACGCGCCAGCGGCGCCCCCTCGATCGTCGGACCCTCGCCGAGCTCGACGGCGGGCTCCTCTTCCTCGGGTTCGTCGTCGTCAGCCATGTCCCGGAGTTCGCCCACGGTCCGCCTAATCCTTTCGGAGCGCCGCTACGGGTCGGCTTCCCCGTCGCGGCGGGCGAGCACGGATCCCTCCCTGCCGATCGCGGCGGAACCGGCGGACCGTGGGGACGTGCGTCATGCCGATGTCTGACGTATCGTTTTAAGTGATGATGGTATAACACCGGTGTATGAGCAGCCTCGCCGAGGTGTACGAAGGCCAAGTCGGCGAGTACGCCAGCCTTCGGCGACTGTACCTGGGCGTCGGGTCGTTCTCGCTCGGTGCACTCCTCGTCGTCGCGGGCATCGTCATCGCGTCGACGGATCTGACGACGGCCGTGCTCGGCTGGAACCTCGGGCAGGCCCGCGAGACCGCAGGGATCCTCGCCGGGCTCGGCATTCCCGCGACGTTCCTCGGCGTGCTGGTGGTGATGCCGACGAGCCGCCGAACGCAGGCGGCCGCGGTCGTCGGCGCGGGCGTCGCGGTCCTCGGCGTGGCGCTGTTCGCCCACGCGTACCCGTGTCACTGGTCGGGCGCGCGCTGTGCCGGACAGTACGCCGATCTCACCCTCCCGACGGCGGGCGTGTACTTCCTCGGCGCGTTCACGACGTTCTGGTGTCTGTTCACCGGCGTCGCGAACTTCAAGGCGCGAAACAACCCCGGCGGGACGGTGAGCCTGGAGATCACCCGCGAGGGAGAGACGAAGGTGATCGAGGTACCGAAATCGACCGCTGAGGAGATCCGCGGCGCCAAGGGGTCCACCGGAAGCGTCGGGGGCGTCGGCCTGCTGGGAACCACCCCGGACGGGAGCGTGGAGACGCAGACGAACCGCCCCGAGTCAGGCCGGAAGCGGGATCAGGAGCCCCAGTCCGCGTCGACCGTCGGCGGCACCGGTCCGGGCGGCGACCCGACCGCGGGCGCGGCGAGCGACGGCGGGGCGTCGTCGTCCGACATCACCCCGCTCGCGGAGCGGCAACAGCCCGAGTCGTCGCCGGGGATCGACCGCATCGGTCCGTCGGCCGAGCGCCCCGCGGTCGAGTCGTCGGCCGCGTCGGAGCGAGAAACGGCCCGGTCGCAGTCGCCCGGCGACTCCTACTGCGGTTCCTGCGGGCACTTCCAGTACGTCCGCACCGATCAGGGAATGCAGCCGTACTGTGGCCTCCACGACGACCTGATGGAGGACATGGAGGCGTGCGACGACTGGAGTCCGCGCTGAACACCCGAGCACATCGGGCGCAGCAGTCGACGTTCGGTTCTCTCGCCGTCTCCTCGTCCGTGAGTCACAGCGACGCGAGCGTCTCCGCCACGTCGTCCCAGTGGCTTCCCGTCCAGAAGTACTGACCGCAGTCGAGACACCGCCAGATCGGTCCGTCGTCGGGCGCGTACTCGGGTCGCTCTTCGTTCTCGTTCTCGTCCATATCGACGCGCTCGACGGGCCCGTTGCACGCGCCACACCGCGACGGTTGCGCTTCGATCTCCAGCGCAACGCCCGCCTCGCGCAGCTCGCGGAGCTGGTCGGTCGTCTCGCGCTCGGTCAGGAGAACCGCGCCCGGGGTCGACGCCGCGAGGCTCCGGTCGCGGGTGATCAGCCTGCGGCCCTCGGCGGCCGCAAGCGACCGGACCGCGGCGTCGTCCTCTATTCCCCGACCCAGTGTGTAGGCGGCGTTGTAGCCGCACATCCGGAGGTAACTCGCGAGGTTCCCGAGCATGGCGTCCAACAGGAGGGCGTCGCGGTCGGGTGCGATCGCACTCGGGTCAGTCGCGTCGCCGTGGGTGTCCTCGCCCCCGTGCCCGCCCATCCCGCCGTCCTCGTTCATCCGTCGAGGAACGCGCGCAGCCCGTCGGCGTCGCGCGCGTTCAAGACGTCCGTCGCCTCCGCCCAACCGCGGCGGGCGGTGTGGACGCCGTAGCGGACGTTGTCGAACTCCGCCGGGGAGTGGGCGTCCGTGTCGATCGCGACCGTCGCGCCGGCCTCGACGGCCGCCCGAACCGCGTCGCCGTGGAGATCGAGGCGCGCGGGGTTCGCATTCACCTCCAGCGCGGTGCCCGCGGCCGCGGCCGCCTCCGCGAGCCGCTCGAAGTCGACCTCCAGCCCGGGGCGCTGGTTGATCAGCCGGCCGGTGGGATGCCCGAGGACGTCGACGTGGGGATGTTCGACCGCCCGGATCAGGCGGTCGGTCGCGTCCCCCTGATCGAGCGCGGCGTGGGGGGAGGCGACGACGATGTCGAGGTCCGCGAGCAGGTCGTCGCTCGTGGTCACGTCGCCGTCGGCGTCGATGTTCGCCTCGACGCCGTGGAACACCTCGATGTCGACGTCCTCGCGGACCGCCGCGACCGCCTCGGCCTGTTCGCGCACCTCCTCGTCCGTCAGCCCGGTGTCGCCGAAGACGCCAGGCCCCTCGGCGTGGTCGGTGACGCAGTGGTAGTCGTAGCCGCGGTCGGCGGCCGCCCGCACCATCTCGGCGACCGTGTTCGCGCCGTCGGACCACTCGGTGTGGGTGTGGAGGTCGCCGCGGATCTCCCCCTCCGTGAGGAGGTCCGGGAGGTCGCCCTCCACGGCCGCCTCGATCTCGCCGGTGTCCTCGCGCATCTCGGGTGGTATCACCGGCAGGTCGAGCGCGCCGTACATCTCCGACTCCTCCGCGCCGCCGAGGCGCTCGCCGACGCGCTGCCCCGCGTCCGGGTCGTCCACGTCGCTCACATCGTCGGACGCGTCCGCGTCCGACTGGCCGTCCGAGCGTAGCTCGGAGACATCGAAGACGCCGTACTCGTTGAGCTTCAGTCCGCGATCGATCGCGAGGTTCCGGAGGGTGACGTTGTGGGCCTTCGACCCGGTGAAGTACTGGAGCGCCGACCCGAACTCCTCGGGGACGACGACGCGGAGGTCGACACGGATCCCGTCGACGCGGACGCTCGCCTTCTGCTCGCCCGCCTCGATGACCTCGTCGGCGTCGGGCCAGTCGATGAACAGGTCGACGACCGCCTCGCCGTCCTCGCTGCCGACGAGCACGTCCACGTCCCCGATAGTGTCCTTCCACCGGCGGATGGAGCCGGCCACGTCGATCCGCTCGACGACTGCCTCGTGGTCGAGGTAGCCGATCACGTCCTCCGCGAGCGGGCGCGCGTCGCCGAGGCGCTGGCGCTGGCCCGCCTCCCTCGCGAACGCGACGTTGTCGAGGATGTTCTGCTCGGTCTTGGCGCCGAAGCCCTTGATCTCCTGGATCTTCCCCGCCTCGGCGGCCGCCTCCAGCTCGTCGAGCGTCGTGATCTCGAGCTCCTCGTACAGCGTGCCGACGGTCTTCGGGCCGACGCCCTCCACCCGCGTCAGGGCGGCCATGTCGACGGGGAGGTCCTCGCGCAGTTCCTCCAGCTCCGCGATCTCGCCGGTCTCCAGGTACTCAACGATCTTCGCGGCGATCGCGTCGCCGACGCGGTCGATCTCGGCGACGGCGTCCTCGCCGCCCTCGCTCGCGAGGTCCTCGATCGCGCGCGGGTGGTCGCGGACGTTGTCGGCGGCACGGCGGTAGGCGTTCGGCTTGTACTCGACGCCCTGCGCCTCCAGCAGGTCCGCGAACTCCTCCAGCAGGCCGGCGACCTCGGCGTTGCGCATGCTACGTGTCCATCCGAGTGGATGTGACTTAGAACGACGGGCCGCGATCCGTGGTCGTTGGTTCCTCCGTCGCCGTGGCGACGGCGACGACGACCGCGAAAGCCCCCGGACGGCTCGTGGCCTGCGACTCGCTGTCGTTCGAAAGACGCGAAGCGTCTTTCGTGATGACGAGACGGCGAAGCCGTCTCGAACCACGCTCCTCGCTCCGTTCGCTTCGCTCACTCCACTACGGTGCTTGCTTCGTCTCGGCTCACGAGCCGTCCGGCCCCTTTCAGTCCCACCCGTTGTTCGGACGGGCGGTGCCGTTCTCGGGGACTACCGCGTGGGCCGCCGCGGGTAGTCGGGGATCGTCGCCTGCGCCTCCACCGGACCTGCACGCGCCGCGGTCGGTCAGTACCCGCCGCGCTTGCTCCCGCTGGCGTCCTCGCGCCCCAGCGCCTTCTTGAGGAAGCTCATCCAGCGCTTCTTGTCCATCGCCTCCTGGCGTCGCGCCTCGCTTTCCACGTCCGCGGGCCGGAGGTTGTCGAGGGCCTCGAGCGCGCGGTCGATGCCGATGATCGACGCCGCCAGCTCCTCGCCCGTCTCGAAGTCGACGCGGTTCTCCTCGATCTCCTCCAGCCGTTCCAGTCGCTCGCGCCGGAGGTTGCGCTTCGCCCGCTCGACGCGCTCGCGCTCGCCCTCGGGGATCGTCTCGCGGCGTTTGATCTCGAAGACGAACGTCCGGAGGTCGATCTCCTCGCCTTGCACCTCGATGCGGTCGGGGATGTCCGCGCCGATGGTCGCGCTCTCCTTGTTCACGCGTTCGAGGAGCTGTTTGCGCTGGTACTCCTGCACGGTCTGTCGTCGACGATCGGGGCGCCAGCGTGTTTCGTGTTTCGCTCGGGCGACCCGGATCGGGGCCGATCGCGAAGATCCCCGCCACCCGAATCGTTAATGGTCCTTCCGGCAGTTGTTGCGTCCATGTACGACGACGACGACCTCGCGGAGATACGCGAGAACCGCGAGGAGTGGGAGGAGGAGACCCGTGACCCCGTTCTGGACGCTCACGGCGAGCGCAAGGACCGGTTCGCGACCGTCTCGAACCTGGAGATCCAGGACCTCTACGGCCCCAACGACGTTGCCGACATCGACTACGAGGAGGACATCGGCTTCCCCGGCGAGGAGCCGTACACTCGCGGGCCGTACCCGACGATGTACCGCGGCCGCACGTGGACGATGCGACAGTTCGCCGGCTTCGGCACCGCCGAGGAGACGAACGAGCGCTTCCACTACCTCATCGAGAACGGCCAGACCGGCCTCTCGACGGCCTTCGACATGCCCAGCCTGATGGGCAAGGACTCCGACGACCCGCTCTCGGACGGCGAGGTCGGCAAGGAGGGCGTCGCCGTCGACACCCTGCGCGACATGGAGATCCTCTTCGACGGCATCGACATCGGCGAGGTCTCCACGAGCTTCACGATCAACCCCAGCGCGCCCGTGATCTTCGCGATGTACGTCGCGCTCGCCGACCGGAAGGGGATCCCGCGCGAGGAGCTTCGGGGCACCTTCCAGAACGACATGCTCAAGGAGTTCATCGCCCAGAAGGAGTGGGTGATCCCCCCCGAGCCGTCCCTCGATCTCGTCACCGACACCGTCGAGTTCGCGATCGACGAGACGCCCGGGATCTACCCCATCTCGGTGTCGGGGTACCACATCCGCGAGGCGGGGTCGACGGCGGTCCAGGAGCTCGCGTTCACGCTCGCCGACGGGTTCGCGTACGTCGAGGACGCCGCCGAGCGCGGGCTGGATGTCGACGACGTGGCCCCGCAGCTGTCCTTCTTCTTCAACTCCCACAACTCCATCTTCGAGGAGGTGGCGAAATTCAGGGCGGGACGACGCATCTACGCGCGGATCATGGACGAGTGGTACGACGCCGAGGACGAGGCGTCCAAGCGCCTGAAGTTCCACACGCAGACGGCGGGGCAGTCGCTCACCGCCCAGCAGCCGCTCAACAACATCGTCCGCGTGACGATCCAGGCGCTGGCGGGCGTGCTCGGCGGCACGCAGAGCCTTCACACGAACTCCTTCGACGAGGCGCTGGCGCTGCCCTCCGAGCAGGCGGTCCGCGTCGCCCTCCGGACCCAGCAGATCATCGCCGAGGAGTCCGGCGCGGCCGACTCGGCTGACCCGCTCGCGGGCTCGTTCATGGTCGAGAGCCTCACCGACGAGGTCGAGGAGAAGACGATGGCGTACCTGGAGGAGCTCAAGGAGATGGGCGACGGCTCCGTGCGCGACGGCGTCCTCTCGGGGATCGAGCAGGGCTACTTCCACCGCGAGATCCAGGAGGCGAGCTACGAGTACCAGGAGCGCGTCGACGACGGCGAGGAGGTCGTCGTCGGGGTCAACAAGTACACCGTCGAGGACGACCCCGACCCCGACCTGCTCCACGTCGACGAGGAGGTCCAGGACCGACAGTTGGAGCGGCTCGCCGATGTGAAGGCCGAACGCGACGACGACGCCGTCGAGGAGGCGCTCTCGGCGCTCGATGCGGCCATCGGGAACGACGAGAACGTGATGCCGCACGTCGTCGACGCGGTGAAGACGTACGCGACGATGGGCGAGATCATGGACGTGTTCGAGAAGCACCACGGCGCCTACCGCGAGACGATCGGGCTCGCGTCGTAGCCCGGCCCGGCCGATCGCGGCGACCCCGGGCGCGGCGGCACCCGAACGTCGCCAGTTCTCCCGCGGCGAAACCGTGCGACGACACGTGGATGTTGACGGAGTGAGGCAGTTTTATCACGGTCGATTCCGACGTATCGCGTGACTATGTCAGACGATGACGTGGAACTGGAGGCCCGGCTCGAGGAGCAGGAGGTGTTCGAGCCGTCCGCGGAGTTCGTCGAGCAGGCGAACGTGTCGGACGCCGCCATCTACGACGAGTTCGAGGAGAACTGGCCGGAGTGTTGGGAGCAGGCCGCGGACCTCCTCGACTGGGAGGAGTCGTACGACCAGGTGCTCGACGACTCGAACCCGCCGTTCTACGAGTGGTTCACCGACGGCAGCCTGAACGCCTCGGCGAACTGTATCGATCGCCATCTCGACGAACGCGGCGACGAGGCCGCCATCGAGTGGGTCGGCGAGCCCGTCGACGAGGACAACGTCACGCTCACGTACAACGACCTCCACGAGAAGGTGAACGAGGCGGCCGCGGCGCTGCGGGACCTGGGGGTCGGCGAGGACGACGTCGTCACGATGTACATGCCGATGATCCCGGAGCTGCCGATCGCGATGCTGGCGTGCGCCCGCATCGGCGCGCCCCACTCGGTCGTGTTCGCGGGCTTCTCGGCGGACGCGCTGGCGACCCGGATGAACGCCGCAGACTCCGAGTACCTCGTCACCTGCGACGGCTACTACCGCCGCGGCGACCCGCTCGACCACCTCGACAAGGCCAACGAGGGCCTGTCGGGCGTCGAGCACGACACCGACACGGTCGTCGTCGACCGGCTCGGTCCCAACGGCGACGACTTCGGCCACGACCTCGCCGCGAACCAGCACGACTGGGGCGAGCTGATGGCCGCCAACGAGGGCGCCGAGGTGGAGCCGGTCGACCGCGACGCCGAGGACATGCTGTTCCTCATGTACACCTCCGGCACCACCGGCCAGCCGAAGGGGGTGAAACACACCACCGGCGGCTACCTCGCGTGGACCGCGTGGACCTCCCAGGCGGTGCTCGACATCAAGCCCGAGGACACGTACTTCTGCTCGGCCGATATCGGCTGGATCACTGGCCACTCGTACATCGTGTACGGGCCGCTCGCGCTCGGGACGACGACGATGATGTACGAGGGGACGCCCGACCATCCCGACCGCGACCGCCTGTGGGAGATCATCGAGGACTACGGGGCGAACCAGCTGTACACCGCGCCCACCGCCATCCGCGCGTTCATGAAGTGGGGTCCCGAGTACCCCGAGCGCCACGACCTCTCCAGCCTCCGCCTGCTGGGGACGGTCGGCGAGCCGATCAACCCGCGCGCGTGGAAGTGGTACTACAAGCACATCGGCGACGAGGAGTGCCCCGTCGTCGACACCTGGTGGCAGACCGAGACCGGCGGCATGATGGTGACGACGCTGCCGGGCGTGAAGGACATGAAGCCCGGCTCCGCGGGGCCGCCGCTGCCGGGGCTCGACGTGCAGATCGTCGACACCAACGGCGAGGAGGTCGAGCCCGGCCGCGCGGGCTATCTCACGGTGAACAAGCCGTGGCCCGGGATGCTCCGCACGCTGTACCGTAACGACGAGCGCTTCATCGAGGAGTACTGGGCCGAGTACTCCGACACCGACTCCTCCGACTCCGAGGACTGGGTGTACTTCCCCGAGGACGGCGCCAAGATCGACGACGACGGCTACATCACCGTGCTCGGCCGCGTCGACGACGTTATCAACGTCTCCGGCCACCGGCTCGGGACGATGGAGATCGAGTCGGCCATCGTCGGCGTCGAGGGCGTCGCCGAGGCGGCCGTCGTCGGCGGCGACCACGAGGTGAAAGGCGAGGCCGTCTACGCGTACGTCATCACCGAGGAGGGGCAGGCCGAAACCGAGGAGTTCCGCGCGGAGATCGTCGAGGCCGTCGAGGACGCGATCGGGCCGATCGCCCGCCCCGAACAGGTGATCTTCACGCCCGAGCTCCCGAAGACCCGCTCCGGCAAGATCATGCGCCGGCTTCTCGAGGACATCGCCAACGAGGACGAGCTCGGCGACACCTCCACGCTGCGCAACCCCGACATCGTCGAGGACATCCGCCAGGTCGTTCAGGGAGACTGAACGCGTCGGACTCACGGCCGTACCGTCGTTCCGCCACACCGGCGACCCGATCCACGATTTTTCCGCTCCTCGCCCGCCAGCCACGCCGCCACGCGCCGCCCGGCCCGGCGGTACCGGTCCTCGTCGCCGTCGAACGCTGCGAACCGACGATGGACCGTCCGGAGACGTGAACTCCCCCCGTGTCGCCCGTTACCGCCCCCGCAACGATTATCACGAACGTGCCTGAAGTTTCGCTGGCTATGGAAAAACCGCTGTTAGTGACCGACTTCCTGGACCGCGCTCGCCGCAACTACGGGAGCCACGAGGCGGTCCTCGGGGTGGACGGCGACCGGTTCACGTACGACGAGTTGGGCGAGCGCGCCGACGGGTTCGCGGCCGCGCTCCAGGCGCGCGGCATCGAGAAGGGCGACCGCGTGGCGGTCCTGGACCCGAACACGCACTACCACCTGGCGGCCGCCTACGGGAGCTTCCAGGCCGGCGCGGTCCACACGCCGCTGAACTACCGGCTCGTCGAGTCGGACTTCGAGTACATCCTGAACGACGCCGGCGTCGACGCGATCTACGCCGACCACGCGTACGCGGACAAGGTCGAGGCGATCCGCGACGACGTCCCGACGGAGACGTTCGTCACGAACGACGCCGACGCCGTCGAGGGCGACTGGGAGGAGTTCGACGAGGTGATCGCCGAGTCGACCGACTACGACCGGCCGGAGATGTCCGAGGACGAGGTGATCACGATCAACTACACCTCCGGGACGACCGGCGACCCGAAGGGCGTCTGCCGGACCCACCGGACGGAGACGGTCCACGCCTACCAGATCGCGATCCACCAGGAGCTCCGCGACGACGACACGTACCTGTGGACGCTGCCGATGTTCCACGTGAACGGCTGGGGGCACATCTACGCGGTCACCGGGATGGGCGCCCGGCACGTCTGCACCCGCGGCGTCGACGAGGAGTACGTCTTCGACAAGCTGCGCACCGAGGACGTGTCGTACTTCTGTGCGGCGCCGACGGTGCTGAAGATGCTCGGCGACCACATCGACGAGCACGGCGGCGAGCCCGACGCCGGACAGGACGTGCGCGTCGCCACCGCGGGCGCGGCGCCGCCGGAGGCGGTCATCCGGACCGTCGAGAACGAGTTCGGCTGGTACCTCAAGCACGTGTACGGCGCCACCGAGACGGGGCCGCTCATCACCTCCAGCGACGCGCGGCGCTACTTCGACGACGACTCCGACGACCGCTTCGCGGTGAAGAAGACGCAGGGGTTCGGCTACCTCGGCACCGAGATCCGCGTCGTCGACGAGGACGGTAACGACGTGCCGCAGGACGGCGAGACCATCGGCGAGGTCGTCGTTCGCGGCAACTCGGTGATGGACCGCTACTGGAACAAGCCCGAGGCGACCGAGGAGGCGTTCTCCGAGCGCCTCGAGGGGTACTACCACATGGGCGACCTCGCGGTCGTCGACGACAACGGGATGATCTCGATCCAGGACCGCAAGAAGGACATCATCATCTCCGGCGGGGAGAACATCTCCTCGATCGAGGTCGAGGACACCCTCTTCAGCCACGAACAGGTCGACGACGTGGCGGTCATCCCCTCGCCGCACGACGACTGGGGCGAGACGCCGAAGGCGTTCATCGTTCCCGCCGGCGGCGACCCGTCCGACCCCGGCACGACCGCCGACGACCTGATCCAGTACGCCCGCGACAACATGGCCCACTACAAGGCGCCGACGCGGATCGAGTTCGTGAAGCAGCTCCCGAAGACCTCCACCGGGAAGATCCAGAAGTACGAACTCCGCCAGGAGGAGTGGGAGGAGGAAGAGCGGATGGTCGGGGAGGGATAGTCCGTCACGGCCGGCTCCGACCGCACCGACTCCTGACGACGACCCGCTGTCCCCCGTTTTTTGACGCCGACACTCAGTACCCGAGCGCCGACAGCGTGGCCCGAACCTCGTCGAGGTACTCCTCGCCGAAGTACCGGAGGTGCGTGAGCAGCGGATACAGTCGGTAGGCCGGTTCGCGCTCCCGGTACCCGTCGGTGACCCCGGCGACCTCGCGGTAGCGGTCGCGGAACGCGTCGCCGCCGGTGCCCGTCCACTCGACGTACGCCAGTTCGACCTCTCGGTCGGCGTAGTAGCACGCGGGGTCCACCAGCGCGGCCACCCGATCGCCCACGACGAGGACGTTTCCGGCCCACACGTCGCCGTGGATCAGCGACGGCGCCGGCTCGTGATCCAGCAGCCCGGGGAGGTCGCCGACGAGCGCCGCCACGCGCTCGCGGTCCGCCGCCGGCAACACGCCCTCCTCGTCGGCTCGCGCAGCCGCGTGTGCGAGCCGATGCTCGCCGAAGAACGCGGGCCACGAGTCGACCCACGGGTTCGGCTGGTCGTACGGGCCGGTGAGGGTGTCGAACGGGAAGCCGAACGCGTCCGTCTCGGGCGTCGTCGCGTGGAGCGCGGCGAGGCGCTCGGCGAGGTCCCGCTCGACGGCAGGCGTCACCTCGGCGCCGCCGTCGTTCGAGACGTGCTCCAACACGAGCACGCCGTCGCCGACGTGGTGGACCGCTGGCACGCGGAGCCCGCCCGCCTCGCGCAGGTGCCGGAGCATCCAGGCCTCGACGCGCGGGTCGTCGGGCCGGCCTTCGCGACGACCCGGCGGCCGTCCGCGAGGTCGAGGCGGCGGACCGTCCCGACCTCGCCGCCGTCGAGGAGGGTCGCCTCCGCGACCGTGCGATCGGCCCACCGTTCGACGGCGGCGATGGCCTCGTCGGTTCCGTCGTTCACGTGGTCGCGAGCGGGGCGCTCGCCGGTAGGCGTTCCGGTCGGCGGCGCAGGGGTGCTGGCGCGGACCGTCAGCTGAACGGGTTCGTGAATCCGTCGTCGCGGCCGCCGCGGTCGCCCTCGCCGCCGTCGGCGAACGCATCCGTTCCGTCGTCGCCGTCGCCGAAGCGGAAGCCGCCGGCGTTCGTCGTCACCGTCATCCCGAGCATGTCGGGGCGTTTGCGCAGCGCGGCGGCGACCTCCCGGTAGGCGTCGGCGGCGTCGCTGTGCGGGCGGTAGGAGACGGCCGGCTGGCCGGCGTCCTGCGCCTTCGGGATCGACTCGTCGTGGGGGACGTGCCCGAGGAGTTCGGTGTCGAGGAAGCTCGCGATCCGGTCGGCGGGTGGCGAGCGACCCGTCCCGGACTTCGTGAGCACGACGCCGCCGACGGGGGCGTCGGCGCGCTCGGCGACGGTGATCGTCTTGTCGGCGTCGCGGATGGAGGCGACCCGCGGCGTCGACACGAGCACCGAGGCGTCCGCGCCCGACATGGGCACGACCGTCTCGCTGCTGACGCCGGCGGCGGTGTCGACGAGCACGGCGTCGTAGCGGGCCTTCAGCGCGTCCATCGCGGCCGGGAAGCGGTCCAGATCGGAGTCGACGAAGCCGTCGAGGGTGACGCCGCTGGGCACCACGTCGAACCCGCCCGGCGCGGGGTAGGTGGCGTCGGTGACGCCGGCGCCGCCCGCGAGCACGTCGTGGAGGGTCCGGCCGCCGTTGACGCGGATGTCGAGGAAGTCGACGGCGTTCGCCATCGCCAGGTCCGCCTCGACGACCGCGACGGCGCGACCGTCCTCCGCGAGCGCCGCCGCGAGGTTGAGGCTCGTCGTCGTCTTGCCGACGCCCCCCTTCGCGCCGACGACGGCGAGCACGCGTCCGTCCATGCCCGGGGTTCGTCGTGCTCCCGACTTAACTGCCGCCCCCGAAGTATCGCGCGTGAGACTGCCGGGGCCGGGTCCGGCGCCGTCGCGGTCGGCCGCCGCGCGCGACCGACGGCCGGACTTCGGGGTCGCCCGCCCGACTCAGAGGTACGCCGCGTCCCACCGGCTCGCCTTCCGTTTGTTCCCGCACTCGCTACACTCGACGCGGTCCATGGTGTCGACGCTCACCGCGAAGCTGCCGCAGTTGCCGCAGACGTACCCCTCCCGCTCGGTCCGCTCGCGGTCGGTGTACGTCGCGTAGAAGGGGGCCTCCGACGCGCGCTCGGCCTCGTCGTAGGCGACGTACACCTGCTCGCCGTCGTCGGTCACGCGCGCCTCCGTGAGCACCTGCTCGCCGTCGCCGCTGGGGAAGCGCGCGAACACGCGCTCGCGGAACTGCTCGTTCCCGATCTCGACGGTTCGGTCGCCGATCTCGGCGAACCCCTCGCGCTCGTAGAACTCGCCGCCCGCCTCGTTGGCCTCGAGCACGCGCCCCTCGAGTCGCTCGGCGCCCAGCTCTAGCAGCTCCGTCTCCGCCCGGCGCAGCAGGTCGTCGCCGATCCCCTTCCCGCGGTGATCCGGATGCACGTGGAGCCAGTCCAGCTCCCCGACCGGCTCGCGGCGCTCGACGAGCTGACTCTGGACGAACCCCACGATATCGCCGTCCTCCACGGCGACGACGAACACCGCGTTCTCGCCGGCGAGCGCGTCGGTGACCGTCTCGGCGTCGTACCACGACTCGACGGCGTCGTCGATGAGGTCCGCCGAGAGCGCGTGGCTGTAGGAGGCCGACAGCGATGCGCGCGCGGTCTCGCGGATGTCGTCAACGTCCTCGGTCGTCGCGTCCCTGAGGTCCATGTGGATCTGTAACACGGTCAGTTACTTAATCACGCGGGCGCTTACCCCCGCGTCGATCCGGTACGACCCGCTTACCACCCGGCGCGGACGGGAGGCCGACCCCCGCGGTCGCGGACACAACCACCGTCACGAACCGCCGCCTCCCGTGGTACTATCACGCACGATGTACATCGGTGGAGTATGCCCGAGACGCTCTGTTTCGACATGTACGGGACGCTGTGTGACACGAGCAGCGTGACGAGCACGCTCGCCGACGAGCTCGACGCGCCCGACGCCCTCGTGTCGGAGCTGGACGCCACATGGCGAGCGAAGCAGCTCCAGTATTCCTACCAGTCGGCCCTGATGGAGGAGTATCGGCCGTTCTGGGACGTGACCGCCGACGCGCTCGCGTACGCGTTGAACCAGTGGGGTGTCGAGGCAGACGACCCGACCCGCGAGCGGATCCTCGCCGCCTACGAGCACCTCGACCCGTACCCGGACGCGATCGAGACGCTGACCCGGCTCTCGGAGGCGGGCCACACGGTGACGGTGCTGTCGAACGGCAACCCCGAGATGCTGGAGACGCTCGCCGACAACGCGGGGCTCGCGCCGCACCTCGACGACGTGATCAGCGCCGACGAGGTGTCGACGTTCAAGCCGAACCCCGCGGTGTACGAGAACGCGGCCGCCCGAACCGACACGCCGATCGACCGCTGTCGGCTCGTCTCGGGCAACGCCTGGGATGTCGCGGGCGCGGGGAGCGCGGGAATGGCGACCGCGTGGGTGAACCGAGCGAACGACCCGTTCGAGGAGATCGGCGTCGACCCCTCCCTCGAGGTGCGTTCCCTCTCGGAGGTCGCGGACGAACTCGCCTGACCGCCGCGCCCGGGGCGAACCGGGGAGCCATCGGGACGAAGTTTATTGCTTGATCGACAGACTGAAACGGCCTACGAGTGATAACCATTATCATGGGGGATCTCCGCTTTCCATATTACCAATATTAACACGATTTAAGGGGATATGGGCGGAACGTTCATTAAGGTTGCTTCCCGCGGTTGGGTCATGGCACGGGATACCACCGCACTCAGCAGACGTGATGTGCTCAAGGCGTCCGGCGCGGCCGGCGCCGCAGGATTGACAGGACTGGCAGGTTGTGCCGGCGTCGGCGGCGGCGGCGACTCGGAGTACCCGGCGCTCGGGAACTACCCGGTCGAGGGCGACGAGGTCGTCTTCGGGTTCAACGTCCCGCAGTCGGGGTCGTACTCCCAGGAGGGCGCGGACGAACTGCGCGGCTACAACCTCGCGGTCGAACACCTGAACAACGGCGGCGGCTGGGTCGACAACTGGGACGGGCTCTCCGGGGACGGCGTCCTCGGCAAGACGGTCACCGCAGTGGAAGGTGACACGGCGACCGACCCCGACACGGCGCGACAGTCCGCGTCGCGGATGATCAGCCGCGACAACGCGATCATGATCACCGGCGGGTCGTCCTCCGGTGTCGCCATCGCGGTCCAGGAGCTGTGTCAGGAGGAGAAGGTCCAGTTCCAGTGTTGTATCACCCACTCCAACGACACCACCGGGGGCTCGTGTGTCCGCTACTCCTTCCGGGAGATGTTCAACGCGTACATGACCGGACAGGCGCTCGCGCCCGTCCTCGCCGAGGAGTACGGCGAGGATCTGAACTTCTACCAGCTGTACGCCGACTACTCGTGGGGGCAGACCCAGCAGGCGTCGATGGAGCAGTTCTTCACCGAGGTCGGCAACTGGAGCCAGATCGAGTCGGTGCCGACGCCGCTCGGCACCTCCGACTACTCGTCGTACCTCTCGGACGTGCCGCGCGACGAGACGGACGTGCTCGTGCTCAACCACTACGGGCTGGACGCGGCGAACTCCCTCCCGCAGGCGATCGAGGCCGGCCTCGATCAGGACATGGAGATCGTCGTCCCGCTGTACAACCGGCTGATGGCCGAGGCCGCCAGCGACTCCATCGGCGGCATCTTCGGCACGGCCGACTGGAACTGGCAGCTGGAGGACGACGCCTCCCAGTCGTTCGTCGAGTTCTACCGCGAGGAGCACGACCGCGCGCCCAGCTACGGCGCTCGCATCGCGTACACGCAGACGCTGCAGTACGCCGCGGCCGTCGAGCGGGCGGAGACGTTCTACGCGCCGGAGGTCATCCGCGAGCTGGAGGGCCACGAGTACAGCGGCGCGGGTCTCGGCAACGAGACCATGCGCGGCTGCGACCACCAGGCACAGCGTGACGTGCTCGTGTGTCAGGGCGTCGATCCCTCCGAGCAGACGGAGGACCTGCTGCTCAATATCGTCAGCCAGACCTCGCGGGACGACCTGGGGTACGCGTGCGACGCCGGTCCGGCCGCCGAGTGTGAGCTGGGCGACTACGGCGACGAGTGACCGACGGCTAGGTCCTCCCGCTCCGTACCGGCACGTTCTTATCGACTCACCTGAACCACGTCAACGAATGTCAACACCGACAACTACTACCAAGCGGACCACACCGCACCTACACGAACGATAATGTTGCTCCTACAGTCCGAGATCGCATCGATACTCCTCAACGGCCTCCAACAGGGCGCGATCTATGCGCTGTTGGGTATCGGCCTCACTATCATCCTGGGGACGATGGAGTTCCTGAACCTCGCGCACGGGGCGCTCTATCTCGTCGGCGCGTACACGGGACTGATCGTCTTTCAGGAAACCGCCCTCTCGAACGGGCTGTTGTACAGTTCCGGGATAACGACCCTCGGCTTCGAGGGAGGCTTTCTCGCCGCGCTGTTCGTCGTCCCGATCGTCGGGTTCGGCATCGGGCTCCTCATGGAGCGGTTCGTCGCCGAGCCGTTCTACGATCGGCCCGAGACGGACCAACTGCTCGTGACGTTCGGCCTCGCGCTGATCGTCGAGGAGACCGTCAAGAACGTCATCGGCGGGAACACGTTCCAGTCGATCGCTCCCTCGACGATCTTCGGCGTCAACGTCTCCCAGCCGATCAGCCTGCCGCTCGTCGGCCTGTTCCCGTCGTGGCGGCTGTTTATCATCGGCATCGCGTTCCTCGTCATCGGTCTGACGTACCTCGTGATCGAGCGGACGGACTTCGGGCTCGTCGTTCAGGCGGGCACCCACGACTCCGAGATGGTCCGGATCCTCGGCATCCCGATCAACCGCTCGTACAGCCTGGTGTTCGCGGTCGGGGCTGCGCTCGCGGCCTTCGCGGGCCTCATCGGCGCGTCGATCCAGACGGTCAGCCCCCAGATCGGTACCGAACAGGCGCTGGTTCCGGCGTTCCTCACCATCGTCGTCGGCGGCGCCGGCTCCGTTCGCGGGGCCATCGCCGGCGGCCTGGTGCTGGGCGTCATCATCTCGGCGATGACCCAGACGTACAGCCAGTGGGCGCAGATCGTTCTCTACCTGTTCGTCGCGCTCATGCTCATCGTCAAGCCCGAGGGCCTGTTCGGCTCCGCGGAGGTGGGCGAATGAGCGGCGACCGCTCGGGCGACGCGAACGAGGCGGTCCCCGACGGCGGCACCGTGACCGAGGACGCCGCCGGCGGCTCCGGCGGCTCCGCGCTGGCGGGGCTGCGCGACCGCGACGACTTCGTCGTGATCGCGACGGCGGCGGCGCTGGTCGTGTTCCCGTTCCTGCTGATCGACATCCTCGGCGCGGTCGGAGACGTGATCGGCATCTCCATCGGCGGCTACACCGGTCTGCCGTCGCTGGTGCTCATCTACGGCATCATCGTCATCGGTTTCAACCTCCTGCTCGGCTACACCGGCCTGCTGTCGTTCGGTCACGCCGCGTTCTTCGGATCCGCGGCGTACTCGGCCGCGCTGTTCAGTCAGGTCGTCCCGAGCCCGATCCTCATGGTGATCGCCGGCACGATCGTCGCGACGCTGCTCGCGTGGCCGATCGGGTTCGTCTCGATCCGCCGGTCGGGCGTGTACTTCGCCGTCCTGACCCTGACGTTCGGGCAGGCGTTGTACTTCTGGGCGCTCGGCCCGGGGTCGTGGCTCACCGGCGGCGACAACGGCTTCTCGGGGATCGAGGCACACGGGCTGTTCGTCGGGGCGCTCCCGCTGGACGCCCAGCTGGTCCCCGTGTTCGACTCGTACACGGTGATGTACGGGTTCACGTCGGTCGTGATGCTCGCCGCCCTCTGGGTCGGCAACCGGATCATCAACTCGCCGTACGGCCTCATCTTCGAGGCGCTCGGCGAGAACGAGGAACGCGTCGAGTTCGTCGGGCTCAACGTGTTCCGCTACAAGCTGATGGCGTTCATCATCTCCGCCGTGTTCGCCGGCGTGGGCGGCGCGATGTTCGTCATCCACGAGCAGTACATCCACCCGACGACGGGGCTGTACTGGATCCAGTCGGGCGACTTCGTCATCATGACGGTCCTCGGCGGCACCGGCAGCCTCATCGGGCCGGTGTTCGGCGCGCTCGTGTTCGAGTACGTCGCGAACGTCATCTCCGGCGTCAGCCTGCCGATGATCGGCTCCATCGGCTCGCTGTGGCGGTTCGTGCTCGGTGCGGTGTTCGTGTTCATCGTGTGGGTGTTCCCGCGGGGCATCTACGGCGCGTTCGCGGACCTCGCGGCGATGGTGAACGGCCGGGGCGGCGGCGACGGCGACGAGCCGGCCGCGGCCGACGGGGGTGAGCGCGAATGAGCCTCCTGCACACGGACGGCCTGACGAAGGAGTTCGGCGGGCTGGTCGCCGTCGACGACGTGACCTTCGAGGTCGAGTCCGGCGAGACCCGGGCGGTCATCGGCCCGAACGGCGCCGGCAAGTCGACGCTCATCAACTGCATCACCGGCGCGCTCGAGCCGACCGCCGGGAGCGTCGAGTTCGACGGCGAGGACATCACGAACCTGGAGCCGCACGAGACCGTGCAGGCGGGGATCTCGAAGTCGTTCCAGACGGCGTCGATCTTCCCGGAGATGACCGTCCGGCAGAACGTCGAGATCGCCGCGCTGGCGGCCGAACACGGCTCGTTCCAGGTCAACTTCCTCAAGCGACTCGCCGGGTTCGACGCGGTGCACGACACGGCCGACCGGATGCTCGAGGCGGTCGATCTGCTCGGGGACGCCGACGTGGAGGCGGCGAGCCTCCCGTACGGCGACAAGCGCCGCCTGGAGATCGCGATCGCGTTGGCCTCCGAGCCGGACCTGTTGCTGATGGACGAACCGACCGCCGGCATGTCGCCGGACGAGACGGCCGAAACCGTGGACCTCGTGGAGGAACTCCAGGAGGACCTCGGGCTCACGATACTCATCGTGGAACACGACATGGAGATCATCTTCCGAATCGCCGACCGGATCCTCGTGTTGAACCGGGGGCAGGTCATCGCCGACGGTACGCCCGAGGAGGTTCAACAGAGCGAACAGGTGCAGGAGGCGTACCTCGGGGGGGTGGAGCTGTGAGCTCCGACGCCCCCGACTCCGCCGAGGACGCGGCCGACGGGGCCGCCGCCGCGGACACGACCGACGAGGACGCGGCCAAGGAGGCCGCCGCGGTGGAGAAGGCCGACTCTCACGCCGCGCGGGCGACCGCCGCGGCCGCCGACGGCGACCACCTCCTCTCGGTCGAGGACGTCGACGCCTACTACGGGCAGAGTCACATCCTCCGCGACCTCTCGATGCACGTCGAGGAGGGCGAGGTGTGTACGCTGCTGGGGCGCAACGGCGCGGGCAAGACGACGACGTTGCGGTCGATCGCGGGCGCTCGCCCGCCGGACGTCCGCGACGGCGTGATCCGGTTCAAGGGGTCCGACATCACCGACTACTCGACGGAGGACGTCTCCTCGCTGGGTATCTCGCTGGTGCCGGAGGAACGTCGCGTGTTCCCCAACCTCTCGGTGGAGGAGAACCTCCACCTGTCGGACGTCGCGCGCAACTGGTCGAACACGTTCGGACGCGAGGTGTCGATGGAGCACGCGGGGATGTCCGACGAGGAGGTGTACGAGGTGTTCCCGCGGCTCGAGGAGCGTCGCTCACAGAAGGCGGGGACGCTCTCCGGCGGCGAACAGCAGATGCTCGCGATCGCGCGATCGCTGAAGCAGGACACGGACCTGCTGATGCTCGACGAGCCCTACGAGGGGCTCGCCCCGCAGATCATCGAGACGGTCGAGGCGGCGATCGAGCAGATCGCCGACGCCGGGACCACGATCCTGCTCGTCGAGCAGAACGCCGTCGCCGCGATGAACATCGCCGACCGCGCGTACGTGATCGACCAGGGCGAGGTCGTCTTCGCCGGCGACTCCGAGGAGCTCCGGGCCGACGAGCAAACCCGCGAGAAGTACCTGGGTGTCTGAGATGGCGGCCGATCCCACCCCCGGAAACGCGTCCGACCCCCCGGACCCCGAGGCCATGCTCGACCGGCTGATCGAGGTCGGCGCGATCCGCGAGGACGAGAACGACACGCTCCGGATCTCCGCGGCGTTGCACGACATCATCGACCTGTACGAGCAAAGCTACGGCGACCTCCCCGACAAGGAGTTCACCGAGGCCGTCGCCGACGCGTTCGGCCTCGAGTACTCGGAGGCCGTCCGTCGCATCGACGAGGAGGGCGTCACCCGCGAGGAGTTCGTCGCGTACCTCTCGCTTCGCTCGCACTTCGAGGACGAGGACGAGTCGGTGCCCGACCCGCTCGAACGGGCGACGATGGCGTCCATCGTCGTCGACGTGGCGCCGGCGACGCCCGTCCCGCAGGGGATGCGCGAACTCGAGGACGACGAGGTCGAGGCGTTCCTCGACGCCAACGAGCGCGCGGTCGTGTTCGTCTGGCGGCTCCGGTGTGACCCCTGCGAGTCGATGAAGGCCGAACTCGCGGAGACGCTCGACTTGCTCCCCGACGACGTGGCGGTCGCCGGCGTCGACGGCGAGGCCACGCCGACCGTTCGCGAGCGGTTCGACGTGGACGTGGCGCCGGCGGTTGTGTGCGTCGCCGACGGCCGGCAGGCGGGGGTCGAGACCGGGTACCAGTCGCCGTCGGCCGTCGCCGATCTGGTGGCGGACGCCTTCGGCGACGACTGACCGGTCGACCAGGCCCCGACGCCTTCACTCGCGTCGCGTTCGCTTACTCTTCTGACGCTCTTTCTCGCGTCGCGTCCGCTCGACTCACTCGCCGGCGTCAACCCGTCCCCGGCGCAGTCGCGATCGACCCCGGCCGTCGGGGTGGGTTTCGTCCCGCGTACCCCGCGTACCCTGTGCCTTACTAAGCAGAACCGGCGTGATATGCCGCTATGTCTCAGATCAGCGACGCGGTCACGTACCCGACCGAACACGACGACTGGGTGAAGACGGTCCTCATCGGCGGGGTCCTCTCGGCGTTCGGGTTCCTGTTGCTCCCCCTGCTCCCGGTGTACGGCTACGTCGTTCGCGTCATCCGGCACTCGCTGGAGGGCGACCCGCGCCCGCCGACGTTCGGCGACTGGGAGGAACTCGTCGTCGACGGCGCGAAGGCGTTCCTCGTCGGGGCGGCCTACATGCTCGTCCCCGCGATCGTAGGTGCGGTGACCGTAGGCGGGTCGATCGTCGCCATCGCGACCGGGACGCGGGGCGGCGCCGCCACGGGCATCGCCGGCCTCGTCGTCGGCGGGCTGCTCACGGCGGTCCTCTCGATCGTCTTCGGCTACGTGGCCGTGGCCGCGGTCGTCGCCTTCGCCGACGAACGGCGCGTCGGCGCGGCGTTCGATCTGGATATCCTCAAGCCGGTCGTCCTCAGCGGGACGTACGCGACCGCGTGGGCGTTCTCGCTCGTCGTCTTCCTCGCGGCGAGCGTGCTCGTCGGCGTGTTGAACGGCATCCCGATCCTCGGCGCGGTCGTCGGGGCGTTCGTGTTCTTCTACGCCCAGGTCGTCGCCGCGCGCCTGTGGGCCGACGGGTACGCCGACGCCCGCACGGAGGCCGAGGGGGCGAGCCGGCCCGAGGCCGGGGGATCGGCCGTCTGAGGTCGAGGTCGACGGGTCACGGGGTCACTCTGATGCACGCCCGTCGTGTCGCTCCCGCCCCTCGTTCCGTCCGCGATCGTCGTCCGTGTCGGCCGGTCGGTCGCGGTCGGTCGCGTCGTTCGGGGGGCCGGCGTCCTCACGGGCGGGGCGGTCGCGACCCGACTCGATCCATTCGGCGGCGACGACGCTGCCGGCCGCCAGCGCGATCCCCGCGACCACGTCCGTCGCCCAGTGGATGCCGAGATACATCGTCGAGACGACGACGGACGCCGCGAGCACGACCGCGATCGGGGTCCACCGCCGCCACGAGCGCTCCCGCCAGGTCACGAGCGCGACCGTCGCCGCCAGCGACGTGTGGAGCGACGGGAAGACGTTGGTGTTCTCGTTCACCTGGCTGGTGAGCAGCTGCGACCGCGGCCAGCTCTCGAACAACAGCGAGTCGACCAGTTCGGGCATGAGGTTCCGTGGGCCGTACGCGACGAACAGGACGTAACAGACCAGGCCGACCCCGTAGTTGAGCCCGTAGGCTATCAGCAGCTTCCGTAGCCCGCCGCCGTCACCCCGTAGCGCGTACGCGATCGGCGGGAACGTGAGGAGGTACACGTACCCGAACACGTAGACGAACGCGAAGTAGGCCGTCGCGGTCGGGGTCGCGTACGACTGGACGGCCGCCACGAACGTGCCCTCGAGCGCGTAGATCACGCCGGTGACGTTCGCCCCGACCACCCACGACAGCTCGACGCCGATCCGCCGAACGACGCCGTTGACGGCCAATACCACGAGCAGTACGACCAGCGGCCCTCTCGCGTCGTGTACCGTCGACCGGACCGTTCGCGGGGCGTCCACGAGCCGGTCGCGGGCGACGAACACGAGCACCGACGCGAGGTGGAGCACGCCGACGACCGCGACGACCTCGAGGACGACATCGAGCAGACTCATCGTGATCAGTCCGTCCGGACGAGGCGCCCGTCGTCGTAGCTGTATCCCGCCGTCTCGAACGCCTCCATCGCGCTCTCGGGGTCGACCTCGCCGTCGCTGCCTAAGAACGGCGTCACCGGGTCGACGCCGTCCCACTCGAGCTCCTCGGGCACCCAGTCGGTGCCCGCGAGCGGGGTCACCGACGCCCGCGCGTAGCCGTCGAACACGTCGCCGACGAGCGTCGGGCGGTCGATCAGCCGCGCGAGCGTGTTGCGGAACTGCGGGTTGGACAGCGGCGCCGCGAGCGCGTTGTAGCCGACGACGTACGGCGGCGTTCGGCCGTCGACGATCAGGTCGGTGTCGTCCGAGCGTCCGATCTGCGGCACCGTCCCGGCGCCGACGGGCGTGCCGGTCACGTCGGCCTCGCCGTCGGTGACGACGCCGACGGCGCTCACGCCGGAGCCGACGACCCGCACGGCGAACCGGTCGAACGCGGGCGGGCCGTCGACGCCCTCCGGGAGCGTCTCGGGCGCCGCGTCGACGAGGAAGTGGTCGTCGAACCGTTCCAGCGTGAGCGACTCGCGCGGGGTGTTCCCGACGAACCGGAGGGGGCCGCTCCCGACCGGCGGGATGTTGTTCGTCACCAGCGCGTCGGTCACCGAGCCGATCTCGATCCCCGCCAACGCGGCCGTGTCGGTCCGCTCGCTCCAGACGTGCTTCGGAAGGACGGGAACCGTGAGCGCGCGCACGGCGATCCCGGGGGTACACTCGACGAACCGGATCTCGACGTGCCGGTCGTCGATCGCCCGCGCCTCCTCGACGAGGCTGATCCGGCCCTGGAACCGCGGCGACGGGACCTCCTCGTCGTCCGGGAGCCCGTCGTCGCCGTCGCCGCCCGACCCGTCTCCGCCGTTGCCGCCCGACCCGTCGCCGCTCGCGTCCTCGCCGCCGTCGGATCCGAGCGAGGTGTCCGCGAGGAGATCGTAGGTGAACGCCACGTCCTCGGCCGTGAGCGGCTCCCCGTCGTGCCACGTCGCGTCCGCCCGCAGCCGCACCCGCGCGACCGGCGCCTCCCCGTCGGCGTCGACACCCCACGACTCGGCGAGCCACGGTTCGACGGTTCCGTCCTCGGCGACGTACCCGAGCGAGTCGTACAGGAGCCCGGTCAACACGCCGTTGCGCCGGAACTCGACGGCGAGCGGGTTGAGATTCGACGTGCCGCGCCGGTCGGTCACGGCCACCCGCAGCGTCGACGCCGACCGGTCGCCGTCCGCCGGGGCGGACTCCGTGGCGGTCGTCCGCGGGCCGTCCTCGGGTCCGTCCCGGCCCGTCCGTTCGAGCGAGAGATAGCCGGTCGGCGACCGGAGGTCCGCCTCCCGCCAGCCGTCGAACCCGTCGGTGCGCGCGGCCCGGATGTCGTCGGGGAACGCGACGACGGTGAACGGCTGGGTTCTCGCGATCGCCTGCTGTAGCTGTGCGATCGCCTCCTCGCGCTCGCGGCCTGTCGTCCGGCGCTGCGTCTCGAGGAGCTCGTTGGCGCCGAGGTCGCTGTACCCGAACGGGTTCTGCCAGCCGGGCGTCTCGACGAACCGGGAGTGCAACAGCGAGTAGAGCCCGTCCGGCCGCTCGAACCGCGTCGGCGTCTGCGCGACGAACAGGTCGAACTCCCGGTTCAACAGCACCTGTCTGAACAGCTCCTGTTCGGACACCGGGGTGACCTGTGCGTCGATGCCGGCCGCGCGGTACCACTCGGCGACCTGTCGTCCAACGCGGAGCGCGTACGGGTCCTCGTCGGCCGGGGCGGCCTTGATATCGAGCGTCACTTGGCTCCGCGACTCCCACCCGGACATCGTACGGATTCGCCCGACGCAACCGCTCGCGGCGACGGCAGCGCCGCTCGCGATCGTCGCGAGCGCACGCCGGCGTGACGGTCCGGACGACGGACGGGGATCCATCTGCCGTCTGTTTGGGTACCTGGTTGAATATGCCTTTGGAGTTTCCGAGCTCGGGGAACGACGATCCCACCACGTCGGCCGATCGATCCCGCTCCGACGGTTCGGTCGATCCCGCTCCGACGGCTGATCCGTGTCGGGTCTCCGACGGCTGACCCGTGTCGGGTGGATGTCCGCGTCACGGTGGGTATTTGTGCGGGCGAGGCGGAGCGTGTGACATGCCCCCGGGACCGTCGATGCCGTCACCCCGCCTCCTCCTCCTCGCGGTCGTCCTCGTCGCGTCCGCCACGCTCGCCGTCGGCTACGTCGAGGCCCAGCGTTCGAGCGAGGACGTCACCGGCGACCCGGCCGTCGAACAGGCGCTGCGCACCGGCGACGACGCCGCGGTCGTCGGGGAACGCGACGACATCACCGTCGTCGCGACCGACTCGAACGCGTTCGTCGCCGACGAGAACGACGGCCCGAGAGCCCAGGCGGAGCTGGTCGCGTTCGCCCCCGACGGGAACGTCTACTACCACCAGAACGAACACACCCGGTACTGGGACGTCGACCCCGTCGAAGGCACCGACGCGACCGTCGAGTTCGTGTACGCGGACCACCTCGACGCCGACGAGTGCGACGGGAGCGTCTGCACCCGCAACGGCGTCGAGCGCGTCAACCTCACCACCGGCGAGTCGACGGACGTGTTCAGCCGGATCACGCCCGGGAAACACTCCACCCGCTGGCACGACGCCGACCGGATCGACGACGAGCGCCTGCTCGTGGCCGACATCCATCGCGACCGCGCGTTCGTCGTGAACACGACGACCGGGCTGACCGAGTGGGAGTGGGACGCCCAGTCCGACTTCGATCCGACCGAAAGCGGCGGGCCGTTCCCCGAGGACTGGACCCACATCAACGACGTGGAGTACGTCGAGATCGACGGCCGGGAGACGGTCATGGTGAGCGTCCGCAACCACGACCAGGTCGTGTTCGTCGACATGGAGCGTGGCCTGCGAGAGGACTGGACGCTCGGGAGCGACGGCGACCACGACACCCTCTACGAGCAGCACAACCCCGACTACATCCCGCCCGAACGCGGCGGTCCGGCCCTCCTCGTGGCCGACTCCGAGAACGGCCGCGTCGTCGAGTACCAGCGCGAGGACGGCGCCTGGGAGCGCTCGTGGACTTGGCGCGACGACCGCGTGCAGTGGCCCCGCGACGCCGACCGCCTGCCCAACGGCCACACGCTGATCACCGACTCCAACGGCGACCGCGTCGTCGAGGTCGACACCGACGGGGAGGTCGTCTGGTCTGCCGACATCGGCTTCCCGTACGAGTCAGAGCGCCTCGGCACCGGCGACGAGAGCGCCGGCGGCGAGTCGGCGGCGTCGCTGGGCCTGGAGTCGCGGACGTTCGACCCCGAGACGGGGTCCACGCTCGACCGTGTCGCCGCCGCGGCGCCGCCCACGCTCGTCAACGCCGTCGCGTACGTCCGCCCGCGGTGGGTCGGGCTCGCCGAGGGCGCGGCGGTCCTCGCGCTGCTCGTGTCGCTGCCCGCGCTCGCGTGGAGCGAGTACCGACGCCGCGGCGTCTCCGCGTCGCTGCGGTGGCCCGTCCGCTTCGAGCGAAAATGACGAGGGGACGCGACCTCGCCGACGCGCTCGACGCGCTCCCGGTCGACGCCCGCGACCGGCCGTGGCTGGCGCTGTCGCTGGTGCCCGCCTTCGTCGCCGTCGCGGTGTACCTCGCGAGTAACCCGTATCCGGCGTACGGCGCCGGCCTGTACGCACAGATCGCCGCCGAGATCGCGGCCAACGGCTACCTGCCGCCGGCGTCGATCCCCGGCTACACCGCCGAGGGCGTCCCGTTCGCGTACCCGCCGCTGCAGTTCTACGCGTTCGCGGTCCTGCTGGATCTGGGCGCCGACCCGCTCGCGGTCGCCCGCTTCCTCCCCAGCGTCGCGGTCGTCGCCGTCGCCGTCCCCGTCTACCTGCTCGGGCGCGACATCGCCGGGTCGCGGGCGGGCGGTGCCGCGGCGGCGACGCTCGTCGCCGTGAACCCGCAGGTCCTGGAGTGGCACGTCTCCGCCGGCGGCGTCGTCCGCGCGTTCGCGTTCCTGTACGCGATGTCGTCGATCTACGCCGGCTACCGCGCGTACACCACGGGATCGCGGCGGGCGCTCGTCGCCGGCGCGGTCCTGTTCGGGCTGACCGCGCTGTCGCACCCGACGTACGCGCTGTTCGTCGTCGCGAGCTACGTCGTCCTGTGGGCGACGCTCGACCGGTCGCCGGCGGGACTGCTCCGCGGGCTGGCCGTCGGGCTCGGCGGGACGGCGGTCGCCTCGCCGTGGCTGGCGTGGGCGGTCGCCACCCACGGCCCGGGCGTGTTCGGCGCCGCCGCGGGCACCCACGGCGGCGTCGGGGGCGGCGCGGCGCTGTTGGCCGGCGAGCTGTCGCCGTTCACGCTGGTGCCCCTCGCGGCGGCCGCGTACCTCCTCGCGCGCGGCGACCGGCTGCTCCCGATGTGGGTCGTCGTCGCCGAGCTGTTGTTCAAACAGCCGCGGTTCGCCTACACGGTCGGCGCGGTCGCGCTCGCGGCGGTCGCCGTCGACCTCGCCGGTCGGATACCCGACGGTGCGCTCGCGAGCGCGGGTGACCGCCTCACACACTTCGCGCCGTCTTCCCCGGTACCGTCGGCGTCCGACCGGCCGGACGCCCGCGCCGTGCTCGCGGCGGTCGCGATCCTCGTCGCGACGGCGGGGGGCGGGGCCGCCCTCGGCTACGAGATGACGCTCGCGAGCGACCCCTCCACCCCGGAGTTCGTCGACGGCGACGACCGCGAGGCGATGGCGTGGGTCGCCGCCGAGACGCCCCCCGACGCCACGTTCGTCGCCGTCGGCGACGCCGCCGAGTGGCTCCCCGCGCTGACCGGCCGGACGCTGCTCGTCGGGCCGTGGGGGGTGGAGTGGCGCGACCCCGGCGCGTACGAGCGACAGTTCGAGGCGTTCGAGACGCTGTCGGCGTGTCACAGCGCGGAGTGCGTCGAGCGGGCGTCCGACTCGGTCGGCGCTACGCCTACGCACGTCTACCTCCCGAAGGGGCGATACACCGTCCGCGGGGAGTCGAGGGTCACCTTCGGCACGCTGAACCGCTCGTTCGCGCACGCCGACGGGTGGACGCACGCCTACGAGAACGACGGCGTCGTCGTCTACCGATCGACTGAGACGACGGAGGAGTGACGCCTGCGACTTCCGACTGACGCCCGCGAGTTCCGGCCGAGGCTGTGACAACCGAGTGAGGCTCGCGGCGGCCGCCCGGCCCCGTCGGCGGTCCGGTCGGCTCCCCCGGTCACACGTACCCGCCCAGCGGTCCCGCGAGCGCGAGCAGCCACGCGATCGCGCCCGCGGCGGCGATCCGTCGGTCGCCGCGGGCGATGCCGAGCGCGAACAGCCCGAGCGCACAACACAGCGCGAACCGATGCAGCGCCAGCCGGATCGGCACCTCCCGGACGCCGACGCCGAGGAGGTCGAGCACGACGCCGGTGCCGAGCCCGCCGCCCGCGACCACCGCCGTCCGTTCGGGCGGGCGGTCGCTCGCGAGCCACACCACGAGCGCCGGCGGCCCGAAGGCGATCACCGGGTACAGCCCGGCGGCGAAGATCCGCGGGTCGGCAGCGGGGACGGCGCTCTCGACGGCCAACCCCAGCGACCGGACGCCGAGCAACACGCCCGCGAGCGCGACCGGGAGGGCGACGTCGGCGGGCGACCAGCGGCCGTCGAGCCAGTCGCGCCTGTGGCCGGCGGCGACGGCGCCGACGAGCGCGAGGGGGGCGGCGAACTCGATGGTCGTCGTCCACCCGTCGCTTCCGCCGCCGTGGTAGCCGTGGTACTCGCGGGCGACGCGCTCGACGAACGGTTCGTCGCGCAGATCGCGCTCGATGAACTGCGCCCCGGGTCGGATCCCGGTCACGGTGTGACGCAGCCGGAACCAGTCCCAGTACTCGGCGTGCGCCTGGATCGCGTTCCAGTCGCTCCCGGGAGCCGGATACACCCGGATGTGGATCCGGCGGCCGAGGTACGCGCCGGTGCTCAACTGGTAGTCGGCGTCGACCCACGTTCCGGCCGCCTCCCGGCCGGGTGCGACGTACGTGTACCGCGCGGCGCCGCGGGCGGGCCGCCACGGCGAGGTGTCGACCCCGACGGCGTCGTCGCCCCCTACCGCCCCCGCGTCGTCGCCCTCGACCTCGGTCCAGTTCCCGTCCGAGCGGTCGACGAGCGCCGTCCTGAGCTCCTCGGGATCGGCCCGGACGACGACGTTGATCGCGAGCGTCCGCCCCTCGATCGACCGCGTCCGACTGGTGTACGGCCAGAGGTGGCTCCCGGTCTCCTCGAGGGAATACAGGCGCTCGGGAGCCGGGTTCTCGCCCGTCCCGGGCGTCGACGGGTCGACCGCGACGCTGGCCAGGAGGGCGAACACGACGATGGCGACGAACGCGATCAGTCTGATCCGCATCCCACAGCAGTCGCTACCGGGTGCGTGACCATACGTGTGGGGGCCGATCCCGGTGTCAGCGGACCGGACCGGGACGGGGCCGTCCGGGGTTCCTACTCGTCGTCGACGACGCCGGTGACCATCACCGGGCGGCCGCCGTTGAGGATGACCGTCTGGGTCACCGAGCCGAACAGCGCCTTCCCCGCCGGCGAGCGCTTGCGCCCGCCGACGACGATCAGGTCCGCGTCCGCCTCCTCGCCGACCTCGATGATCGCGTCGGCGGGGTCGCCGCTGGACTCGGTCACGTCGACGGCGATCCCCGCGTCCTCCAGCAGCTCCTCGGCCTCGCGGACCGACGCGACCTGCGTCGCGGAGGCGCCGCTGGGGTTGTCCTGGAAGACGTGCACGATGGTGACCTCGGTATCGCTCCCGTCGCCCGGGAGGTTCACGATCTCCTTGGCGGCGGCGCGCGCGTGTTCCTCGTCCTCGTCGACGCCGAGTACTACGTGGTACATACGGCGAACCACTCCCGCACGGGGATTAGTCCTTTCGCCGCCGGCGACGCTGCGCCCCCGAAACTCGCTGTCGCTCGGGCGGTCGGCGACCGGCAGCCGTCGACCGCCCGGGTGGGGGCCGACTCACTTGTCGATCGCGGCCGGGTCGTCGATCCGCCGTGAGACGTACACCACCAGCGCGAGCGGGATCCCAAGCACCGTCGCGATCGTGACCGCGCCGTAGACGCCGAACCCCAGCGGGGTCGCCGGCAGCGGGATCACCGCGAACAGCTCCGGCGCGCTCAACTCGTCGACGAACGTGGCGACCAGCACCCCGGCGGTCCCGCCGACGGCAGTGAGGAGCAGGTACAGCGCGACGACGACGCGTCGGCCGCCGAACCGCCTGCCCCCGCTCCGGTCGCTCCCGTCCGCGTCGGCTCGCGACGCGCTCACTGTAACACGAGGATCAGGCCGGTCGCGAACATGAGCAGGGCGATGCCGCCGAGCACGAGTCCGAGGAGGTCCTTGTCGCTCATACCCCCGCTCGGGGCCGCGCGAACAAAAGCCCGGCCGTCCGCGACGGCGCGGCCGCGGGGCTCGCCGTGAACGGACCCTCGGAGAACCCCGAAAACCTCGAAAAACACAAAAACCGCCGAACCGCCGAACTGCCCCGTTACTCGGCCGTGTCGTCGTCGCCGTCTATCTCCCGGCCGCCGTCGGTCTCGACTTCCTCGCCACCGTCAGTGGCCGCCAGCGAGGTCTCGCGCTTGGCCTCGAACCAGTCCCACTCGGCGGTGTTCAGGTTCGTCTCGTCGAGGCGCCACGGGTCGCCCGACTGGACGTGCGGCCCCTCCATCCACGAGACGAAGACGTTGTACACCCAGATGACCCCGCCGACGAGCAGCAGGAACGCCCCGAGCGAGGCGATCTGGTGCAGCGTCGCGAACTGCGGGAGGTACGTCGCGTACCGGCGCGGCATGCCGCCGTAGCCGAGCAGCACCATCGCGAAGAACGTGATGTTGGTGCCGATCATCCACAGCCAGAAGTGCGCCTTCGCGAGGCGGCGCTGGTACCACCGGCCGGTGACGAGCGGGAACCAGTAGTAGATGCCCGCCATCCCGGCGAAGGTGATGGCACCCATCACGATGTAGTGGAAGTGCCCGACGACGTAGTAGGTGTCGTGGAGCACGAGGTCGACGGGGATGGACGCGAGGAACACGCCCGTCACGCCGCCGATGATGAAGTTGCTCACGAAGCCGATACAGAACAGCATCGGCGTCGTGAGCCGGAGCTTCCCGTTCCACATCGTCGTGATCCAGTTGAACGTCTTCACCGCGGACGGTATCGCGATGGCCAACGAGACCGCCATGAACGAGGCGCGCAGGCGCGGGTCGATGCCCGTCGCGAACATGTGGTGGGCCCACACGCCGAAGGAGAGCACGCCGATCGCGAGCGTGGAGTAGACGACGAACTTGAACCCGAACAGCTTCCGGCCGGAGAACCGCGGGAGCACGTAGCTCACGATCCCCATCGGCGGGAGCACGAGGATGTAGACTTCGGGGTGACCGAAGAACCAGAACAGGTGTTGCCAGAGGATCGGACCGCCGCCGTCGACGGCGAAGAACGTCGTCGCGAAGTTGCGGTCGAGCAGCAGCATCACCAGCGCCGAGCCCAGCAGCGGGAACGCGAACAGGATGAGCCCCGACTGGGTGAGGATGGTCCACGAGAAGATGTCGAGGTTGGCCCAGGTGACCTCCTCGGCGCGCTCGGTGAAGATGGTCGCGATGAAGTTGATCGCCCCCATCGTCGCCGAGACGCCGGTGAGGTGCAGGCCGAGCAGCATCAGGTCGACCCCGACGTTCATCTGGTTGCCGTTGCCGACGCCCGCCGACAGCGGCGTGTACATCGTCCAGGCGGTCTGGGCGGGGATGACGTCCGGGATGGGGAAGAAGCCCGCCCAGATGAGCAGCGCGCCCGGCGGCAGCAGCCAGAACGCGATGGCGTTGATGCGCGGGAACGCCATGTCGTCGGCGCCGATGATCAGCGGGATGAGGTAGTTCGCGAACGCCGCGATGATCGGCGTCCCGAACAGGAACAGCATCGTGATCCCGTGGCTGGTGAGCAGGGAGTTGTAGAACGTCGCCGAGCCGAGCACCGCCGTGTCCGGGGTGGTGAGCTCCGCGCGCATCAGCACCACCATCAGCCCGCCGACGACGAACGCGACCGTCGCGTACGCGCCGTACAGTAGCCCGATGTCCTTGTGATCGACCGTCGTGAACCAGCGGATGAGTCCGGCGGGCTTCTCGGCGTGCCCGTGTCCGGTCTCACCGACAGCGCCGCCGCCGGCGCCCAGGGGCGAGTACGACCGCCAGTCCTCGACCCGCGCGAGGAAGGCCGCCACGCCCAGGAGGAACGCCCCCATGAGCACCGTCAGCAGTAGTTGGCCGGTAGTCTCCATGGGCACGCCTCAGCGGCGAATACACAAGAAAGATTCGGGTCGCGCCCGGCCGCGGGCCGTCGGTTCTGGGGTCGTTCGGAGGTCGGAACCGTCGATCCTACTCGTCGTCGTCCGCGGCACCGGCGCCGTCGCCGTCAGCGTCGCCGTCGACCCCGTCGCCCGGAGCGTCCGGCTCGGCCTCGCCGTTCGCCTCGGCCTCGATCTCGGCCTCGACCTCGTGTTTGGTCTTGGCGTCCTCCATCGTCGCCTGTCCCTGGAAGAACACCTCCGAGCGCTTCTCGTCGCCCGCGATCGCCTTCCCCGAGATGTACGTCAGGATGGCGAGCGCGACGAACGGGAACACCAGCAGCCCCATCTGGAGCACGCGCCCGTAGAAATCCAGTCCGCCGAACGGGTCGATGAGGACGAACGCCGCGACGAAAAACAGGATGATGCCCAGCGGGATGACGTTGACCGTCAGATCCAGCAGGGTGTCCCTGTCGAAGATCTCTGCCATGCCCGGAACGTACACCGTCGCGACCTAATACCTTGCCCATTTCGGCGGTCGGGGGGTCGCCGGTCGTCGTCGCCCGAGCGTTCACTAGACGCCATTACGACGCGCGAACGGCATCGTGGCCCGAACCTGTTCGCCCACGAGCCCGGGCGCGTTCAGAGTTGCGCGTTCAGATACCGATCTCGGCGTCGCGCGCGAACAGGTCGCCGCCGAGCCCGGCGACGAGCATCAACACGCCCGTGCCGATCATCGAGTACGCGCGGATCAGCAGGTCAGAGGCGGTCGCCCCGTCGGCGTACCACAGCGCCAGCCCTCCGGCGACGACGGGCACCGACAGCACGGCGAGTCCCCGCCACGTCGAGGACACGTACTCGTTCTCGCGGAGGATCCCGGCGATCGACCCGCAAAACAGGAACAGCCCACCCACGGCCAGCGGGACCAGCCCGAACAGGATCCCGATCTCGGCGATCGGGAGCCCGAGCGCGACGAACAGCGGCCACGGGCTGACCATCCGGTACTCCTCGCTCACCCCCGGATTCTCGTCCATGTCCCCATCGAGGGGCCTGCTCGTCCAAAGCCTGTCGGTCCGGCCGGAGGCGACGCCGCCCCGCTCAGGGGATCGTGACGCCGTGGCGGGCGAGGAAGTCCGACACCGCCTTGATCTCGACGGGGCTGCCGATGATCCGGCACTGGTCGCCCGTCGTGAACACCGAGACGGTGAACTCCGACTCGAGCGTCGACCGGATCCCGTCCAGCTCCCGCTTCGGGAGAACGATCTGCGTGCTGTCTCGGAGGCGGGAGGGATCCGGCATGCCGTCCTTGAAACCGCATGAGCCACGCCGAGGTATAGTGGTATCGAAGTCCGAAGCACGGGAGTGACAGGCACGCACGGACGGCTACAGTCGACCGGGGCACTGGGATACCGCTGCTCGACGGCCACGCGGACCCCGCGATGCCGTGACTCCGCCGGAACGTCCACGGTGTGTGGCCCGCCCCGTCGAAGGGAAGCGTTTAGGCGCGCGGACGGCCCACCGGCTAGTGATGGGACTCGAGGACGAGATCGAGGAACTCCGCGAGGAGATCGCCGAAACCCCGTACAACAAGTCCACGGAGGCCCACATCGGCCGGCTGAAGTCGAAGCTCGCCCAGAAGAAGGAGAAGCTGGAGAACCAGTCCTCCTCCGGCGGCGGCCAGGGGTACGCCGTCGAGAAGACCGGCGACGCGACGGTCGCGCTCGTCGGGTTCCCCTCGGTCGGCAAGTCCACGCTGATCAACGCCATCACGAACGCCGACAGCGAGACCGGCGAGTACGAGTTCACCACGCTGAACGTCAACCCGGGGATGCTGAAATACCGCGGCGCGAACATCCAGATCCTCGACGTGCCGGGGCTGATCGAGGGCGCCGCCGGCGGCCGCGGCGGCGGCAAGGAGGTGCTGTCGGTCGTGCGCACCGCCGACCTCGTGGTGTTCATGCTCTCCGTCTTCGAGATCGACCAGTACGAGCGCCTCCGTCACGAGCTGTACGAGAACAAGGTCCGCCTCGACACCGAGCCGCCGAACATCTCCGTCCGGAAGACGCACAAGGACGGCATCCAGGTGACGATGCGCGACGACGTGTCGCTCGACGAGGAGACGGTGAAGGACGTCCTCCGCGCGCACGGCTTCGTCAACGCCGACGTGACCATCCCCCACGACCTCACGATCGACGAGCTCATCGACGGCGTAATGGACAACCGTGAGTACCTCCCCTCCATCGTCGCGGTGAACAAGGCGGACCTCATCGACGAGGACTACCTCCCCACGGTCAACGAGAACCTCCGCGAGCACGGCATCGACCCCGACGACGCGATCTTCATCTCCGCCGTGGAGGAGAAGGGGCTCGACGTCCTGAAGGAGCGCATCTTCGACGCGCTCGGGCTCATCCGGATCTACATGGACAAGCCGGGCCGCGGCGTCGACTACGACGAGCCGCTCGTGCTCCGCGAGGGCGACACCGTCGGCGACGCCTGCGCGAAGCTCGGCGGGAGCTTCGACGAGCGCTTCAAGTTCGCGCGCGTCTCGGGCCCCTCCGCCAAACACGACGAACAGCAGGTCGGCCAGGGACACGAACTCGCCGACGAGGACGTGCTCCGGATCGTCGCCAGGAAGTAGCGTGGTCGGCGTGTGGGCGCGCCTCCCGCGGGCGACTCCCCGACGCGTGCTGGTCGTCGTGCTGCTGTGCGGGCTCGTTCCGTGGTCGGTGCAGCTGTTCTCCGCGAGTAGCGTCCCGTTCCTCCGGTTCGCCTGGGGCGGGCTCTCGTTCACGCCCGTGATCGAGGCGCGAACGCTCCCCGAGTACCTCGCGCTGTCGGGGTCGCCGCTGCTGGTCCCGTGGGTCGTCGCCGCCGCGTGTTGGCTCCTCGCGGTCGCCTCCGCGTCGCTGGCGCTCGTCGACCGCGAGGACCCGCGGGTCACCGCCGGACTGCTCGTACTCGCGGGCGCGGTGAACGCCTCCGTCGCCCTTCGGTTCGGGATACAGCCGTCGCGGACCGGCTACCCCGTCGGGACGCTCGCGCTGTGGGCGGTCGCGGCGTGGCGCTACCGCGCGTGGACGCGGCAGTAACGTGCCCTCTGCTCAGCTCTCGCCGCGGCTCACGAGATGCTCACTTCGAACGGTGTGACGTGCGTGAGCAGGAAGTCCGTCTCGGCGAGTGCCCGCCGCGCCGGATCGTCGAGGTCGGAGATGTCCGCCTCGACGGGGTCGAGATTCGACGCCCAGTCCCCGAGCAGGTCGTCGACGACGCGAGCGGCCGCCGAGGGGAGCGGGTCGAGGTGCAGGGTCGGCGCGTCGGTCGCGGATCCGTCGCCCGCCGCCTCCTCGGTCGGCGTCACCGTCCCGACGTACCACACCGTCGTCGAGAAGAACGCGGCGTCGGTCTGTTGGCGCTCGCGACCGCGGTACACCGTTCCGTCGTAGCGGACGTAGCCGCCGACGAACTCTGTGCGCGCCCACGTCCCCAGCGGCGTGTGCGGCTCGACGGTCGCCCGGCCGCCCTCGATGGCCTCGACCGCCAGCGACCGGCGCTCGTCCGAGAGACCCTCGACCGCGACGATGTCGGCGTCCGCCGGCGGGTCCTCCACCGCCGTCGCGCCGAGGAGCCATTCGTACAGGAGCCCGCCGTCGATGTCGAGCGCGTACGCGCCGTCGTCGACCTCGTCGCCGACGAGTCGAACCGTCCGCTCGCCCGGCAAGAACGGCGGCTTTCCGGTCAAAACGGTCGCGCCCGTCGCTCGAACCGGCCCGTCGGTCGCGGCGCCGCGTTCGAGGAGCTCCGCGAGCGGACGCGGGTGAACGCTGACGGGGCTGTCGGTCGGAAGCCCGTCGGCGTTGGCGAGGCGGAGGGTGTCACCGTCGGGGGCGCCGCCCTCCGGGCCGGCGTTCGGGTCCGATTCCGTCGCGTCGGCCGCGTCGGTCGCCGAACCGTCCGGCGGGTCGGTCGGAGCGTCCCCGAGACAGCCCGCGGCGGCGGCCGCACCGAGGGTCGCGAGGAGGGATCTGCGTCGCGTGGAGACCATATCACGGGTTTCTCGGATCCGGCCGAATGTGCTTTGTGGGTACTCCGGGCGGCGACCGGCTCACGGCCCCGTCGGGTCGTCGTTGCCCGCGACGCGCCGAACGTTCTCGTGGTACCGGTCCTGGCGCCACACGTCCCAGATCAGGTCGGTGAGGACGTGGACGTACAGGACGACCGCCGTGGCGAGCGCGGCCGCGGTCGCCGCCACGTCGAAGCCAGCGGCCGCGAGCGCGTCCCCCACAGCCCACGCCGCGGCCACCGCGACTGGGGCGAGCACCGCGTGACTGAGGAGCCGGTGCAACGGCCACAGGTCGCCCGGGTCGAACAGCTCCGACTGGTCGAGAAGGGCGGCGCGGGGATCCGCGATGGCTCGGCGCGTGTTCGCCCAGTCGCCGCGGACGAGCCGCGCCATCAGGAAGTGGTCGAGGTCGATCGCGACGCCCGCGGCGGTGAGCAGCGCCCACGCGCCGGCCGCGGCCGCAGGTGTCGCGCCCAGCGGCAGCCAGAGGACCAACCCGGCCGCGACGACCGCGGAGATCGCCGCGTGGTGTCGGGAGTACACGACCGCCGGGACGCGTCTGGACCACAAAACAACCGGGTTCCGCCGGTCCGGGTATCCGGGGTCGGCTACGTCTCGCCGTTCGGGAGGGAGGACAGGTCGTACAGGTAGGCGTCGCTCGCGTCGTCGGACACGGGCGCGCCGACGAGCGCGGCGTCGCCGGCGAGGGCCACGTCGGCCCCGAACTCGGCGTCCGGGTCGACGTCGGCGGCGAGGCGGACGGGGTCGGACCAGTCGTCGCCAGGGACGGCGTACGCCCGACCGCCCTCGACGGCGTCGGGCGCGGCCACGACGGCGGTTCCGTCCGCCGTCGCGACCACGTCGCCGAACCCGCCCTCGGCGTCGCCGCCCGGCGCGGGGAGCACGGTCTGTAGCGTCCACTCGCGTCCCTCCCGCTCGTAGACGACCGCGCTCCCGTCGCCGTCGCCGGGGGCGCCGACGACGGCCCGATCCCCGTCGAGGGCGACCGACTGACCGACGTGTTCTCCCCCGTCGAACTCCGCGGGCGACAGCGTCGCACGCCGTTCCCACTCGCCGTCCGTGAACTCGTACGCGTAGACCGCCCCGGTCGTCCGGTCGTCGTCGTCGGGGTCCGCGTACGGGGCGCCGACGAGGAGGACGTCGCCGTCGACGGCGACGGCGGTCCCGAACAGGTCGGACGCGTCGGTCCCGAGCGACGCCTCGCGACGCCACTCCCCGTCGGCGATCGCGAACACCTCGACGCCGCCGGTCCACGGCACCATCGTGTAGGGCCTGTGCACGTCGCCGACGACGATCCGCGAGCCGTCGAACGCGACCGACCGACCGAACTCGTCGGTGTCGTCGTCGCCGGCGGATCCGAACCGTCGCTGCTGAACCCACTCGCCGTCGTTGCGCTCGAAGAGGTACATCGCCCCGCCGTTCGGGTCCGGCCCCGCGGACGGCCCGCCGATCACCGCCCTCGTGTCGACCATCGCGGCGGAGACGCCGTGCCCGCCGAACCCCTCGTCGTCCGTCGCCTCCGGCGACAGCAGCGTCGGTCCCTCCCACCCGCCGGCCGCGTCGAACGCGTAGGCGCCGTGCCCCTCGGCGACGACGATCGCCGCTGCCTCCGAGAGCGCGACCGCGCGGCCGAACCCGTCGACGCCCGCCCCGAGCTCGCGCTCGGAGGCCACGCCCGTGGTCGGCGTCGCTGGCGTGTTCGGCGTCGCCGTCGCGGTCCGCGGTTCGGGGGTCCGCGTCGCGGTCAGCGTCGTGGTCGGTTCCGCCGTCGCGGTCGGCGTCGCGTCGGTAGCCGTTGGCTCCGCCGACCGTCCGTCCGTCGGTTCCGCGGGATCACCGTCGTCGGTCAACCCGGCGCACCCGGCGAGTGCGCCGACGGCCGACGCGGCGACGGCTCGGAGGAGGACTCGTCTGGGGACCATCTCGTTCGCGGCTGTCCGTCCACAACTATGACCTTTGGGGGCGGACGATCGCCACACATCCGAGAATCGATCCCGATATTCAGCGCCGAAGCGTTATGTCCGCCCGTCCGGCTCCCACAGATCGATGGACTCCGACGCGCTCGTGTGTTTCCAACAGACTCGCCGCGGCACCGGCGAGCGGTGGTACAAGGTGTACCGCGTCGGCGTCGACTCCCACGACGGCTTCGCCGACCGCATGGGGGAGTACGTCCGTCGGACGCACTTCGACGGCCCGGTCACGGCGCCCCACTGGTTCGACACCGCCGACGGTCCCACGATGAAGTGCCGGCTCGCGGAGCTGGGAGAGAAGCTCGTTCCGTTCTCGACGACCGACGTGTTCGTCGTCACGCACAGGGGGGTCCGCCCGCTGCTGGCCGTGCCGATGGCGATCGAGATCGTGCCGGTGCTCGCGGAGGGGATCCGTACCCGCGAGTACGACGCGGCCGATTGCGACACCGACGGTTCGGATCCGACGCTGGCTCCGGGGCCGGACGCGACGCCGACGCGCGTCGTCGACGCCGACGCGTTCGACCCGCCGCTGTCGGGGGAGGCGGCATCGGGCGGCCGGATCGAGTGGTTCCACCTGTTCGCGCTGCGGGCCGCCTACCGGCTGGCGGTCGGTCCGCGAACCGGCGTCGTGGAGATGGATGGCGACCGCCCGACGATGCGCGTCCGCGACGGCGACGGGGTGTTGTGCCTCGACCTGCTCGACACCGGCGCGCTGAAGCGCATCGACCGAGATCTGCTGTTTCTCGACTACGCGCCCGACGAGGACGAGGACCGGTCGCTGGACGAGGCGCTCACGCTCGCGTTGCGCGAGACGGCGCGACTGCGGTGGCGGTACGCGAGCCACCTCTGGCACGTGCGCCACGGCGAGACGGACCAACGGTTCGCGTCGGTCGCGCGAAACAAGACCGAGCCGACGTACGCCGACGAGCGGGCGGCGACCCGCGGGGAGTTCCTCGAGGCGCTGTGTGCGGAGTACGGGGCGTCGCTGACGCCGTTCTCCGGCGGCGTCGCGGGCGCCGCGCTCCGCTGGGAGACGGGCACGCGCGCGGACACCTTCTCGTTGAACGAGGAGCCGTCGTTCACCCACGACTCGGCCGCCGAGGTCATGGGCCGGGTCGACCCGAGCTACGTCCCGGAGAAACGGAAGAAGCGGTTCTGATCGCCTCGTCGATTCCGGTCGGGCGAACCTATATTATGCATGCGATCATATTATCGCGTGCATAATGATCGACCGCGAATCGGAGCGCTCGTGGCTGCGTTCACAGCTCACCGAGGGGTCGCGACAGCTCCTCGTCGTCTACGGGCGCAGACGCGTCGGGAAGACGACGCTCGTGACGGAGGTGCTCGACGGACTCGCGACCCCGTCGGTGTATCATCTCTGCGATCAGCGCGGGCCGACGCACAACGCTCGCGTGTTCGCCGAACGGTGTGCGGACGTGTTCGACGATGTGACTCCCGCGGTCGACGACTTCGTCGACGCGTTTCGATACCTCGCCCGCCGTGCGGACGGCCCGTTCGTCGTTGCGCTTGACGAGTTCTCGTATCTCGTCGAGGAGGACGAAACGGTCCCGTCCGTCTTCCAGACGATCGTCGATGAAACGCTCGACGGGACCGAGATCTCGCTCGTGTTACTCGGGTCGTCTATCTCGATGATGGAAGAGGGAGTGTTGAGCTACGAGAGTCCACTGTACGGGCGTCGAACCGGACAGTGGCGACTCGAACCCCTCGCGATCGACGGGGTTCGGGGGTTCTTTCCGGACTACGATCCGACAGCACTCGTCAGCACATACAGCGTCGTCGGCGGAATCCCCGCGTATCTCGAACAGTTCGACCTCGAACAGTCTCTGCTCGAGAACGTCGAACGAAACGTCCTCAGGAAGGGATCGTTCCTCTACGAGGAACCCGAGTTCCTCCTCAGACAGGAGCTTCGCGAACCGACGACGTACATGGCGGTACTGGAAGCGATCGCGGCAGGTGCGACCCGTGTTTCGGAGATCGCCAACGAGATCGGACGAGACGCGAGTTCGTTGTCCCGCTACCTACAGAACCTCTCAGAACTCGCCCTCGTCGAACGCGAGACCCCAGTCACTGACCCCGACGGAAGAGGAATGTATCGACTCTCCGATCAATTCTTGCGATTCTGGTTTCGGTACGTCGCGCCGAATCGTAGTACGCTCGAACAGGGACACACTGAATCCGTGCGAGCGTCGATCGCCGAGACGTTTCCCACACACGTCAGTTGGACGTTCGAGGACGTGTGCAGGCAATCGGCCTCGAGACCGTCGTTCCCCGTTTCCTGTTCTCGTGTCGGTCGGTGGTGGTACGGGAAAGACGAGATCGATGTGGTCGGGATCGACGAACAGACCGAGAGGCTACTCCTCGGCGAATGCAAGTGGACGAACAGCCCGGTCGACGAGGCGCTCCTCGACAATCTCGAGGCGCTCGAACCGGAGGTGCGCTGGCACGGTTCACAGCGGGACGTGACATACGCACTGTTCTCGAAAGCTGGATTCACGGCAGAAGTGGAACGGTTGGAGGCCGACCGCGACGACCTCCGGTTGTTCACCGTTGACGACGTCGTCGGATTGTTCGACCCGAACGTGTGATCAGGTGACATCCCCGTTCGGTACGCTTTTCGACGGCGCGGCCGGTGTTTCGAACATGGCGTACACGCTCGACCACGTGATGATGCGGATCGAGGACGAGGAGGAGTCGCTCGACTGGTACACCGAGCACCTCGACTACGAGATCAAGGGTGAGATGGAGGGCGGCGACTTCACGAACTACTACCTCGGGCCCGAGGACATGCACGACGAGGGCGCGCTCCTGGAGCTCACCTACAACCACGGCGATCACACCTACGAGCTGGGCGACGCGTGGGGCCACATCGCCGTCCGCGTCGAGGACGTCGAGGAGGCGTACTACGAGCTGATGGACGAGGGCGTCGAGGACTACCGCCCGCCCGAGGAAAACCCCGGCTACGCGTTCGTCAAGGACCCCGACGGCCACGAGATCGAGATCGTCGAGCGCGACCACGGCGCCCGCTGGTCGATCGACCACACGATGATCCGCGTCGAGGACGCCACCGAGGCGCTCGGCTACTGGACCAGGACGTTCGAATACGAACACACCGGCCGCTGGGAGGCCGACACGTTCGCGAACTACTTCATGAAGCCCGAGGACGCCGCCCAGGAGGCGATGGCGATGGAGCTCACGTACAACTACGACGGCCGCGAGTACACGATGGGCGACGCGTGGGGGCACGTGTGCGTGCGCGCGGACGACCTCGAAGACGACTGGGAGACCCTGATGACGCGGGAGTCGGCCGACTACCGCGACCCCGAGTCGTGCGACTACAACTACGCGTTCACGACGGACCCCGACGGCCACGAGATCGAGCTGCTGGAGCGGTAACGAGTTCGACCATCGGTGATTCCGGGAGTACGAACGCGGACGATTCAGCCGCTACGGTTCCGCCGACTCGTCCGTCCCGTTCGACTCCGTTGACCCGTCCGTCCTCGTTCGACTTCTCGGCGGGATTCTCGCCCGATCGGACGACCTCCACGTCGTCGCCGAGACGGATATCCCGGTCTCGCACGCCGACCGTGAGCGAGCCGGCGCCGCTATTCGTGGGAGGCGGCGCCGATCGAAACTGACCGCAACGGTCGCCCGTGTCGCCGCCGGCACCGTTTCAGTCCGTTACATGTCTCGTGGCTGCCGGAAACGGACCGGGACCGTCGCTCGGTATTAAGCGTGGATCTATCCTGTCGGTATCCGGGATGGGACTGCTACCGGACCTGGGGAGAGACCGGATCGATCACTACGAGTGCAGGCATTGTGGAGTGAACGTCGACGAGCGGGCGAGCGCGTGCCCGGTCTGCGGTCACTCGATCGCACACTACGCGATCGAGACGATGCAGTGAGAACGCGATCCACTCGGGACGTTCACGGCCGCTGTCGCGAAAGGCTTCCCTACCGTTCGTTCTCGTGCCACTAAGCACCGTATAACTATCCGCCCGTCGCCTCTCCGCTCCGAGGAATGGAGCGAGCCCCCGCCGAGTCGCATCTTCACGTTCTCAGTAGAGCTACAGGGGCGCTCGCGACGGTATGACCCGGACACGAGTCGTCCCGGTGGTGATCGCCGTGATGGCGATCGCCGCCCTGGGCGTCACGGCGACCTCCCTGGAGAGCACGCTGACGACGGATCCCGACGAGGAGATCAACCCGGATTGGGACCGCTTGCCGATCGGCGAGGGCGACGCGGCCGACATCAAACAGGAGATCGCCGACGGCGACGGGGAGCGCGAGGCCGACCGGGTAGCTGCGGACGCCGACGGCGAGGGGGCTGAGGACGTGGGAGCGGGAGACGAGACGATCGAGGAGTCGAGCGCAGGTGATGGTCCGGCGGAGTCGTCGAACGCCGCGGCCGACCAGTCGAACGCCGAACCCGACGGCGGCGACGCGGGACTCGATTCGGCGACGGCTCCCGTGGCCGGCGAGTTGACGTTCCTCGACCGCCTGCTGGCCCTGCTCGCGACAGTACTGCGACTCCTCTGGCCCCTCGTCGCGCTGCTCGCGGTCGGAGCGATCTGCTATCGCTACCGCGAGACGCTTCTCGGGCTCCTCGGCGGCGGATCGGGGGCGGAGTCGACGAGCGAGTCCGCTTCCGAGGCCGAGGCGTGGCCCGGGGTCACCCCCTCGAACGTCGTCGATCGGGCGTGGGTAACGTTGGTGCAGCGGGTAAACCCCGACCGGCCGGAAACGATCACGACCGCCGAGTGCGCGAGGCTCGCTCGCGAGCGAAACCTGGACACCGGCGCCGTCGAGTCGATCGCGACGGCGTTCGAACGCGTCCACTACGGCGGCGCCTCCGTCGCCGAGGAGGAAGCCCGCGCCAGGGAGGGGATCCGGCGACTCGCCGGGTCGGACGGCGCGGACGGTGAGAACGGATGACCGACCGCAGGGTCGACGACGGGACCGAACCCACCGACGGGCGTCGGTGGCGGGTCCTCGCGGTGGGCCTGATCCGTGGCGTGCTCCTGGTGGCGGGACTCGCGGTGTTGGGTGTCGGCGTCGCCGTCGTGTTCGACCCCGAGGCGGAACGACTGATCCCGGTCGAGGCGGCGATCACGACGCTCGGGAGCGACTACGTGGTCGTCGCGGTCGTCGGGCTGCTGGCAGTCGGACTCTCGGTGCTCATCGTCGGTGCTCGCGTCGTTCGGGGTGTCGACGAGGCTGAGCCACCCCTGGTCGAGGCGGTTCAGTCGGCCATCTACCCCGGTGAGCAGTTGGATCGGTCCACCGGGGGGTTCGGGCACCGCCGAGCCGGGGAACCCCCGAGCGACGAGCGCCGCGAGCGGCTCAGCGAAGCTGCGGTTCGCGCGACGATGCGTGCGGACGGCTGTTCGCGGAACGTCGCCGAGCGCCGTGTCGCGGAGGGGAGTTGGACGACCGATCCCGTCGCGGTTCGCTCGCTGTCCGACGCTCGCGACGGCGGTGGACGGGGATGGAGGGGACGCAACGGGAGCCTGGACGCGCAGTCGGTCCGGCGAACCGTCGACGCGATCGTCCGGTTGACCGACGAGAGGGGAACAGACCGCGAAGACGAGCGAGATTCTGGGGTGAGTGAGTAGCCCCGTGACCGGGCCCTTCGGGAGGTTCAGCCGACCGTTCGCCTCTTCACATTCCGCTCCGAGCATCGACGCCGAGCGGACGAACGGGGCCGAGGACGGAGCCGGCGAGAACGGGCAGGTCGCGAACGGCCGGACCGCGGGTGGGCAAGCCGCGGGCAGGCAGATCTCGGACGGCCGAGCAACGGAGGAGCGGACGCCGACGGTTCGATCGACCGGTCGGTGGCGTGGCATCGTGGCCGTCGCGCTGCTCGCGGTGGCCGTCGGCGTCCTGGCGAAGCGACCCTCGCTCCTGCTGGTCGGGGCCGTCGGCGTCGCCTTCGCCGCCTACCCGCTCGTCACGGCGGCCCCCGATCCCGACCTCTCGGTGAGCCGTGTCGTCGACCCCGAGTCGCCGGCGGACGGAGACGCCGTCGACGTGCGAACGACGGTTCGAAACGAGGGGGACGGGACGCTGTTCGATCTCCGCGTCGTCGACGGGACGCCGGCGATGCTCTCCGTCTGTGGGGGATCGCCCCGCTGTGCGACGATGCTCCGACCGGGCGAGGAGGTGTCCGTCGAGTACCGGGTGCGCGCCCGGCCGGGTCGCCACCGGTTCCAGCCGACGACGCTGCTGTGTCGCGACGCCGGCGGGTCGGTCGAAGTCGAGACCGCGGTCACCGCCGAGACCGTGATCGAGTGTTCGTCTCGCGTTCCTACGGCTCCACTGCGTGCCCGGAGCCGCCCGCGGAGCGGTCCGCTCGTCACCGACGAGTCGGGCGAGGGGATCGAGTTCCACTCCGTCAGGGAGTACGAACGGGGGGACCCCGCGAGACGCATCGACTGGCGGCGGTTCGCGCGGACCGGCGAACTCACGTCGGTGGCGTTCCGAACCGAGCGGCTCGCGGACGTGGTGATCTGCGTGGACGCACGACCCGAAGCCTACCGCGCGAGCGACCCGTCCGAACCCCACGCGGTCGCGCACGCCGTGGACGCTGCCGGACGCCTCGGTGATGTCCTCCTGGACGCGAATCACCGGGTGGGCCTGGCGGCGTTTGGACGCAGCAGTTGTCTGCTCGCTCCCGGGAACGGCGTCGATCACGCCGACCGGTTCCGTCGATACCTGGCGTCAGATCCGGCGTTCTCGCTGACCCCGCCGCCGTCGGTCCGCCCGAGGCGAGCGCGACCGGGCGACGACGCCGTCGGTTCACACCGCGTCGACGGCGACACCCTGGACCGCCAGCTCTCCGAACTTCGAGCACACGTCGGGACGAACACTCAGGTGATCCTGTTGACCCCGCTGTGCGACGACGGGGCCCATCGCATCGCCCAGCGCATCGAGAGCGACGGCCCCGCGGTGACCGTCGTCAGCCCCGATGTCACGACCGGACGAACCCCCGGCGGCCGGCTCGCCCGGCTGGAGCGCGATCACCGCCTGACGACGCTCCGGAACGCAGGCATCCCCGCCGTCGACTGGGACCCCGACGAGCCGCTGGGGGCGGCGCTGGCGACCGTCGAACGGGGGAACCGGTGACGGCCGCCACGTCGCCGGCGGACCGGTTCCTTCGACACCCGACTGCCGTGAGCGGCGTCCTCGCCGTCGCCGCAGGAGCCGTCGCGGTGGGGCTGATCGCCGAGACGACGCTCCAGCGACGGATCCTGCTGGCGGCGCTCGTCGGCGTGGGCTCGTTCGGCCTCGGCGGCCGGCTGTGGCAACGGGGTCGCGGTGTCATCGGCGTCGGTCTGGCGGCGTGCGGGTGTCTGGTCGTCGTCGCCGCGGCGGGCTACGCCGTCACGGAACCCCCACGGATCACTCAACGGCTCGAACTGCTGCCAGGAATACTGGGGCTGTGGGTCCTCGCCGCGGCGCTCGTGCCGATGCGGTTCCGTTGGAGTCGGTTCCTCGTCGCCGTCGGATCCGGATTGCTGTTCGTCGCGGTGCTCACGAGCGGCGTCGTCCGCGGGGCGTCCACGACGGCGCTCGTGGTCGCGGCGGGGGCGACGATCCTCTCGTGGGACGCCGCCGAGAACGCCGTTTCGCTCGGGGGGCAGATCGGTTCCCACCCTGAGACGGCCACCGTCCGGGCGGAACTCGCACACGTGCTGCTCAGCGGCGGGCTCGCCGTCGCCGCCGTCGTGGCCGTCCTCGGGGTGACCCGCCTCGGCGTCGACAGCCTCCCGCTCGCGGCGCTCGTCGCGCTTCTCGTCGCCGCGGTCGCGTTGCTGCTGGCCTCCCACCGGTGACCGTCGTCTCCGCTCCCGTTTCACACGGATGAACCCCCACCGTCGACGCGGTGCCGTTCCGGACGCGACCGACCGTCGATCGGCCACGCCGGGAGCCCAGCCTCACGCGTTCAACTGCGGAACTGGTACGTCCGAGAGGATCTCCGAGACGATGTCCGTCGTCTCGACGCCGTCGACGCGAGCGTCGGGGGTGATGACGAGCCGGTGGGAGAGGACCGGCCGCGCCATCGTCTTGACGTCGTCGGGCGTCGCGTAGTCCCGCCCTTCGAGGGCGGCGTGGGCGCGGATCGTCTCGAAGAACTTCTGGACGCCCCGCGGCGAGACGCCCGTCCGGATGCGTTCGTGTTCCCTGGTCGCGCGGGCGATGTCGACGAGGTACTCGCGGACGGCCTGCTCCACGCGGACCGTCTCGGGTGCCTCCCGCAGTCCGTCGAGTCGCTCCGGGGTGCAGACCCGTTCGACCGACGCCGACTTCGACCGCCGCGAGGCCCGGCGGTCGATCAGTTCGAGTTCGCCCGAGCGATCGGGGTATCCGAGGGTGGTCTTGACCATGAACCGGTCCTTCTGGGCGACCGGGAGCTCGAACGTGCCGTCCATCTCGACGGGGTTCTGCGTCGCGATGACGACGAACGGGTCGGGAAGCGCGTACGCGTCGCCGTCGACGGTGACCTGTCCCTCCTCCATCGCCTCCAGCAGCGCCGCCTGCGTCTTCGGCGGCGCGCGATTGATCTCGTCGCCCAGCATGACGTTCGCGAACACCGGCCCCGGGCGGAACTCGAACTCCCGCGTCGCCTCGTCGAAGACGTTCGAGCCGACGACGTCCGAGGGCAGGAGGTCGGGCGTGAACTGCACCCGCGAGAACGACACGCCGAGCGCGTCCGCGAACGACCGCGCGGTGAGCGTCTTTCCCGTCCCCGGGACGTCCTCGAGCAGGACGTGTCCGTCCGCGAGGATCCCGACGAGGATGGTCCGCAGCGTCGACCGCTCGGTGACGACGGCGCCGGCGATCTCGTCGAGGAGCTCGTCACACTGTCGCCGTACGGCCTCCGGTTCCATGCTCTGTGCTGTGCGATCGACCGGATTGTTATCCTCTCGATACGCGAGCTAGGGAGACCCGATCAAGAGTGCAATGTGCCGGGGAACGCGGTCGAGTGTTCCGTTCCGGATGATTTATTCGAGACACGTGAGCGGATCTACACATGAACGAGAAGCGTTTCGTCGTCGCGCTGTTCGGGCTCGCGGTCGCGGTCGTCATCGGCGCGCTCGCGTACCGGTTCATCGCGGCGTTCACCGTCTCGGTGTTCCTCTACTACTCGACGAGACGGTACCACCGGTTCCTGGCGCGGTTCCGGCTCCCGCCGCGAGTGCGGGCGGGGATCGTGCTCGCGTCGCTCGCGATCCCGTTGATCCTGCTCATCAGCTACGCGGCGGTCCTGCTCGTCGTCGAGGCGCGGCAGTTCGCCGCCGACACCGCGCTGGTGAGCGCGGCGGCGTCGAACATCGCGTGGTTCGCCGCGATCGAGCGCATCCCCGAGTTCAGCGTGCAGGGGATCTACGCGGCGTACCAGTCGGGCGACCTGGAGCCGTTCGTCGAGTTCGCGACCGACAACGCCACCTTCCTCACGCAGGTCGTCTCGGAGTTCGTGCTCAACCTGTTCGTCGTCACCATCGTCACCTACTACCTGCTCGTCGACGGCGACCGCATCAGCGACTGGCTGCTCCGGTTCGACGACGACGCGATCGTCCGGGAGTACTTGGAGGCCGTCGACCGCGAGTTGGAGGCGGTGCTGTTCGGCAACCTCCTGAACGTGGTCGCCATCTCGCTCATCGCGATCGCGACGTTCAGCGCGTACAACGCCCTCGTCCCCGCGGGCGTCCGCGTCCCGTACCCGGCGCTTGCGGGCGCGCTCACGGGGATCGCGAGCCTCGTTCCGATCGTCGGGATGAAGATCGTCTACCTCCCGGTGACGGCGGCGATGGCGGTCCCGCCGGTGCTCGACGGGTCGTTCGCGGAACTCGGGTACGTGTTCGCGTTCCTCGTCGTCGCGGTGGTCGTCGTCGACACGGTCCCGGATCTGGTGCTCCGGCCGCTGTTGAGCGGCGACGAGACCCACGTCGGCCTGCTGATGCTGGCGTACACGCTCGGCCCGGTCGTGCTCGGCTTCTACGGGCTGTTCTTCGCGCCGATCGTGCTCGTGGTCGGGCTCACGTTCGCGAACACCGCGCTCCCGCGGCTGCTCGGTGCCGACGACGCCCAGACGACGCTGACCGACTCCGAGGACGCCGAGGGGAACGACCGCGGGCGGGACGACGACTCGAACCCGGGCGTCGACGAGGGGACCGGAACGGGTGTCGACGACGGGGCCGGCGTCGATCCCGACCCGACCGGGTGAGCCCCGCAGGGCCCACCGGACGGGCGACCGAGCGACCGAAGAACAAGACACTTGTCGCGCTCGCGTGCAGTTCCCCGCGATGGTCCCCTCCGAACTCACTCGACGACGAACCCTCCTCGGCGCCGCGGGTGCGCTCGCCGCGCTCGCGGGCTGTAGCGGAAGCGAGGGCGGCGGCGACGAGGCGACGCCGACCGTTCCGGCGCGCGAGCCGTTCGACCCCGAGTCGGTGCCGCCACACCGCAGCCTTCGCGCAGCGACCGACGAGCCGCTGGCGTGGCTCCCCGACGAGACGCGGACCGACACCGACGGCGAGCCGCGGCGACGACGGCCGACGTTCGTCGCCTCCCGCGACCGAGCCGACCGCCTCCGGTTTGCCGACGTCGAGGGCGTCGAGGCCGCCCGGTCGTTCCTCGCGGAGACGACGTTCGACTCGGAGACGATCTACCTCGAACGGTATCCGGTCCGTCGCTGCTACGAGCTCCAGTTGTGCGACGTGTCGTGGTCGGAGACGGACATCGACACGCAGTTCGGCCGGGTGCTTCGCGACGCGGACGTCGCCTGCGACCCGGACGCCCGGGACTCGACGGCGTGGTTCGTCCGGATCCCCGAGGCGCTCGACCCCGACCGGATCACGAGCTACGGGTCGGGCATGAGCGGGAGCTCGTGTGCGGAGCGCGGTCCGCCGGCCGAGCACGAGCCGGCGATCACCGCCGACGCGGTCCCGGCGTCGAACGAGACCGCGGAGGGCGACGATGCGTGAGTCGTCCGGACGAACGCGTCGCGCCGTCCTCGCGGGCGCGGGCGCGACGGTCACGGCGTCGCTCGCGGGCTGTTCGGGGCTCCCGATCGGCGAGTCACAGCCGACGGTCACGGGCGAGCGGCTCTCGACGATCCTCGCCGATGAGCCGCCGTCGATCCCGGATCGGCTTCCGGTCGCGTTCGAGTCGACGTACCTCGACGACGTCGCGAACGATCTGGAGTCGGCGCTGGCGTCGGTTCCGACGCCGTTCGGCGCCGACCAGATCCCGAACGGTGCGATGCGCGACCGGTTCAACCGGAACTCGGCGGCCGCCCGCGAGGCGCTCACCGCCGCCGCCGAGGAACCGACGCCTCGGGAACGCGCCGGCAGCCTCCGCCACGCCCGTCGCGAGGTGGGGTACGTCGTCGGCGGATGGGCCGCGGTCGACGACGGTCGAACGGTCCCCGACGTGCGGGACGACGGGGAGGGGCTTCGGGAGGACATCCACGCGTTCCGTCGGCGGTGGACGTACCTCGGCGCCGACGCGATCGAGGCGACCGTGGTCAACGACGCGATCGCGGGGCTCGTCCGGTCGTGCATCGGCGGCCTGAACCGCGTGCTGGCGACGCGTGAGCGCGACACGACGACCGCGCTCGACGTGGCCGAGGCCGACGAGCAGCTCGCGTCCGCCCGCGGGGAACTCCGGGACGCGTCACACCTGTTCGATCGTCTCCGTGCACGCGACGGCGCGCGTGACCGCGGAGACGCGCTCGCGGGTGCGGCCGACGCGCTCGCCGACCGGGTGGCCGATCGTCGCGCCGCAGTCGGCCTCGCCGAGGGGCCGTTCACCGCCGAGGCCGACCGGGAGGCGACGCCCGCCGAGCGGGCCCTCAGGGACCTCCGCGACGACGTTCGACGCGACGAGATCGGCGAGACGCTGGCGACCGGTGGGTTCCCGCAGGCGATCGTCGGCGCACACGGGACGCTCGCGGGGATCGGCGCCGTCGAGACGCTTCGGTCGCGGGTCGGTTCCGGGGAGGCGATCGATCCCGCGTCGCCCGAGGACGTCGACGCGATCCGGACTCGCGCCCGGGAGGCGGTCGTCGCGGCCCACGAGGACGGGGAGTACCCGCGGCTCGACCGGGTGCAGACCCACCGGCTCGCGGCCGTGTTGCGATACGTCGACGATCGGCTGGCGCGTGTCGACGCCGACGACGAGATCGCGCTCTCTCGGCTGGACTGGGAACTGCGCGACCTCGTGCGGGTCGAGGCGGTCGCGCGGTCGGTCAACGACGCCAGCGCCGCCGTGGCCCGAGCGTTGGAGCGGGAGTGACACTGTCGGGACGGTCGCGCCGTTCTCCCAGTCCGTGTTCGTTGACGGGCCCGCCGAGGACCCCGACGACGGCCGAACCGTCTCCGACTTCGCCACGTTCGAGGAGGCACACACCACGACGACAGCCGTCGATCCTCGTCGCTCGGCTTCGACCACCTGACTGTCGGCTCGCAGCGCGCGCGGCCGGAACCCCGACCAGATCCCGTCGCGACGGCGTGCCAACGTACCACACGATCCTCCACAAAGTACTTATTCTCGGTTCGGGCGAGCGGGCCGCTATCCCCCGAAATCTGGTGTGTGAAGCGTTGACGCGCCTCTGGATTTACCACAAGACATTTATAAGGTCCGGCGTTGGTTACGTCCGTACCCCTACCCATGGTGACAGCAGATAGTATCCCTCGCCGAGTCCGCGTCGCGGGCGCTCTGCGACAGGTGTGGGCGAACGGTGTTGTCGCCGCTTGCAGTGCGACCTAGCAAACCATGACAGAAACTAACAACAAGATCCGCGCCCTGTTCCTGACGGCGCTGATGGTGTTCTCCGTCTTCGCGGGCACCGTCGCGTTCACCGGAACTGCGGCTGCGGCGTCCGCGACAGCCGTCGTGGATACTACGAATACTAGTATCTCACCGACGTCTGTGGACGAGGGAACGACAAACACTCACACGGTAACGTTCGTTGTAGACAACATCAACACCACTGGTGACGGAAACCAGGATGTCATCGTTGACCTGCCTGATGCGCTTGACACCTCCAGTAGTGGTGTCACCAACTCGGTGGTCAACGAGGGTGCCGTGACGTTCGGTACCACTAATGTCAACTCTACGAGTGACACGGTGACTGTCACTCTGCAGGACGACACTAGTGCGACCACCGCAGAGAACGACACGGTTAATGTGACGTTCGAAATCACGAACGTTGCTGCTCCCGACGTCAACAGCGATACTACGGCCAATGCCGTATTCTCGGTTGACGAGAATGTCGACGGCACTGCCGAAGACACGTACGACGGTATCGCGCTGACGATCAACAACACCGACGGCAGCGACGGCACGGACGATTCCACCTTCAGCGACGGTGGTCTCGTCTTCCAGGGCCAGACCGCTTCCTACGATGCGGTCGACGCTGACAACGACTTCAGCTCCGGCACGTACTACCTGTACGAGCGTGTCGACTCGTCGACGGGTTCGCCCGTCCGCCAGCTGAGCCGGTCCAACGGCTGGGTCAACGCGACCACGTCTGGGCTTGAAATTGGCCAGACCTACTTCATCTCGAACAACGGTAGCGATCCTGCTGACGCGGACACCACCTTCACCGTCCGCGAACAGGACTTCAGCGCCGCGTTCGATGAGGACTCCGTCGACAACGCTGGCACGACCAACGTCGACATCGCGTTCGAGTCGACGAACCGCGGTGAGGACTACAACGTCACCGTGACGTCCGAGAACCTCTCGGACGATGACCTCGTCGCCATCTTCGACGACAACTTCGGCGCGTTCGACGCCGACGTTGACGGCGACGGTGAGGACGACAACGACGGTGTCGAGCTGACCGTCACCGACGGTACGCAGACCGACGGTGCCAACTTCTCGGACATCGAGGGTGGCGAGTACAACTTCACCTTCAGCGTCACGGACACGACCGCTGAGGACTCCGACTCGGTCACCGTGAACGATATCGGCGCGGGCGAGACCGCCTTCGCTGATGGTAACGTCGAGGTCGCGCAGGGCGACGTCGCCGCGATCACCATCGAGATGGACGGCGCCGCGACGAGCGGCACCCTCATCGTCGGTGACAGCCAGGAAGACGGCTACCAAGCAAACATCAGCGTCGAGGACGGTGCGAACGGCGACGCTGACGGCGAGGTTACCGTTCTGTTCAACACCTACACGGCGGGCAACAACTCGCTGGGTACGATCGCCACGGCCGAGGACAGTGACGACTCCGTGACTGTCAACGCTAACGAGTCTGTCTCGGCCATCCTCGCGACGGGCGAGTACACGATCTACACGAGTTCGTCCGATGCAGCCACCACGCTGGATTCGCCGAACGACATTGGCACGCTCTTCATCGAGGAGCGCTCCACGGACGACATGCAGCTGTGGACCGCGCCCGGTGGCGCCGACCTCGACGCTGACGGCGAGGACGGCGTAGAGGAGAGCGACATCTCGACGCTCATCGAGGATGGTGCCGTCACGCAGGACGACTCCATCACCGCGGGCGACTACCTCATCCACCAGGTCACCGCGACCGGTCTGGAGGGTGTCATCGACTCCGACGGTAGCTTCGTTAACGCTATCGCGAACGGCAGCGTCACGGTGACGATCGAGCAGACGAACCCGATCCAGAACCGTGACCCCAAGACGATCAACGTCACGAACTCGCTCGACGCTATCACCCTGGTCGAGGGTGACGGTGCCTACTACATCGCCGTCGACACCGGCTCCTCGGACGTCGACGTCGAGCGTGATGGCTCCGACGTGAGCGGGAGCGGCAACGGCCTCGCTGACGGCGACGAGTTCGAGGCGACCTTCACGGTCGCTGACGACCGTCTCCTGATGTCCGAGGACGACGAGGACCACCAGTCGGTCAACGCGACCTTCGAGGTCGAGTCGGCCGAGACTGACTTCGACAGCGACCCTGTCGAAGTTGAGGCCGCCGCTGACCAGGTCGTGTCCGGCACGACCAACTACGCGCCCGGTACGGAGCTGACGGTCCGCGTTCGCTCCAACGACGGGACGCAGCCGCGGTTCTTCAACACCGAGACTGTGACCGTGCAGGCTGACGGCACGTTCAACGCGTCGTTCAACTTCACGGAGCAGTCGGCTGAGGACGAGTTCACGGCATCCGTCCGCAAGAGCGGCAACCAGATCGCTTCTGCTGACGGTGTTGTTGTCGAGGACGCAGGCACGCCGACGGCCACCGCGACGCCTGACGACGGCACGCCGACGGATACGGCGACCGCGACGGCGACCGCGACGGCGACGGCCACCGCGACGCCTGACGACGGCACGCCGACGGCCACCGCGACGCCCGACGACGGCGGCGACGAGACTGAGACGTCCACGTCGACGCCCGGCTTCGGCGCCGTGCTGGCAGTCATCGCCCTCATCGGCGCTGCACTGCTGGCAGTCCGCCGCGACAACTAACTAACCACGACTGACCGGGCGTAACCCGGTCATTTCCGCTTCACGCGGACCCATTCTTTCGACGCGCTCACATCGGCCAGCGGCGGCTATCGACCGACCCGGATCGCGTGTCCGAACTGGCAGGTGGCGCCGCCGAGACTCGCGCCCGGACGAATTCGGTGCTATCCACACACTACGTCGTGTGTGATCCCCGTGGAAAACACCTATTAGTGTACGGCCGGTACGGTAGCGCGAGCGACCGTGTCCGAACACACCGACCGCGACGACCGCGGCCAGTTCGACTCCGGGATCGCGGACGACGACCTCCTGCGATACTTCACGGAGGGACGACCGTTTCACACCGCGGGCGAGGTAGCCGAACGCTTCGACATCGACCGATCGACTGCCTACCGTCGGTTACGCCGGTTGGCGGAGGACGGGCGTCTCGAGAAGGTCACGCTCGGTAGTCGAACCGTGGTTTGGTGGTACACGGCAGATGCGGACCGGACCGCCGACGGATCGGACGACGACCCGCTGTTTGCGGCGCCCTCGTTCGCCGTCGACGACCCCGTCGACGAGGACGGGATCGACGACGTGCTCTACGGCGAGATCGAGGGATGAGCGGCCCCGGAACGACGCCGCTGTTCGTCGACACGGGCGCCTTGTTCGCCCACTTCGTCGAGAACGCCCCTCGACACCGGCGGGCTCGCGCGGTGATGAACGCGATCGCGGCCGGGGATCTCCGATTCCGTCCGTTGTACACCTCCGGCTACGTTCTCGGCGAACTGACGACGCTCGTGCTTCGGAAGACGGGCCACGAGCAGGCGATGGATACGCTTCGGCGGGTTCGGGACTCGTCGGCGGTAACGGTCCTCCACCCGGACCGATCGCAGTTCGAGGCGGTCTGTGCGGAGTTCGAGCGCTTCGACGACCAACAGATATCCTTCGTGGACCACACGACGGGAGTGCTCGCCCGCGAGCGGAACGTCGACCACGTGTTCGCGTTCGACAGCGACTTTCGGACGTTGGGGTTCTCGCTCGTTCCCGACGACATCGATATCCCGGAACGGTAACCCGGCCATTTCCGCTTCACGCGGACCCGTTCTTTCGACGCGCTCACATCGGCCAGCGGTGGCGCCGTCGATCGCGTTGCCTCCGACACGCCGTCGAGCGGTCGAATGACGGCCGACCGAACACTCCGAGCCAGAACACGTATTGTGCAACATCGCATCTCGATCGATATGACCGTAGCTGGCGCGTTCGAGAACGACGACAGACTGGCCGACATGGCCGGCAACGGACTCGAAGCACACGACCTCGCGGGATACGAGGTGGATCCGGCGTTCGCCGAGGCGCCCTAACTCGTAGCGCACGACTGCAGGACGGTTCCTCCTATCGTAGCGCAACGACCGCTAAAGGCAGTCGGGCTCCGCCATCGCGACGCCGCCGTTCATTCCTCGGACAGTTCGTCGAGACACCGATCCATGACCTCCCAGACCACACGAGCCGGCTCCAGCGAGGCGAACTCGTACGGACGGTACGCGTACGACGATTCGTGCCTCCCACGCCGCTGGACGTGCCCCCAGCCGTCGACGTGGGGATTCGGCTCGTGGTGCCATCCGAAGTCGCCGTCGGCGTCGCTGTAGTGGAACGAGAACTCGGGTGGGTCCGCCCGGTTCGAACCGGCGAACCATCGAACGGTGAGGGTCGCGTCGCCGCCGATCGCCGGGTGATCCGTCGAGAGCTGGGCGACCACCTGGACGAACGAACCCTCAGGGAGTCCGCGAGCCGACTCGACCGCCGGATGCCGCTCCAGTTCCCGCCTGATGGCGCGCAGCGCTCGGTGTGACGCCGCCCCGGGATCTGACGTGCCGCCGTCCATCCTCAGGCGACCGCCCGCGAGTTCCCGCCGTACTCGGGATACCGTTCGATCGCCTCCTCGACGAGTCCCAGCCGGTACGACGCGAGCTCCCAGTCGTTCGCCGTCCGCGCGATCGCTCGCGTCTCCTCGGGGGAGTCCGCGTCCGCCCCGTGCGTTCGGAGCGCCTCGGGCGAATCGACGCCGTACTCCTCGCGCCAGTCCCGGATCTCCGCCTGTAACGCGGCTTTCAGATCGAGCAGCCCCTCGTGGTCGTGTTCCTCGAACAGGTCGCGGATCGCCTGCATTCGGGTGTGAAGCGGGTCCGGCGCGTAGACGGCGGTCCCCTCGCTCGTCTCGCGGACGAGGACGTGCATCCGCACCAGCCGTTCGAGGTGCCCCCGTGCCGTGTTCTCCGCGACGTGGGCCTCCGACGCGATGTACGACGCGGAACGCGGACGCGAGAGGCCGCTCGCGACGGACTCGACCCTGTCGAACGCGCTCGTCTGCCGCTTCCACTCCTCGACACCGGGATCCTCCTCGGACATACCGAGTACTCGCGTTGCAAGCTCAATAAATCTATCTTCGGATAGAATAGTCGATCTACTGCCGCGCTCCACTGTGGAACGAACGGCAGCGTGTCCGCCACACACGAGACGACAAGGGCTTTACCCGACAGCGCCGATCCACGAACGAATGGCGAGCATCTACACCGACCTGCTGGGGTGGGTGGTGATCGCGACGTTCCTCGCGGGCGCGGGCGTCGAGTACGTCCGACGCAACCGCGTCGGCGACGACGCGGGCGCGCTGGCGACCCTCCGAGGCCGCCTCGACACACCCGAGACCCCGCCCGAGCGCACGCTCGCGACCGCGGGGTGGGTGCTGTTCGCCGCCTTCTGGCTCGCGCTGTTCCCGCACTTCGCGTTCACGCAGAAGAGCTACGTCGAGGGGGTGCTCTCGCTGCTCGCGGTCCCCGCGTGTCTGTACGCCGGGTGGCTGCTGTGGAACGGCCGCGACTCGCTGCTGGTGCTCTCGCGGGCGGTCGCCGCGATGGGCGTCGTCTACTTCCCGTTCGAGTCGATCGAGGTGCTCAAGCGGACGCTGATCCTCGTCGTCACCGAACAGACCGGCTGGGCGATGGCGCAGTTCGGCTACGAGCCCGCGCTGGTCGAGGGGCCGATCCTCGGGTATCAGAACGCCTACCGGTTCGTCACCGCCGACGGACACGGCCTCCTGTTCGAGGTCGTCCTCGCGTGCACCGGGCTGGGGAGCATGGCGATCTTCGCGGGGCTCATCGCCGCGGTGCGCGCCCCCCTCGGCCGGAAGCTGCGCGCGCTGGCCGTCTCCATCCCGATCATCTGGCTGCTCAACATCGCCCGAACCACGTTCATCGGGATCACCTTCGGCAACCAGTACCTCCAGCTGTTCGTCGACGAGGTGCTGTTCCTGTTCGGCTCCTCGGACCCGTACATGGTGTCGTTCTTCCTCTCCGATCGGGTCATCTCGCAGGTGCTCGCGGTCGTCGCGCTCGTCGGGATCACCTACCTCGTCGTCCGCGAACTCCCCGAACTCGTCACCGTGATCGAGGACGTGCTGTACATGATCACGAAGGAGGAGTACGACCTGCTGGAGTCGCTTGATCTTCCGAGAGAGCCGGTTCGAGCCGACGGCGGCGTGTCCGAAGCTCCCGACGACCCTAACGAGCCGTAGTCTCGGCCGCCCACCCACTCCTCTCGTCTACCGTTCTCCGCGTCTTCGACCGACCCGACCGAACGGGACCGTGGCGTCGTGCTCGCTGTACTGCGCTACTCGACCGCCGGCAACACGTCCCGGGGACACCCGGCCAACGCCGCGAGCGCCTCCGCCTCCAGGTGGTGCAACTCACCGGGGATCACGAGCATGTGCAGCGGGTCGCCGAAGTCGCGCTCGCCGAGCGCCGCGAGCGTATCGGCGGCGACGACCGGCTCCGGGCTGCCCGCTCGCGCGACGGCCACTCCGATGGCGTCCTCGTCCCAGTCGCGCGCTAAGGCCGCGGCGGCGTGGTCGGCGGTCATGTACTCGTCGGGTTCGCCCTCGGCGGGCCCAGCCGGAGACGACCCCGCGACCTTGATGTCCAGATACACCAGCGTGTGGAGCCCGCGCTCGCGGTTCGCCTCGATCCCCTCGATCACGGACTGCGGGGTTCCGTCCGCCCCGTGGGCGTACTCGAACGGGAGCGTCACGGCCTTGCCGAAGCGGTAGTTCTGCAGCCCCGTCAGCGAGGAGGCGGCCGACTGGGCGGTGACGCCGTGGATCACCCGGGTGTCGATGCCGCGCTCGGCCGCGCGCACCCGGAGGTCGACGTGCGTCGTCGAGATCATCGTGTCGCCGGCGGTGAGAAACGCCACGTCCTCCTCGGCGGCCGCATCGAGGATCGGCGTCGGGTCCTGCTCGACGCCGGCGCGGTCGCGGACCTCGATGTCGACGCCGTGGTGATCCGCCAGCGCCTCGACGGTGGTGCCCGCGAGGCGGCTGGTGTAGAACTCCGCAAACACGCGGTCGGCCGCCCGCAGCGCCTCGCGTCCCTCGACGGTGACCGAGCGCTCGTCCCAGAGGCCGAGGCCGATGAAGGTGAGCATATCCGGAGAACGTCCGCCCGTCGCTTCCCGGTTTCGCTCCGGCGTTTCGGTCACGAGTGGATCCTCGCGCACGGGCGGTCGACGCCGACGGGACGTCGCCGCCGGACTCGGTACCGGTTCGAAATGGACTCCCTACCCGCCCAACGAGCGGCAACCCCGCGGAGTCGACGTCCACACCCCACGCAGTCGACGAGATCGGCGCCCAGCCACCTTCGAGGAGTAACCGTTGCTTGCCGACGTCGCCCTCGCACGGCGAGGTGGCTAACAAAGCGGTCGGCGACGTTCATATAGGGAGTCATGTTCATCGACACTGGCGGTGTGGTCGTCGCCCAGATCGGGGTTCCCGAGTTCTTACAGACGGCAGTCGCAGAGACGCTCGCGTTCCTGCCGCGGCTGATCGGGGCGGTCGTCATCCTCCTCATCGGCTGGCTCGTGGGAACCGGCGCCGCGCGGGTGATCCGCGTGCTCGCCGACCGCGTCGAGGTCGATCGTGCGGTGCTGGCGACGCCGTTGGGGACGATCCTCGGCGGAACCGAGTCGGCCGTCTCGAAGGCGTTCGGGACGCTCGGCAAGTGGTTCGTCTACGCGTTGGCCGTGCTTGCGGCCGCGAAGGTGCTCGCGATCCCGCTGTTGTCCGAGTGGATCCAGACGGCGGTGTCGTACCTCCCGGCGTTCGTCGGCGGCCTGCTCGTGATCGTCCTCGGGTTCGTCGTCGCGGACTTCATCGGCGACGCGATCACCCGCACCGAGGCGGCGACCGAGAACGAGTACACCTCGTGGTTCGCCACGGGCACACGGCTGTTCCTGTACTTCACCGCCGTCGTGATCGGCCTGTCGACGATGGGCGTCGACACCAGCATCCTCACGGTGTTCGCCCAGGCGATCGCGTGGGGGCTCGCCGCGGCCATCGCCATCGGCGTCGGCGTCGCCGTCGGCTGGGGCGGCCACACCTACGTGCAGGAGAACATCGGTCGGTGGGCCGGCCAGGTGTCCTCGGCGACGCCCCGGCCCCGGAACAAGCGCCGGGAGGGTGAGGGCGCGCCCGCGACCGACGACGACTGATCGAACGCGAGCGTCACGACTCGTGGGAACAGTCGACGCGACGAGAACGCCGGTGGAGGGGATTGTGAACTACGCCCGGACTCGCTTCGCTCGCCCGGTCTAGTTCAAATCCCTCCACGGGTGGCTTCCGCTGCCCACGTTCGTTCGCAGCAAGGAAGCCGGTGGAGGGATTTGAACCCTCGGCCTATTCCTTACGAAGGAATCGCTCTGCCAGCTGAGCTACACCGGCGCGTGCGATCAGTCGTACTGCCATGACGGGAATAAGGGTTGCGAATGTGCGTCGGCGTGACCCGGACTCGCACGTTTTCCTCAGGAGTGGGTTCGAACGATCCCGAGGTCCCCGACTGTGGCGATAGTTGTAGACTCGATCGGGACGCGTTCATCACATCCCGATCGGGAGACGCCGCCCTTGTCCTACTTGACCTTCGACAGCACGAACGACGGGCTGCTGGAGAACGTCGTCGCCGGACTCTGAATCCACCAGTGCGAGCCGAGAGACAGTCTTTTGTGTGATACCAATGTATCACAGCTCATGAGCACCGACACGAACGCCGGTGACGACCGGATGGAGAAGATCAACGTCCGCGTCCCGGAGAGCCTGCTGCAGCGTATCGACGAGGAATGGGAACGCCGCGGGTACTCCAGCAAGTCCGAGGCCATCCGTGACGCGCTGCGCGACTGGGTGAACCCACCGGCGACGCTGTCCGAAGAGACGCTCGCCGACCTGGAGGAGAGTCGCGATCAGGTGGAACGGGGCGAGACGGTGTCGGCAGAGGAGGCCCGCGAGCGGCTGGGGCTGGATGACTGATGTCGAGTACACCGAACAGGCCCTCGACCACTTGGACGGCCTCGACCCGCAGGTCGCCGACCGTGTGATGAACAAAGTGGGCGAGGCGACCGAGTGGACCGAGCACCGCCTGGAGTCGCTTTCCGGATATCCCTACTACAAGCTCCGGGCGGGAGACTACCGGGCTATCATCACCTGGGATCGCGGCGCCGATCTCATCCGCGTGGAGGCCGTCGGGCACCGGCGAAACATCTATGACCGGCACCTCCCGCCGTGAGTGCCTGTTTTTCCAGTTCGGGGTAGTTTCCGATCGGGAGACATGCGACTGCGCTCGGCGAGGAACTCCGATAGCAGGCAATCTACCCGGGTTCGACGCCCCTACTTCCTCAGGTCCGCCGGATCCGCACGTCGAGACAGACGTTCAGTTCGTGCGGCGCGTACGACCGTACTTCCCGACGCGTCAGCACCTCGACCTCGTAGCCCGCGCGCTCGGCGACCGCCCGGATCGCGCGCTCGCCCGGCCCGAACGGGTCGTCCTCGTGGGCCATGTCGTACAGGTGGAGCACGCAGTCGTCTCCCGCGAGCCGCACCGCGGTGTCGAGGAACTCGTCGGCGCTGTGCGGGAGGTTCATCACGATCCGGTCGGCCCAGCCGTCGTAGTCGGCGGTCGTCTCGCGAACGTCGCCCTCCAGCGCGGTGATGCGGTCGGCGACGCCGTTGCGCTCGGCGTTCTCGCGCAGGTAGCGGATCGCCGCGGGGTTCACGTCGCAGGCGAGCACCTCGGCGCCGCGGGCGGCCATCGGCACCGCGAAGGGGCCGACGCCCGCGAACATGTCGACGACGCGCTCGCCGGCCTCGACCTGCTCGACGACGCGGTGCCGCTCGGTGGCGAGGCGGGGGGAGAAGTACACCTCGGCGACGTCGAGGGCGAACTCGTGGCCGTACTCGCGGTGGACCGTCTCGGTGCTGTCGCCGTGGAGCACGTCCCACTCGCGGACGCGGTACTCGCCGGCGACCTTCGAGGCGCGGTTCACCACCGTCTCGCAGGGCACGTCCGACTCGACGATCGCGTCTGCGATCCGCCGTGCGCGGTCGGGGTCGTCCTCGTCGAGGATGACGATGTCGCCGAGGCGCTCGTAGGACGGCTCGAACCCGAGCACCTCCGCGGGCGGCGTCGGGCCGTCGCGTTCGGCGGTCTCGCGGTCGACGACCTCGTAGCCCGCCTCGCGGGCGGCGGCGGCGTCGACGACGGGGACGAAGATCTCGCCGTCCTCGACGGCGATCTCGCGGTCGCCGTCGAGCAGGTCGCGCTCGGCGAGCGCCGCCCTCGTCGCCTCGCCCTCCCGAACGGGCGCGCGGACGCACGGCGTGGTCATACCCGGCCTCGGCCGCCCGCGCGAAAAGGGCTACCGGTCCGGGTCGACCGCCGAGCCCGCTGACGCGTCCCCGATCGCCCCGGCGTCGAGGGACACCGCGTCGCCGAACAGCGTCGCGAGGTCCAACTCGGCGACGAGGTCGGCGGCCGCCTCGTAGGGATCGCGGGCGTCGGCCGCCCCACCGGGGCGCGTCAGGCCCGCGTGCGCGAAGACGGCGTCGACGAACGCCTCCCGGACGGGGTCGGCGGAGAACACGTCGTGGAGGTACGTCCCGACCACGTCGCCGACGGCCGCGCTCCCCGGCTCCAGCGGCGTCGCGACGGCGTCCGAGTCGACCGGTTCAGTCCGTCCCATGTGGATCTCGTACCCCGACACCGTCCCGTCGGCCCCCGCGAGCGGACCGGCGCCGTCGACGGAGACGGTCGTCTCCCGGACCCGCTTGTCCGTCGAGAAGCGCGTCTCCACCGGGAGCAGCCCGATCCCGGCGACCTCGTCGGCGTCGCCGGTCCCCTCGATCGCGGCGTTCGTGACGCGCTCGCCGAGCATCTGGTAGCCGCCACAGACGCCGACGACGGGCCCGTCGAACGTCCGGAGGCGGTCGCCGAAGCCCGCCGCCCGCAGCGCCAGCAGGTCGTCGACCGTGTTCTTGGTGCCCGGCAGCACCACCGCGTCGGCGTCCCCGAGGTCGTCGTCGAGGGGGACGTACGCGACTCGAACGCCGGGCGTGCGCGCCAGCGGCTCCAGGTCCGAGAAGTTGGAGACGCGCGGGAACCGCGGCACCGCGACGGTCACCGCGGCCGCGTCGTCGACGCCGTCGTCGTCGCCGACGACCGCCCGCTCGCCGTCGGCGGGCAGCGACACGCTGTCCTCCTCGGGGAGCCCGGGGTCGTCGTACGGGAGCACTCCGAGCACCGGGACGCGGGTGCGCGATTCGAGGTCCTCCAGCCCGGGTTCGAGGATCGCGGGGTCGCCGCGGAACTTCGTGATCACGGTCCCGACGACGCGCTCGCGGAGGTCCGCGGGCATGAGCTCCAGCGTCCCGTAGAGGCTGGCGAACACGCCGCCGCGTTCGATGTCGCCCAACAGGAGGATCGACGCGTCCGCGAAGCGGGCGGTCTCGACGTTCGCGAGGTCGCGGTCGTGGAGGTTGATCTCCGCGACGGAGCCGGCGCCCTCGGCGACGATCACGTCGTGGGCGGCCGCGAGTCGCCCGTGGGCCTCGAGGGCGGCCGTCCGCGCCCGATCCCAGTGCTCGTCGTAGTACGTGCCGGCCGCGAAGTGCCCGACCGCCTCGCCGTCGATCACGAGCTGGCTCTCGCCTTCCCCGCGGGGTTTGAGCAGGACGGGGTTCGCGTCCGTCGTCGGCGTGACCCCGGCCGCGCGCGACTGCACGTACTGGGAGACGCCGATCTCGCCCCACTCGCCGTCGGGCGTGCGCGCCGCGCGGGCGTTGTTGCTCATGTTCTGGGCCTTGAACGGCGCGACCGAGACACCCGCGTCGGCGAGGCGGCGACACAGCCCGGCCACGACGGTGCTCTTGCCGACGTGGCTCGCGGTGCCGCCGACGAGGAGGGTGACGGCGTCGTCGCCGCCCTCCGCGCTCGCGCGCTCGCTCCCGTCCATCAGTACTCGGTACCCTTGCGGGCGCGGTGGCCGTCGTCGAACGGGTGCTTCACCTTGCGGACGTTGGTGATCAGGTCGGACGCCTCGCGCAGGTACTCGGGCTCCTCGTGGCCGCCCGTGAGCACGAGTTCGAGGGGGTCGGGCTTCGACTCGATCAACTCAAGCAGGTCGTCGGGGTCCACCAGCTCGCGGTTGGCGGCGTACACCATCTCGTCGAGCACGAGCATGTGTGCGCCGTCCTCGGGGTCTCCGTCGAGGGGCAGCGGCTCGGTGAGGTCGACCTCGCTCCACCCATCGACCAGCTCTCGCGCGCGTTCGAACCCCGCGGCCGCGCGGGCGGCGTGGTCGGTCTCGTCGGAGCCGTCGGCCATCCCGTGCCAGCCGTAGTGGCCGGAGTTCTCGTAGCTGATCCCCGGCAGCGCCGCGATGGCGTTGTACTCGCCGCGGACGTCCTCGACGCTGTCGGCGCCACCCTTCATGAACTGGAGGAGGTGCACGCGGTAGCCGTGGCCCGCCGCGCGGAACGCCATCCCCAGCGCGGCCGTCGTCTTCCCCTTCCCGTCGCCCCACCACGTCTGCACCAGCCCGAACTCCTCGGGCGCGGCGGGCTCGATGTCGCGGGCGGCAGGGGTGACGCCCTTCCCCGGCGTCCGGGCGCGGGGGGTCTCGTTGTGGTCCTCCTCTCGGTCGTCGGTACGGGTTCCGTCGTCGTCCGCGGTGTTCTGGTCGGTCATGGGTGGCTCCTACGGTGTGGGTCGGCAAACGCTTCCGGGTCGCTTCGGCCGGCTCGCCGGCGACTCACGGCCGCGTCACCTCCGTCTCGCGGTCGGTGACGACGCCGTACTCCGCGTCGTCGACGGAGTCGGGCAGCGGCACGTCGCCGGCGGCGTACCGCGAGTCGAGGCTCGCGCGGACCGCGTCGCGGACGCACGCCCGCGCGGCGCTGCCCACGGGCGTCGCGCTCCCCGAGAACGCCGCGGGCTCGCCGTCGCGGGCGCTGCCGGCGACGACCGCGTCGGTCGTCGTCCCCGGGAACCCCGTCGCCGACAGCAGCGTCGCCGCCTTCGCCTCGGCGGCGACCGCGACGAGGTTCGCGAGCGCGCCGTCGTCGAGGCGCCGCGTCGTCGCGACGAGGACGTTCACCGTGCCGCGACCCGGGCGGTCGGCGGCGTCGACGCGGGGCGACTCGTCCGCTCGGGCGGGGACGCCGTCGGACCCGTCGCCGCCCGCGACCGCGGCGGCGTCCATCGGGAGCGCCGCGGGGTTCGACACCCCCGCGGTCGCGACCGCGACGACCGGGCCGGCGCGCGCGACCCGCGCGTGGCCCATGTCGACCCCCGTCAGGAGCGCCGGGCCCGCGGGGTCGTCTCCCGGGCTCGCGAACCCGGCGGCGTCGAGCCGCCCCGCGACGTACGCGTCGAGGTCGGTCCGCTCCCACCCCTCGGGGACCGAGACGTTGTACGCCGTCGACGCCTCGGCGAACCCCCCGTCGAACCCCGTCGAGAGCCAGCGCGTGTCGGGGCGCCGCAGGCGCAGAACCGCCTCGGAGACGGCGGTTTCAAAGCCCACGCAGCACCTCCAGCAGGCGGTCGTTCTCGGCGGGCGTCCGGACCGCCACCCGGACGTGACTGTCGAGCCCCCGGAACGTCCGGGCGTCGCGGACCGCGATCCCCGCGTCGGCGGCGCCGTCGACGACCGCGTCGACCCCGCGCTCGCCGACATCGAGCAGGAGGAACGGCGAATCCGAGGCGTGCACCCCGTACCCCGCGTCGGCGAGCGTTTCGCGCATGCGCTCGCGCTCGGCGGCGACCCGGTCGCGCGTCTCGGCGACGAAGCCCGCCTGTCGCATGCAGTGGGCACCGACCGCGAGCGCGGGCGCCCCGAGGTTCCAGGTGCGGCGGGCGTTCGCGAGTGCCTCCCCCCACTCGCCGGTCGCGACGGCGAAGCCCGCGCGGATGCCGGGCAGGCCGAACAGCTTCGTCAGCGAGCGGGCGACGATCACGTCGGATTCGCCCGCGAGCGACGGGCGGTCGGTGAACCCGAGGAACGCCTCGTCGACGAGCAGCGGCGTCCCCGCCGCCCGACAGTCGGCCGCGAACGCCCGGAGGTCCCCGTCGTCGTAGGCGTTCCCGGTCGGGTTGTTCGGGTTGCAGACGATCGCGAGCGCGTGCGCTGCGGGATCCGTCTCCAGCATCTCCGCCTGCGGGACGAACGCCGGTTCACCGCCCTGGAGGCGAACCTCGCGGGCGTACTCCCCGAAGCTCGGATACGGAACCGCGACCGAGTCGCCCGGGTCCACGGCGAGGTCGATCGCCAGCCGGATCGCCGCGAGACCACCGGGGGTCGGAATCACTTCCTCGGGGTCGCAGCCGACGTACTCGGCGGCCGCGCGGCGGTACGCCGCCGGCGGCTCCGCGGGGTACGTCCGCGCCGCCTCGAAGGCGTCGCGGTAGGCCGCCTCCGTCCCCTCGGGGATGTGCGGGTTCGTGTTCGCGCTGAAGTCCAGCACGTCGGGGTCGTCGCTGCTGCCGTGGGGCGTGCGCGGGGTGCCGCGCGCGGTGTCGAAGTTCATTGCTTGTCTCCGTGATCGGGAGTTGTCTCGGTTCGCTCGCGCCGCCGCAACAGCGCCTCGGCGACCCGGATGTCCCGCGGCCGATTCACGTTCACCGCGAGGCGTTCGTCTTCGACGACGAGGGCGGTTTCGTCGCCGTACTCCCCGTCGTCGTCGCCGACGACGTTCAATCCGGTCGGCGCGACCGTTCGGTCGCCCACCGTCGTCGTCGTCTCCTCGTCGACGCTGACGCCCAGCTCGCGCTTCAGCTCGACGGGGACGTACACCGACAGCGACGCGTCGCCGGCGGCGTCGATCGCGCGGTCGATGTCCCCGGCCGACAGCAACGGGAGGTCCGCGGCGACCGTGAGCACCGGGCGCTCGACCCGCTCCAGCGCGTAACCCAGGTCGGCGACGTAGCCCTCGCCGGGGGCGTCGACGACCGAAACGCCGGCCGTCGCGGCGTCGTCGCCGTCGCTGTCGTCGGCACTATCGTCGCCGAAGGCGTCGCTCTCGCGGTCGCGGAGGTACGCCGCGGTCTCGGGCGCGTTCGGGGAGACGACCGCGTGGACGCGGTCGACGCGCCCGGCCGAGAGCGCCGCGAGCACCCGGTCGATCATCGGTTCGCCGGCGACCTCGACCAGCGGCTTCTCCGTGTCGGCGCCCACCGCCCCGAGGCGGGTGCCCCGCCCGCCGGACATCACGAGAGCGTCCACGCGATCACCCCCACGTGGATCCCGACGACGCGGGCGATCTCGTTCGTCGCGCCGAGCACGTCGCCGCTGACGCCGCCGAGGCGGCTCCGCGCCCACCACAGCGCCGCGGCGGCGACGACGCCGGCGGCGGCGAGGATCGCGATCCCCGGCAGGAGCGCCGGCCACCCGACGAGCGTGACGGGCGCGGCGACGACACCGACACCGAGCAGCGAGCGGGGGCCGGACTCGGCGGTCAGCGCGGACCCGAGCCCCTCGTGGGCGGCGTCGCCGAGACACACCACCGTCGCCGTCGCCGCCTTCGCGGCCACCTCGGCGGCGACCACGAGGCCGACGGCGGCGACGGGGGCGAACCGAGCGAGATCGGCAAGCAGCAGGGCCACCGAGGCGAGTCCGAGGACGACCAGCCCCAGCGCCAGCGCGCCGCCGACGCCGAGGGAGCTGTCCTTCAGCACCTCGCGGCGGCGGTCGGCGTCGCCGTGGACGACCGCGGCGTCGCCCAGGTCCGCGACGCCGTCGAGGTGGGTGATCCCGGTGACCGCGTACAGCCACGCGACGAACGCAACCGCGACCGTTTCCGTCGGGACGGCGGCGCCCCGGGCGGGCGCGACGGCGATCGTCGCCAACGGAAGCGCCAGCAGCGCGCCGATCGGGTAGCCGGCGGCCGGGATCGCCGTCGGCGTTCGGCGGAACGCCTCCCACGAGGCGTCGCTGTGACCGACCGGAACCCGTGAGAGGAAGCCGAGCGCGCCACGCAGGGCCGCGAGCGCGTTCACAGCCACGCCGCCACCCCCGCGAGCAGGAACGCCAGCGCCCCCGCGAGCGCGACCGTCCGGACGCCGGCGCGCGCCTCCTCGATCGAGGGAAGCGCCGCCTCGGGGTTCAGCGTGTACGCGTCGCGCTTCTCCAGTCGGACGCCGAGGGCAGCGGCCGCGGTCGCCATCGGCCACCCGGAGTTGGGCGAGGCGGGAACCCGCGCCCAGCGTCGGGCGTCGACCAGCGACCGCGGCGACCCGGCTGCGACGGCGAGCAACACGGCCGACACGCGGGCGGGCACCCACATAACCGCGTCGTCGAGGCGCGCGCTCGCGGTCCCGACCGGCCTGTCCGGGTAACCGAGCATCGAATCGAGCGTGTTCACCCCCTTCACCCACGCAGCGGCGGCGACGCCGACGGCGACCGAGGCCTGCGCGCCGAGCGCGAACGCCAGCAGGGGCGCCACGAGGCCGTCGGCGAGGTTCTCGGCGGCGCTCTCGACGGCGGCGCTGCGGATCTCCGCGGCCGACAGCGACGAGGTGTCCCGCCCCACGAGCGCGATCGCAGACTCCCGGGCGGCGTCGGCGTCGCGGTCGGCGGCCTCGGTCACGTCCCGGGCGACCGAGACGAGCATCCGCAGGCTCGTGAGCGAGAACAGCGCGAGGCCGGCGACGACCGCGGTCGCGACGGCGGCGACGCGGTCGTCGCCCGTGATACCGGTACCGCCCCCGGCGACGACGGTACCGCTCCCGGCGACGACGGTACCGCTCCCGGCGACGACGGTACCGCTCCCGGCGACGACGGTACCGCTCCCGGCGACGACGCCCCACGCAACCGCCGCAAATCCCAGCGGGAGGACGACCGCGGCGGCGACGCCGACGGCCCGGGGCCGGGTCCATTCGCGGTCGACCGCGCCGACGACGCGCCCGAACAGTGCGATCGGATGCACGCGCCCCGGGGGCTCCGAGAACCCCGCGTCGAGGGCCGCGGCCGTCCCGACGACAGCGAGCGCGGTCAGTCCCATCGCCGTGCGACGACCGACGGCAGTTCCCGAAGCGACACCTCGTCCACGGCGACGAACCGCGCTCCCGCGTCGACGGCCCCGCCGTCCGTCGCCGGGTCGTCGCCGACGTGGACCAGCCGGTCGACCGGGACGCCGAGCCCGTCGGCGACCGTCTCGAACGCCCGCGCGTCGGGCTTGCGCCGTCCGCAGGCGACGCTGGAGACGACGGCGTCGAACGCGGCCTCGTTGACGGCCGACCGCGCCAGCGACCGCGCGACGAGCCCGGCAACGCTGCAGTTCGAGAGGACACCGACGGGGTGCTCCTCGCTCAGCGCGGCGACCGCCTCGGTGGCGCCGGGGCGCGTCTCGACCGGACGGTCGAACGCCGCGCGGACCGCGACGGCGGCGTCGTCGACGAACGCGCGCGGCTCGCGCCCGGGGTCGCGGCTCGCCAGCGCCGCCGCGACGTGGTGGTGCAGGGGGCGCTCGACGCCGTCCTCGTACTCCAGGTGCGCCTCGCGATACGCGTCGGCCCAGTCGCCGGGGACGGCGACGCCGCGCGCGCGCAGCTCGTCGGCGACGGCGGCGGCCGGGTCGTCGGGCGGCTCCACGTCGACGAGCGTGCCGAACAGGTCGAACGAGACGGCGGCGACGCCGTCGCCGGGTTCCCGGTCCGTCCCGTCGCCGCGTTTCCGGTCCGCTCCGTCGTCGACGGCGCCGCCGGCCCCCATCTCAGATCGCCTCCAGGAACGCGTCGAACGCACCGCTCTCGGGGTGGACGTGCGCGTACGTGCCGAGCGTCCGGTGCTCGGTCAGGCCGTCCAGCCCGTCGGCGATGCCGTCGCCGCGGACCACCTCGAAGGCGAACCGGGCGTCGTCGGCGACATCGGCCGAGGAGTAGTGGAACTCGTGGCCGCGCAGCGTCCCGCCCTCGCGGGCGGTGAGCGTGTCGCCGCGGGCGCGAAGCTCGACGTGGTCGAGCGCCTGATATCGGTCGTGCATCCGTACGTCGGCGGGGAGCACGCCCGCCATCTCGTGGGTGTCGCCGTCGGCGGTCGTCAGCGTCTCCGAGAGCGCCATCAGCCCGCCGCACTCGCCGAGGACGGGCAGCCCGTCGGCCGCCCGGTCCGCGAGGTCGTCGAGGGCGTCGCTGTCGGCCAGCGCGGGCGCGTGGAGTTCGGGGTAGCCGCCGGGGAGGTACACCGCGTCGCAGTCGGGGAGGGCGTCGCCGCGCGTCGGCGCGAACGTGACGACCTCGGCCCGCTCGCGTAGGCGTTCCAGCGTCGCGGGGTAGCGGAACGCGAAGGCGGCGTCGTCGGCGACGGCGACGCGATTCCCGGTCGGGGGGCGGGACGCACGCTCGGACGGCCGCGGCGGCTCGCGCGCCAGTCCCGCCAGCGCCTCGCTGTCGAGGTGGTCGGCGGCCGCATCGAGCGCCTCGGTCGGGAGCGGCGACTCCTCGCCCATGTGGAGCCCGAGGTGGCGGTCCGGGATCTCCAGATCGGAGTTCGGCGGGACCCGCCCGAGGTAGGCCATCGCGTCGGGCAGCGCCTCGCGGACGCCCCGCTCGTGGCGGCCGCCGTGGGCGCGCTGGGCGATCACGCCCGCGACCTCGATGTCGCGGCCGGCGTGGGCGGCGTACTCGCGAAAGCCCAGTGCCGTCGCGGCGACGCTCTCCATCCCCGCGCTCGCGTCGACGACGAGCACGACCGGCAGATCGAGGAGGTCGGCGACCATCGCGGTGCTCGACCCGTCGCCGTCGTACAGGCCCATCACGCCCTCGACCACGCACAGGTCGCCCTCGCCGCGATGGTAGTTCCGCCGGAGGCCCGCCTCGCCCTGCATCCAGGCGTCGAGCGTCCGCGAGGGGGTGCCGGCGACGCGCTCGTGATGGCTCGGGTCGATGAAGTCCGGGCCGGTCTTCGCCGGCTGGACCGCGTATCCGGCGTCGTCGAGCGCCCGGATCGCTGCGAGCGTCGCGACGGTTTTGCCCACGCCGGAGGCGGTGCCGCCGAGGACGAACCCCCTCATCGCTCGGGCTCCGGAGCCTCGGATGTCGCTGTCCCCCCACCCGACGCGTCCTCTCCCGGCTCGCGGCCGGCGAGCAGGCGGTCGTACACGTCGACGATCCGCTCGCGGAGGTCGGCCATCGACGCCGCGGCCGACTCGTCGACGAGGCGAAGCGCCCCGCCCATGCCGACGCCCTCCTTCGCCTCGCCGGCGACGTACGCGTCCATCGCGGGGTGCTCGACCGCGTCGAATCCGGGGTCCGTGACGGTCAGGTCGACGCCCAGCGAATCGGTGAGCCCCGCGATCCCCGCGGAGTCGTCGGCGGCGACGAACGACGTGGTCGCGAGCGTCAGCGGGGCGTCGACGCCCGCGTGGCGGACCAGCGCCGCGGCCGCCGCGAGTTGCGTCCCGCCCGCCAGCGTCACCGTGGTACCGGACTCGACGGCGCCGACGGTCAGGCCGGCGACGGCCGCGAGCACGGGATCGCCGACGGCCGCGACCGCCCGAAGGGGGTCGCCCGCGGCGTCGCCGGGGGCGAGCCCGCTCTCGTCGAGCCCCTCGGCGACGACCCGCCGCTTCAAGTCGAGGGGGTTCTCCGGCAGCGACGACGACACCGACGGCTCCTCCCCGAGCGCCCGGAGGACGCCGAGGGCGGTCGTCGTCCCCCCGGGGATCGTCTCGCCGATCACGAGGCGGTCGTCGGGGAGCGCGGCCCCGAGTTCGCGCGCTCGTTCGTACGTCTCCTCGGCATCGGGAACCGCCGTGGGCTCTCGCACGTCCGCGCCGGGCCCGTTCCCCACGTCGATCGCTGGCGACCCGGTCCGACCCGCGATCCCGGCGTCGACGCAAACCACGTCGAACCCGAGCAGTTCCCGCGCGGCGCGCGTCGCCACCGCGGGGGTCGGACAGCCGCTCGGACTCACGGGGACGACCGGCGCGAGCGTCGGCTCGCCGTGGGTCACGATGTCCAGGTCCGCGCCGGGGGTGTGACGCATCAGCTCCGGGTCGGCGCCGGCGGCGCTGATCCCCGGAACATCCGCGGTCTCGGTCGTTCCGGCGACGAGGACGACTCTCACGTGCGCCCCGCCCCCGCGCTCCGGTGTGTCCTCGCCGCGCCCGGTCGGCGGCCGGTCGTCGATGACTGCTGCATGCCCGTACGAGACACGGCGCCCGGCATAACAATTGTGAGTGCGCTAGGACAAGTTCGCTTGACCGGGTCGCTACGGGTCCTCCTCGCGCAGCGCCGTCACCATCGGCGAGCCGACCGCGGGGTCGTCGTTGACGGCCGCGCGGACGCCGAACGCCTCCGCGAGCGCGTCGTCCGAGAGCACCTCGCGTGGGGTTCCGGACGCCCGGACTTCGCCGCCCGCGAGCAACACGAGCCGGTCGCACACCCGCGCAGCGAGGTTCAGGTCGTGGATCGCCGCGAGCGCGGCCTTGCCGTCGTCGACGGCCTCCCGGACGAGTTCGAGCGTCCGGATCTGGTGGTTGATGTCGAGGCTGGCGGTCGGCTCGTCCAGCAGGAGGCCGGGCGTCTCGGCGGCCAGCGCACGGGCGAACAGCACGCGCTGGCGCTCGCCGCCCGACAGCGTCGTCACCGACCGATCGGCGAACTCCGCCACCTCCGCGCGCTCCATCGCCCGGCGGACCGCCTCGCGGTCGGCCTCGGTGGTCGTCCCGAACCGAGAGACGTACGCGGTCCGGCCCATCTCGACGACCGATTCGACGGGGAACTCGAACGCCGTGTTCGTCTCCTGCGGGACCGTGGCGACGCGACGGGCCACCTCCCGTTGGGACAGTTCCCGGCGGTCGGTGCCGGCCAGCTCGACGGCGCCGCCGTCGATCCCGAGGGTGCCGTTGCACGCGGCGACGAGCGTCGTCTTGCCGGCGCCGTTGGGACCGACGAGGCCGACGAGTTCGCCCCGGTCGACCGACAGGGAGACGCCGTCGAGCACGCGCTCGCCCCCGCGTGAGACGACGAGGTCGCGGACGGCGATCATCGGGGGCTCGTTGTCGTGGTCTCGGTCCTGATCGCCGTGATCGCGGGCGTCCCGGCTCGCGTCGCCGTCGCGTGGGTCGTCGCCGGCGTCCTCGCGTCCGCTCACAGGTCGTACACCTCACGGGTGCGAAGCAGGTACAGGAAGAAGGGCGCGCCGGCGGCGGCCGTCACGATGCCGACGGGGAGCTCGGCGACGCCCGAGCGCGCGAACGTGTCAGCGGCGACGAGGAAGCTCCCGCCCGCGAGCGCGCTCGTCGGCAGCAGCACCCGGTGATCCGGCCCGACGACCAGCCGGACGCCGTGGGGGACGATGAGGCCGACGAAGCCGATGACGCCCGAGACGGCGACTGCCGCGCCGGTCAGGACCGACGAGACGGCCAGCAGGACGCGCTTGCTCCGCTCGGCGTCGACGCCGAGGGCGACGGCGTCGGTCTCCCCGAGCAGGAGGACGTTCAGGTCGCGGGCGTACGCGAACAACACGAGCGTCAGGAGGGGGACGACCACGGCCGCGGCGGTCACCTCCGCCCAGTTCGCGCCGCTGAGGTGGCCCATCAGCCAGTACGTCACCTGCCGGATCGACTCCCCCGAGTGGAGGAGGAGATACGAGACGACGGCGCCGAGGAACGTCTGGACGGCGACGCCCGCGAGCAACAGCGTCGCCACGGGCGTCCGGCCGTCGCGGCTCGCGATGAGGTAGACGCCGAACCCGGCCGCCAGCGCGCCGCAGAAGGCGGCGATCTGGAGGCCGGCGCCGTCGGCGAGCAGCGGCCGGAGCGGCCCGAGCAGCGCGAGCAGCGACGCGGGGGCGACGATCCACGAGACGGCGCCGACGGCCGCCCCCGAGGAGACGCCGATGATCCCCGGGTCGGCCATCGGGTTGCGGAAGAAGCCCTGCATCACCGTGCCGGCGGACGCGAGGCCGACGCCGACGAACGCCGCCAGCAGGATCCGCGGGAGGCGAACCCGCATCACGATCGCCTCGTGCGTCTCCGAGACCGGGAACGCGAACGGGTGGGCGAACTCGACGCGGAGGGGGAGGCCGGCGGTCAGCGGACCGCCACCCCCGGCGGCGGTCGTGGCCCACTCGACGCCCACCGGCACCGCGACGGCGTTGACGACGACGGCCACGACCGTCCTGGCGGGGACCGACACCGGGCCGATGCCCGCGCTCACCGTCACGACCGCGACGAGGAGCGCGAACAGGAGGGTCGAGTAGCCGGCGGCGCGGCGCAGGACGGGTGTCACGATCTAAAGGCTGCTTTCATTAGGCAAATATTTATTGTCTTGTCCGCTGGCTGCAGACGTGACACGACGGACACGGACGCTGTTGATCGCGACGCTGTTGGTCGTCGCCGCGGCGGTCCCGGCGGTCGGGGCCGCGGCGGCGGGACCGGCCACGGGAACCGCACCGAACGACGGGCCGGGCGCGGCCGGGCACCAACCGGCCGCCCTCGGCGCCGGCGCCGGCGACGCGCCGATCGCACAGACGGGGGCGAACTGCGAGTTCCCGATCACCGAGACGGACGCGACGGGGACCGACGTGACGCTGGAGGAGCGTCCCGAGCGGATCACGACGCTGAACCCCAGCGCCGCACAGACGATGTGGGAGATCGGCGGGGAGGACCAGGTCGTCGGCGTGAGCCAGTTCGCGCTGTACCTCGACGGCGCCGACTCCCGAACGAACGTCTCGGCCGCCGGCTTCGGCGTGAGCGTCGAGAAGGTCGTCGGCACGAACCCCGACCTCGTGCTCGCGCCGAACGCGAGCTCGACCGAGACGGTGCGGGCGCTGCGCGATGCGGGGCTGACGGTGTTCCACTTCGGGGAGTCGACGACGATCGCCGACGTGCGCGAGAAGACGACGCTCACCGGCCGCCTCACCGGCAACTGTGAGGGCGCCGCAGAGGCGAACGCGTGGATGGACGCGAACGTCGAGGCGGCGACCGAGGCGACCGCAGACGCCGAGGACGTGCGCGTGCTGTACCCGCTCGGGGGCGGCTACATCGCCGGCAGCGAGACGTTCATCTCCGCGATGATCGACACCGCCGGCGGGGCGAACGTCGCCGCCGAACGCGACCTGACCGGCTACCCGCAGATCAACGACGAGGTCGTCCTCGAACTCGCGCCCGACTACCTCGTCGTCACGGGCTACTCCTCGTATCTCCTGGGTCAGGAGCCGTACGCGAGCACGCCCGCCGTCGAGAACAACAACACGGTCTCGGTGGACCGCAACTGGATGAACCAGCCCGCCCCGCGCTCGGTCGTCATGGGCGTGCGGACGTTGACAGAGGGATTCCACCCCGAGGCGGCCGCCGAGGCCGACTTCCAGTCGCGCGAGGAGGCCGTCGCCGCGATGGAGACCGAGACCGCGACAGCCACCGAGAGTCAGCCGATCACCGACACGGCGACCGAGACGACGGCCGAGGCGCGCACGACCAGCGCCGGGGCGACCGCGACCTCCGGCCCCGGGTTCGGCGTCGCGCTCGCGGTGCTCGCGGTGCTGGGCTCCGCGCTGTTCGCGCGCCGGGAACGGTAACCGCGCCACGAGTTTTATCTTCCCCTGCCGGGACCGCTTCCCCATGAGCGCGAGCCCCGCCGAGCGCCTCCGCGAGAACGCGACGGGCGTCGTCAGCACGCTCGTCACCGGGATCTGGCTGGCGGCCATGTTCACCGGCCAGGACTGGTGGCTCGCGGCGCTGCTGTTCGGCTATATCGTCGTCGTCCCGCTCACGGCGATGCTGTTCGGCGACGAGGACGACATCGAGGAGTGGTGGGACGAGGAGGTGAAGGGGGTCGAGGGGCTCGACGGGTCGACCGGGGAGACCGACGCCCGCCCCGATGAGCCGCCCTCCGACTCGGACACGCGCGACGCCCTCGACACCCTCCGCGACCGCTACGCGCGCGGTGAGCTCACGGACGAACAGTTCGAGCGCAAGATCGACCGACTCCTGGAGACGGAGTCGCTGGAGGACGTGGAGGACCGCAGGCGACGCGAGCACGACCTCGAACGCGAGCGGTAGTCGGCCGCCCGTCGCCCCCCACCCGTCGCCCCCCCGCCCGCCGCATCTCGCCCGCCGATAGCACCCTTTTTCCGCGCGGGCGCCGCCCCTCCGGTATGGTCGAGAACGTCCTCTACCCCGCGTACTTCGACGCGGCGCTGACCCGCGCCGAGGGGCGCCGCGTCCCCGAGGACCTCGCGGTGTCGGAGCCGACGGTCGACGAGATCGCACAGGCCGTCCAGCAGGTCGGCTACGACGCCAAGATCGAACGCGACGTGACGTACAGCCGGGAGTACGAGCCCCGCGGACGCGTGAGCGTCACGGGCACCGACGAGACCGCCAAGAACGACCTCGTGCAGGCGGTGGGCGCCTACCTCGGCGTCATCCGCGGGGACTGACGCGGCGCCGTGGTGGTGCGATGAAGCGCGTCGGCGAGGTCGTTCGAACCGCCCAGGGGCTGGCGGTCGTGCGCGTCCCCGAGGGCGCCGAGCCGGCACGCGTCGGCAGCGAGGTCGTCGACGAGTCGCTGTCGACGGTCGGGCGCGTCGTCGACGTGTTCGGGCCGGTCGAGCGCCCCTACGTCGCCGTGTCGCCGACGGATCGCTCGCGACTGACGGGGCTGCTCGGCGCGAAGCTGTACGCGCGGTAGGCGGCGCCGAACGACGGCCGTCCGCTTCCAGCCTCCCCCACGTCCGTCCCAGTCCTCCCCCGCGTCCGTCCCGTCAGGCTTTACCTGCGGCGTCGCAAATCCCGGTTCAACGATGGCACGAGCAGCCGAACGGGCCGAGTTGGTGCCCGTCATCGGGCTGGAGGTCCACGTCCAGCTCGAGACGGACACCAAGATCTTCTGCGGGTGTTCTACCGAGCCCGCCGAGAAGGAGGAGCCCAACACGCGCGTCTGTCCCACCTGTCTCGGGCTCCCCGGAGCCCTCCCGGTGCTCAACGAGGCGGCCGTCGAGGCCGCCGTCAAGGTCGGGAAGGCGCTCGACGCCGACATCCCCGAGGAGACCCGGTTCCACCGGAAGAACTACTACTACCCCGACCTGCCCAAGAACTTCCAGATCACCCAGTACGACGCGCCGCTGTGTGCCGACGGCGAGCTGGAGTTCTCCCACGAGGGCGAGCGACGGACTGTGAACGTCCGCCGCGCCCACCTGGAGGAGGACCCCGGCAGCCTGCGCCACGTCCGCGAGGGCCCCGCGGACCTCGACGTGCGCACCACCTCCGTCGACCGGGCGGACTACTCGCTGGTCGACTACAACCGCGCGGGCACCCCCCTGATGGAGGTCGTCACCGAGCCCGACTTCCGGCACCCGAAGGAGGTCCGCGCGTTCCTCGAGAAGCTGGAGGAGGTGCTGGAGTACCTCGGCGTGTTCGACGCCGGTCGCGACGGCAGCCTCCGCATCGACGCGAACCTCTCGATGGTCGAGGCGAGCGAGGTCGACGAAGACGGCGGCATCGACGACAAGGTGCTGGAGTCTGCGAACCGCACGGAGGTCAAGAACATCTCCAGCCACAAGGGCGCCGAGCAGGCGCTCGCGTACGAGCGAAACCGCCAGGAGAACCAACTCAAGCGCGGGAAGGCCGTCGCCCAGGAGACGCGCCACTTCAACGAGACTCACGGCAACACCGTCTCGATGCGCTCGAAGGAGGAGGAGAAGGACTACCGCTACTTCGGCGAGGCCGACCTGCCCGCCCTGCAGGTGTCCGACTGGAAGGAGCGCATCGCCATCCCGGAGCTCCCGGACGCCCGCCGCGAGCGGTTCCGCGAGGAGTACGGCCTCGACGCGGAGGCCGCCTCGAAGCTCACCTCACGCAAGGCGGTCGCGGACTTCTACGAGGAGGTCGCCGAGGAGTTCGACCCCGACCTGGCGGCCGCGTGGGTCGCCGACACCCTCCTGGGGGAGCTCAACTACCGCGACATGGCCGTCGAGGACGTGACCGACCGTCTCGACGAGTTCACCCGGCTGATCGAACTCGTGGCGACCGACGAGGTCACCACGAAGAACGCCGAGGAGGTCGTCCTTCGGACGATGCTCGACGAGGGGCTCGGCCCCGACGAGGTCATCGAGCGCGAGGGCCTCGGCACCGCCGACGACGACGAGGTCGCGACGGCGGTCGCGGAGGCAATCGAGGAAAACCCCGACGCCGTCGACGACTACCACTCGGGCGAGGGCGGCGCGATCAACTTCCTCGTCGGGCAGGTGATGCAGAAGACCGGCGGCTCCGCGGCGCCCGACGACGTGAACGCGTTGCTGCGCGAGCGGCTGGACGAGTAGCTCACCGATCCCGCAGCCGTTCCTCGCGGCGCTCGCTTCTGCAGCTCACATCCCGCCGTCGTCGTTCCCCCGCGTGGTCATGACGATCCCGCTGAACAGCATCAGCGCCGCGAGCGCGACCATGCCGAGGTCCCAGCCCATCCCCGCCGTCGCGGTCGAGCCCATGCCGCCCGTGGAGCCCATCCCGCCGCCCATGCCGCCGGTCATCCCCGTTCCGCCCGTCATTCCGGTCGCCCCGAGCGTCTGCAGCAGCAGCATCACGAGCGAGTAGGCGATCATCAACGGTCCGCTCGCGCTCCCGAGCCGGTCTGCCGCCGGCGTCAGCAACACCACGCCGTGAACCACGACGACGACGCCGACCGCGAGCATCAGCCACCCCGCGATCCCGAGGCCGGTCGTTCCCATCGTTTCGCCGGATCCCATCATCCCACCCGCTCCCGTCATCGCGCCGCCGACGGACGCTGACACCAGCGAGTACACGCCCGAGACGATCGCGATCGCTGCGCCGTACAGCCGCGTCGTCGACCCGTTCATGGTCACGGATTCGGGTGCCATCCGCTTGGATACTCCGGCCGCGGCGACGACGGTACCGGGTCAGTCGTCCGTCGCGGGGTCGCCGTCGGCGTCGTCGCCGAGCGCCGCGGGCGTCGCCTCCGCGTCGCGGTCGGGATCCGTCGCCGCGTCGCGGTCGATGTCGGTCGCCGCGTCACGGTCGGGACCCGGCCCCGCCCCGTGCTCGACGACGCCCTCGGTCCACGTCCCGCGGAGGAACCACAGCGCACCGACCGCCAGCGACCCGACCGCGCCGAACGTCCACGCCCACCAGAGGCCGTCGGGGCCGAGGCCCAGGCCCGAAACGGGGCCGATCCCCGGGACGACGACGGTGAACGAGTACGCCAGCACGACGGCCGCGGGGATGCGCAGCCCCCACCGCGAGAGCAGCGACAGCCCCATCGCTGTGCGGGTGTCGCCGGCGCCGCGGAACGCCCCCTGCAACACCATCAGCCCGCCGAAGGCGGCCCACGCGGGCGCGGTGATCCGGAGGAACGACACGCCCTCCTCGACGACGGCGGCGTCGTTGACGAACACCCGGATCGCCATCGCGGGGAAGAACCAGACGACCGCGCCCGCGAGCGCGAGGACCGCCATCGTGCCGCCGGTGCCGGTCCAGGCGACCCTGCTCGCCCGGTCGGGGGTGTCGGCGCCGAGGTTCTGCCCGACGCCCGTCGCCGTCGCCTGCCCGACCGCGCCGGCGACGGTCCAGGAGACGGACATCAGGCGGACGCCGACGCCGTAGGCGGCCGTGGCGGCGGGGCCGAACCGCGCGACCAGCGCGGCCATCGCGACCGCGGCGAACGAGCGCGCCCAGCCGTCGAGCGTGCCGGGGTAGCCCACGTCGACCAGTTGGTGGAGCACCGCGGGGTTCGGACGGAGGTCGCCGACGTGCAGCTGGATGCCCCAGTCGCCCTTCACGAGCACGTAGATCCCGGCGGCGGCGGCGAGTGCGCGGGAGATGAACGTCGCGACCGCGGCCCCGCGGGTCCCCATCGCGGGGATCGGCCCCCACCCGAGGATGAACACGGGGTCGATGACGATGTTGACGCCGGCGGAGGCGGCGACGAGCCACATCGCGGTCTTGGTGTCGCCGGCGCCCTGCAGGGAGGCGCGAAAGGCGAAGAAGAGGAACGTGAGCGGCAGCGTGAGGAAGATGACCTCGATGTACGCCAGCGCCTCCGTGAACACGACGCCCTCGGCGCCGATCCAGTTCAGGAGCGGTCGGCGCGCGAGCAGCCCGGCGGCCGCGAGGACGACGGAGACGCCGATCGCCAACAGCGTCGTCTGTCCGACGACCTCGTCGGCGCGGCGGTCCTCGCCGGCGCCGACGTGCTGGGAGACGAGCGCGATCGTCGCCGCCGTGAGCCCCATCGCCGTCGAGACGAACATCCACGAGAGGGGGAACATGAGCGACACCGCGGCGACGGCCTCGGGGCTGACGCGGCCGACCCAGAACACGTCCGCGAGGTTGTAGAGGGTCTGGAGGAGGTTGCCGAGGACGAGCGGCCACGCGAGGCTGAACAGCCGCGGGGCCACCGTTCCCTCGGTCATGTCCACGCGCGCGTCGGTGTTCGCCATGGAGGGGTCTACCGTCCGCGCGTGGCGTCGCGGCCTAAGGATTGTGGAGGCGGTCGGCGCGGCCGGGACCGGACGTTCGCCCGTTCTTCGGGCGTGAACTCGCCGTTACGACTGCCGTACGCTGTCGCGACCGACCTGGTACACCGTCAGCGCACCGAACAGAACCGCGATCGCCTCGAACCCGCGCTCGATGCCGGGTTGCTCGGAGTACCCGGTGTGGACCTCCTCCTCGTACACGACGACGAACCCGCCGTCCTCGCGATAGATCCGTCCGGGGTCGTGTCCACGGATCGGTTCGTCGCGGCGGGCCTCGCCCGCGGCAAGCGCCTCGCGGACGACGGGGGGTGCGCCTTCCGGATCGCTTGCCACGTCGTCGAGGGCGACTTCGGGGTCGACCCGGTCGACTCCGAGCACGAACGACCCGTTCGTCGTGTCGTGGGAGACCGTCCGCTCGTAGACGGGGCCGGAGGTCCCGAAGACGACGTACTCCGGACCGAAGACGTGCGGATCGCCGCCGTAGGTCCCCGTCCCGGGATAGTCGACGCTGACGTTCCCGTCGCGCAGGCGCGACTCGAGATAACAGCCGCGGTCGCGATAGACGGTGTCCAGCGTCGAGAAACACGCGATCCGGTCGGTCGGTCCCCGCCGGTACTCCAGTTCCGGCATCGAGACCTCGCCGTCCTCGACGGTGATGTCGGCGGTGCGGTAGGCGTAGTCGGGTCCGGTCAGATCGAGCGGCGGCCCCCACAGCGGCGCCGTCACGAGGAGGAGGGCCAGCGCGAGCCGGGCGCGCGAGCGGGCGTCCATGGGGCGGCCAGTCCTGGAGCAGTCATGAAAGCGACGGTCGACCCGACGGTCACCCGGCGCGGTCGCCGCCGTCGGCCGTGACCGCCCCGGACTCGGCACCCGAATCGGCGTCGGCGTCGGTCGCGTCGGAGTCGCCGCGCGCGTTCCGTTCCCGACGATTGGCGGCGATTCGGGCGCGAAGGCGCGTCGCGGCGGTCACGGCGACGTAGCCGGCGATGGCGACGAGCACGATCGTGCCGCCGGCGGCCACGTCGTACCAGTAGGACAGCGAGACGCCCGCAACCGTGGCGACCAGGCCGGCGGCGACGCTCGCGGCGATCGCCCGCCTGAACCCGGTCACGGGCGCGGCCGTCGCGACGGGGATCACGAGCATCGCGGCGACGAGGATCACGCCCATGATCTGCATCGCGCCGACCACGACGACCGCGGTCAACACCGCCAGCAGGCGGTTGTACCGCGTCACGTCGACGCCGGCCGCGCGGGCGCCCACCTCGTCGAAGGTGACGTACACGAGCGGCCGGTACGCCGCCCCGACCGCCAGCCCGACGACGGCGGTCATCGCGAGCAGGATCCCGGCGTTCGCGCGCGAGACGGTCGCGAGCGACCCGAACAGGTACGCGTTGATCCCGACGGCGATGCCGCCGTCGGCGGCGGTGATGAGGACGCTCCCGACGGCGAAGGAGCCGGTGAGCACGATCGCAAGCGACGTGTCGCGGTAGGCGCCCGCGTAGTCGACGAGCGCCTGCACGACCAGCGCGGCGAGGGCGGCGACGACCAGCGCCGTCAACAGCGGCGGCACCGTGACCGCGAGGACGGCGTTGGCGAACAGGCCGGCGGCGACGCCGGCGAAGGCGGCGTGCGCGAGCGTGTCGCCGATCATCGCCATCTCCCGGTGGACGAGGAAGCTCCCGACGAGCGGCCCGACCACGGCGACGCAGACGGCCGCGAGGTACGCCCGCTGCATGAACGGCGAGGCGAGCACCTCGATCCCCGTCGCGCCCGCGAGCAGGTCCAACAGCCCGCCCCAGAGGTCGTCGAGGACCGCGGAGAGCGCGCGCTCGCCGACCCCCGCGAGGAGCACGACGGCGCCGAGGGCGTCGGTCGCGCCGGTCGGAACGGTCGGAAGGATCGCGTCGGTCGCGCCGGTCATGAGTGGTCGTGGGTGAGGACGCGCTGTGCGCTCCCGTAGGCGTCCGCGAGCGCGTCCGTCTCGGCGAACGCCTCGGGGTCGCCGTGGAAGAACAGTTCCCGGTTCAGGCAGGCGATCTCCGTCGCGCGCTCGGTGACGACCCCGACGTCGTGTTCGATGAGCACGACGGTCATCCCCTCGTCGTTCAGGTCGCCCAGGAGGTCGTAGAACGCCTCCCGGGACTCGGCGTCGACGCCGACGGTCGGCTCGTCGAGCGCGAGCAGGTCGGCCTCGCTCGCGAGCGCGCGGGCGATGAACGCCCGCTGGCGCTGCCCGCCCGACAGCCGGCCCACGCGGCGGTCGGCGAGGTCGGCGATCCCGACCCGGTCCAGCGCCGCCTCGACCGCCCGGCGGTCGTCGTCGTCGAACCGGTGGAACAGCCGTCCGGGGTACCGCCCCATCCGGACGACCTCCCGGACGGTGACGGGCATCTCGTCGCTGGCCTCGCCCACGTCCTGCGGGACGTAGCCGACGCGCCGCCCGCCGTCGAGTCGGTGGGCCGGCTCGCCGAACACCGAGACCGACCCCCTGTCGGGCCGGCGGAGCCCGATCATCAGCTCGAGCAGAGTCGTCTTCCCCGACCCGTTGGGGCCGATCAGTCCGAGGAACGCCCCGGACTCGACGACGAGCGAGACGTCCTCGACGACGGGTCTGTCGGCGTACGCGAACGTCACGTCCCGGAGTTCGACGGTCGGGGCGGCGTCGGAGCCCGCCGGACTCCCGTCGTCCGTCGGACCGGCGTCGGCGCTCATTCGGTCAACACCCGTTCGAGCGTCGGGAGGTTCACCTCCTCCATCACTTCGACGTACCCCCAGTCCTCGGCGGCCCACTCGTCGGTAAGCCCCGGCATCGCCGTCAGCGGGAGCACTTCCTCGGCGTCGGTCTCCGCGACCAACTGTTCGGCCGCCCGCTGCGATTCCAGCGGGTCCGCACAGACGTACCGCAGGTCGTGTTCGTCGATCACGTCGCCGGCGCGCTCGATGTCGCGCGTGGTGGGCTGATCGTCGGGCGCGAGACCGGTCAGCGTCCGGAACGACAGCCCGTAGCGCTCGGCGGCGTACGCGAACGAGTCGTGGCCCGCGACGAGCACCGTGTCCCTCGCCGCGTCGGCGACGAGCGACTCGATCCGCTCGTCGAGCGTCTCCAGCTCCGTGCGGAACGCCGCGGCGTTGTCCGCGTGGGCGTCGGCCGCGTCGGGGTCGACCGCCGACAGCGCCCCCCGGACCGTCCCGGCGGCATCGCGGACACGGAGCGGGTCCATCCAGAAGTGGGGATCCATCCCGCCGTGGTCGTGGCCGCCCTCCCCGCCGTCGTGGTCCTCAGTGTGGTCGTCGTGGCTCTCCTCGGTGTGGTGTTCCTCAGTGTGGTCGTCGTGGCTCTCCTCGGTGTGGTCGTCATCGTGATGCGCTTCGTCGTCGTGGCCATCCTCGGTGTGGTCGTCGACGTGATGTTCGCCGGCGGCGATGAGGTCCACGTCGGCGCTGGCGTCGACGGTTTCCACCTCGCTCCCGTCGGCGTCGAGGTCACCGAGCACGTCGTCGACCCACGGCTGGAACCCCGGCATCCCGTGTACGAGCAGGTCGGCGTCGCGGATCTCCTCGCGAACGCGCGGGCCGGGCTCCCAGCCGTGGCCGTGCTGGCCGACGGGCACGAGCAGGTCCGTCGCGGTCGCGTCGCCGGCGACCCGCGCCGCGATGTCGCCGAAGACGAAGAACGACCCCTGCGCCGTCGGGCCCGCGTCCGCCGGTTCGCTGCCTGCTCGACCGCCGAGGCATCCCGCGATCGAACCGACTCCGACCGTCCCGGTCGCGGACGCGATCAGGCGGCGGCGAGTGATGTCCATCTCTGGTTGTTAATCTAGCCCTCTAGAATAATAACTTTGCCATTGTAGTGGGATGATAGTTAACAACGCGACTCGGCACGAGAGACATCCCGGCACGCGACGCCGCCGCCCGAACACCGAAGCCCTCGCGGTCCTCCGACGTACCCATGACCGACGCAGCCGCGCCCGCGAGCGCCGCCGACCCGGTCGTCGCCGACCGCCTCGACGACTACCGGGAGTCGCTGTTCGACCTCCTCCGTCTGCGCACCGTCAGCGCGACGGGCGAGGGGATGGACGCGGGCGCCGACGCCGTCCGCGACCTGCTGACCGACCACGGGTTCGACGCCCGCCGCATCGAGACGGACCGCTACCCCCTCGTCTACGGCGAACGCGTCGCCGACGACCCCGACGCGCCGACGGTCGTCTTCTACGGCCACTACGACGTGCAGCCGGCCGAGCACCCCGAGCAGTGGGAGTCGCCGCCGTTCGAGCCGACGGTGCGCGACGGGAGCGTCTACTGCCCCGGCGCCGGCGACAACAAGGGCCAGTTCGCCGCCCACGCGTTCGCGCTCGACGCGCTCGCCCGCGCCGACGCGGTGCCCGAGGTGACGGTGAAGCTCCTGATCGAGGGCGGCGAGGAGAGCGGGAGCCTCGGGCTGAAGGCGTACCTCGACGGGGAACGCGAGGACGAGCGAAGCGAGGTCCGCGATCCCGGCGTCGACGCCGACGCCCCCGCGGCGGCCGCCGTCCGCGACGCCGACCTCGTGTACGTCGCCGACGGCCCGCAGCACCGCTCGGGCCGCCCGACGCTTATCTACGGCAACCGCGGGATCGTCACGTTCCAACTGGACCTCGAAACCGCGAACGCCGACCTCCACTCGGGCAACTTCGGCGGCCCCGTCCCGAACGCGGCGACCGAACTCGCCGAGGTCGTCGCCTCCCTCACCGAACGGCACCCGGAGACTGCCCCCGAGCGCGGCTATCCCAGCGGCGGCGACCGCGTCGCCGTCGACGGTTTCCACGACGGCATCGAGGTGACCGACGCCGACCGCGACCTCGTGGCGGCGCTCCCCGACGACGCCGACGCGGTGCGCGAGGAGTTGGACCTCACCCACCTCACGACCGACCGGGACTACTACGAGCGCCTGCTGCTGGAGCCGACGATCACGGTCAACGGCCTCGACGCGGGGTATCAGGGCGAGGGGAGCAAGACCGTCATCCCCGGCGAGGCGACCGCGAAACTCGACTCGCGGCTGGTGCCCGGACAGGACCCCGACACCGTGCTCGAGCGTCTCGAGGAGCACGTCGCCGACGTGCACCCCGACGTGTCGGTGCGCAAGGGAACCGGCTTTCCGCCGATGAAGACGCCAGTCGACACTCCCGCAGCGTCGCCAGTGCTGGAGGCGCTGTCGGCCGTCTGGGGCGCCGAGCCGGTGGAGCTGCCGGTGCTGGGCGGGTCGCTGCCGGCGGCGTTCTTCCGCCGCGTCGACGCGCTCGCGGACGTGCCGGTGCTGGTGGTGCCGTACGCGAACCCCGACCAGGGGAACCACTCGCCCAACGAGCACCTGGATCTGGACTGCTTCGAGAACGGGATCCGGACGACCGCCGCGTTCCTGGAGCGGGTCGCCGACGCGGACCTGTAGTCGGCACCCACCAGCTCTCCTGCCGTCGGGCCGTCTCCCTCGCCGCCTGCCGAACGCTTTAGCCGCGGGGCGCACGCCGTGAGCGTATGCCCGACACAGCCGGCGCCGACTACGGCGTCGCCCGATTCCTCGCCGTCGAACACGTCGACTCCCCGGCGTTCACGCCGGCGGGCCGCCTCCTGTTCCTCGCGGACACCTCCGGCACGCCGCAGGTGTGGACCGTCGACGAGCCGGGCGCGTGGCCGACGCGGCTCACCCCCTACGAGGAGCGCGTCTCTGCGCTTTCGGCCTCGCCCGCCGACGAGTCGTTCGTGTACGCGATGGACCGCGGGAGCGACGAGCGCGATCAGCTCCTGCACTACGACCTCGCGACGGGCGTCGAGCGTCCGCTCACGGACGACCCCGACTCGAAGCACGCGTGGGGCGCGTGGGGCCCCGACGGCGACCGGGTCGCCTACACGGCCAACCGCGAGGCCGACGGCCGATTCGACGTGTACGTGCAGGCGGTGGGCGGCGTCGACGGCGACGGCACGGTCACCCCCGCCGGCGACCCCGAGCGCGTGTACGAGGGGCCTGGCGGCTGGCTGAACGTCGCCGCGTTCGGTCCCGAGGGCCGTCGGCTCGTGCTCACGAAGGCGCACTCCAGCTACGACGAGGACCTCACGCTGCTCGATCTGGAGTCGGGGGAGACGACCAACCTCTCCGACGACTCCGAGGCGACCTACTCGCACGTTCACTTCGACGGCGACGGCGGGTTGCTCTGCGTGACGAACCGCGACAGCGACACGGCCTACGTGGGTCGGCTCTCGCTGTCCGACGGGTCGGTAACGCCGGTCGCGGGCCACGACGTGACGGCCGACGCGACCGGCGAGCCCGGAACCGACGAGTGGGACGTGGACGGCCTCGCGTTCGACCGCGACACCGGCCGGATCGCGTACACCGTCAACGAGGGCGGCTACTCGTCGCTGCGCGCGGGGACGCTCGCCGGCGACCCCGAGGACCCGCGCTTCGATCCGACCCCGACGCCGGATGTGGACGGGATCGCCGCCGATCTCGTCTTCGGTCCGGACGCCGAGCGCCTCGCGTACACCCACACGTCGCCGACGACGCCGTACGGCGTCCGGACGATCGAGTTCGTTGACGGCGGCGGGACCGTCGCCGGCGACGGCGACGCCGTCGAGCGCGCTGAGGGGGGCGCCCCGACCGACTGGACGCCAGTCGGCCGCAACGGCCTCCCCGACTCGGCGTTCCACGCCCCGGAGACGGTCCGCTACGAGACGTTCGACGGACGGGCGATCCCGGCGTACTGGACGCTTCCGCCGGGCGTCGACGCCGACGACCCCGACGAGCGGGTGCCCGCGATCGTCGACATCCACGGCGGGCCCGAGCACCAGCGCCGGCCGTGGTTCTCCCCGACGAAGCAGTACTTCCTGAACAGGGGGTACGCGGTGCTGGAGCCGAACGTCCGCGGCTCGTCGGGCTACGGGAAGGCGTACTCGCACCTCGACGACGTGGAGAAGCGCATGGACTCGGTTGCCGACATCGCCGCGGGCGTGGAGTGGCTGGCCGAGCAGCCGTCGGTCGACGACGACCGGATCGTCGCCTACGGCCGCTCCTACGGCGGGTTCATGGTCCTCGCGGCCATCACCGAGTACCCCGACCTGTGGGCCGCCGCCGTCGACTTCGTCGGCATCGCCGACTTCACCACCTTCCTCGAGAACACCGGCGAGTGGCGCCGGGGCCACCGCGAGGCCGAGTACGGCAGCCTGGAGGACGACTACGAGTTCCTGAAGTCGATCTCGCCGCTGACGAGCATCGAGGAGGTCCGGTGTCCGCTGTTCGTCCAGCACGGCGCGAACGACCCCCGGGTACCGGTCGGCGAGGCCGAGCAGGTCGCCGACGCGGTTCGCGAACAGGGGGTCCCCGTCGAGACGCTGATCTTCGAGGACGAGGGCCACCACACGACGAGCCGGGAGAACCTGATCGCGGAGTTCGAGGCGATCGCGGACTTCCTCGGCGAGCACGTCTGAGCGTTTCCGGGGGTCGGCCGGCCGCGGGGTCGGTCACGTTCGGTACGTCGCCGGAGAATGAGACCTCCGGAGTCGGTGTGTCATCCGGTGAATCGGGTTCGGTTGACAGTGTCGCGGTTTCTCGATCGATCGGCTCGGATCACTCTCGACCGACCTCGAAAGCCCCCGTCGCTGTCGAGGGCTGCGACTCGCTGTGCTCCTCGGCTCGCTCCACTTCGTTCCGCTTGCCTGCGGTGCTTGCTTCGCCTCGCCGCTCGACAGCGACGGCCCCTTTCAGTCCCACCCACAGCACCGCACAGTGGCCTCCCCCTCCCCCTCCCCCTCCCCAACCGACTCGCTCGGCTTCGCCTCGCTCGCCCCTCGCGCGCCCTCGCTCGCGCACGAGGCGCGAGCGCCGCACGCCACCGCGACGACGTATCTACCACCGCACGCTCACCACCCGTTCTCGATGTCCTCGTTCAGCGCCTCCAGGATCCGCTCGGTCGTGTTCGCCACCACCTGCTCCATGAACTCCGGGTCCGAGTTCGTCGGGTCGCCGAGCCCGCCCAACTCGGTTACGTCCGAGAAGTACGTCCACGAGCGCGTCTCCGGGAGGTCGTCGGCCTCCTGTGGTTCCTTCCGGTCGGACTTCACGAGGTCGTCGCGCACCAGTTCCACGAAGCTCGTCTCGTGGTCGCCGGCGTGGCCCCACCCCTCGCCGAAGTGGTCCTCCAGCTCGTCGCGCCCGAAGTCCGTCCAGTGAACGAAGTGCGCGCCGATGTCGTGGTCGCGGTTCAGCCGGTCGGTGGCGAGCGCGAGCGCCTCCTTGTTGCCGCCGTGGCAGTTGAGAAAGAGCACGCGCTCGGCGCCGTGTTCCGCGAGGGAGGCGCCGATGTCGATGAGCGCCTGCTTGTAGGTGTCCTGCGAGAGCGTCACGGTCCCCGGGAACGGCATGTGGTGTTCGCTGTACCCGTACGGGAGCGTCGGCGCGCGAAGCAGGTCGAGGTCGTGGTCGGGCGCGGCCTCGACGAGCTCCGCCGAGAGGTACCCGGCGCGGAGGCTGTCGGTGGAGAGAGGGAGGTGAACTGAGTGCTGCTCGGTGCTTCCGGTGGGGACGACGACCGCGTCGGCGCCGAGGAAGGCGTCGCCGGCGTCCTCCCAGGTCATCGTCGCCAGATCGTGTTCGGTCTCGGGTTCGGGCATACTTCCGTGCCGGTCGCCCCGGGGCATACTCCTTCGGGAAGCGGCACGCCAGGGCCGCGTCGGCACGCACGGACCCCGTCGGCACACGAGGACCGTGACGGCACGCGAGGGCTTCGGCGACAGCCGACGGGCCACGCGGCTTGAAGTCGCGCCGCCCCGATCCGAGACCATGAACGACGAGGACCGCGCCGCGGCGGCCGACCTGATCCGGCGGACGATGCGCCGCGACCGGCTCCCCGGCGTCAGCGTCGCCGTCGTCGACCGCGACGGCGTCCGCTACGCCGAGGGGTTCGGCGCCCGCGACCTGGCCGGGAACCGCCCGGCGACGCCGGAGACGCTGTACGGCGTCGGGTCGGTCACCAAGTCGGTGACGGCGCTGGCGATCGCGCAGTTGGCCGAGGCGGGGATGCTCGACTTCGACGACCCGGTCTCGGACCATCTCGACGTGGACCTGGGGGACGACCCCGACGACCCGATCCGGCTGCGGCACCTCCTGTCGCACGCCTCGGGGGTCCCGTCGCTGGCGACGAGCGAGGCGCTCATCGGCCGGCGACTCCGCCGCGACACCGACACCCTCCCGCTGTCGACGGAGGCCGACTTCCGGGCGCACGTGGAGGGCGCCGTCGGCGGCGACGGTCGCGGCGACGACAGCCGCGGCGACGACACCGACGGCGCGGGTTCGGTCGGCGGCGGTTCAGTCGGCGTCGACGCGGCCGGCGGCCCGACGACCGCGGGCACCGAACACGTCGGCGCCCCCGGCGAACGGTTCGCCTACAGCAACGAGGGGTACGTCCTCCTGGGCGACGTGATCGAGGCGTGTACCGGCCGCCCGTACGATCGCTACGTCGCCGAGCACGTCCTCGACCCACTGGGGCTCGACCGCGCCACCTTCGACGACACGGCGTTCGCGATGGACGACGATCACGCCACCATGTACCTGCGCGAGGACCGCGGGTCCGGTCCCGCCGCCGCCCACGCCCGCGGCGGGCCCGCGGGCGACGCCGGGGGTCGGGACGACCTCGTGGCGGCGTCGGTTCCCGTCCGGGAGCTATCGCGGCCGGCGGGCGGGCTGTTCGCCTCGGTCGAAGGGCTCGGGCGGTACGCCAGGCTGCTGTTGAACGACGGGAGCCTCGACGGCCGGGAGGTCGTCTCGCCCGAGTCGGTCGCGGCGCTCACCGAGGGGCGCGTCGACACGCCCGGCGGGCCGTACGGCTTCGGGTGGCGGACCCGCGAGGCGTGCGGCCGGGAGCTCGTCGGCCACTCCGGGTCCATCGCCGTCTCGACGGCGTACGTCGGCTTCAGCCCCGAGGCGGGGATCGGCGTCGCCGTGGCCGCCAACGCCGCGCCCGACTACCCCCTCGTCAGACTCGGGGAGGGCGTGTTCGCGTGCGCGCTCGGGGAGGAACCGGCCGAGGCGGTCCCGTTCTTCGAGCGTCGCCGGCGCTTCGATCGGTTGACCGGCGAGTACGCCTCCTATCGGGGAGTGAAGCGCGCGGTCGTCGCCCGCGACGGCGGCGGCCTGCGGCTCGAACTGGCCGGCCCGATCGGCGGCGAGTCGCTGCCGTTGACCGAAGCCGTCGGCGACGACCCGCACGCGTTCACGACGCCCAACGAGGCGGGCGAGCGGGTGCCCGTGGAGTTCCGCGTCGGCGACGGAACCGGCGACGACGCAGCGCCGGGCGCCGACCGGGGGATCGACCTGTTGTACGACCGCTGGCACCTCCACAAGGTCGCGGACGACCCCGAGGCGTCGCTGTAGCCGCGTTTCCGTCCCACGGCGCGAGCGGCGGACGACCCGGGACGGACCGTGTGACGGCCACCCGCGAAAGGGTTACAAAGGGATTCGGCATACTCTCCGGCAACTGATGGAACTGATCGTCACCGAGAAGGACAACGCCGCGCGGCGCCTCTCGGAGATCCTCTCGAACGGGGACTTCGACACGGAGCGGCGGGCCGGCGTCAACGTCTACCGCTGGGGTGGCACCCGCTGCATCGGGCTGTCGGGCCACGTCGTCGCGGTGGACTTCCCCCCGGAGTACGACGACTGGCGGGACGTGGAGCCGGTCGAACTCATCGACGCGCCCGTCCGAAAGCGCCCGACCCAGGAGGGGATCGTCCGCGCGCTGCGGCTGCTCTCGCGGGACGCCGACCGCGTCGTCATCGCGACCGACTACGACCGCGAGGGCGAGCTGATCGGCAAGGAGGCCTACGAGCTGATCCGCGAGGTGAACGAGGACGTGCCCGTCGACCGCGTGCGCTTCTCGTCGATCACGGAGAACGAGGTGCGCGGTGCGTTCGAGGACCGCGACGAGATCGACTTCGACCTCGCGGCCGCGGGGGAGGCGCGCCAGATCATCGACCTGATCTGGGGGGCGTCGCTGACGCGGTTCCTCTCGCTGTCGGCCCGCCAACTCGGCGACGACTTCATCTCCGTCGGGCGGGTGCAGGGACCGACGCTGAAGCTCATCGTCGACCGCGAGCGCGAGATCGAGGCGTTCGACCCCGAGGACTACTGGGAGCTGTTCGCCGACCTCCTGAAGCGCGAGGGCGCGGAATCGGACCCCGACAAGGACGCCTTCGACGCGCAGTACTTCTACGAGGACGACGACGGCACCGAGGCCGAGCGCGTCTGGGACGAGGCGACCGCCGAGGCGGTGTACGGCCGACTGCGCGAGGCCGAGGCGGCGACCGTCTCATCGGTCCGTCGCCGCCGGCGGACCGACGAGCCGCCCGCGCCGTTCAACACGACGCAGTTCATCCGCGCGGCCTCCTCGATCGGCTACTCCGCCCAGCGGGCGATGAGCATCGCCGAGGACCTGTACACGGCCGGGTTCATCACCTATCCGCGGACGGACAACACCGTCTACCCCGAGGACCTCGACGAGCGCGAGCTGCTGGAGGAGCTGTCGATGGGCCGCGAGTTCGGCGACGACGCCGAGTCGCTGCTGGAGTTGGACGACATCGAGCCGACCGAGGGCGACGAGGAGACGACCGACCACCCGCCGATCCACCCGACGGGCGAGCTGCCGGCGGCCTCGGAGCTCTCCGACGACGAGTGGGAGGTGTACGAGCTGGTCGTGCGCCGGTTCCTCGCGACCTGCGCCCCCGACGCCGAGTGGGAGCACCTCCGCGTCGTCACCGAGGTCGAGGAGGGCGACGACGCCGTGGGCATCGACGAGGGCCTCCTCAGGCTCAAGTCCAACGGCAAGCGCCTCACCGAGGAGGGGTACCACGCGGTGTACCCGTACTTCTCGACCAACGAGAGCTACGTCCCCGACGTGACGGAGGGCGAGGCGCTGGGGATCGTGGAGACGGCGCTGGAGGCCAAGCAGACCCAGCCGCCGCGGCGGTACGGCCAGTCGCGGCTCATCGAGACGATGGAGGACATGGGGATCGGGACGAAGGCGACGCGCCACGACGTGATCCAGAAGCTGTACGACCGCGGCTACATCGAGAGCGACCCGCCGCGCCCGACCGGGCTCGCGAAGGCGGTCGTCGAGGCCAGCGAGGAGTTCGCCGACCGGATCGTGAGCGACGAGATGACCGCCCAACTGGAGGCGGACATGCAGGCCATCGCCTCGGGCGAGAAGGAGTTCGACGAGGTCGCCGACGAGTCCCGGGAGATGCTCTCGCGGGTGTTCGAGGAGCTGGTCGACTCGCGCGAGGAGGTCGGCGACCACCTCCAGAAGTCGCTGAAGGCCGACAAACAGCTCGGGCCGTGTCCCGAGTGCGGCGACACGCTGCTCGTGCGCAAGTCGCGCGCCGGCTCGTACTTCGTCGGCTGCGACGGCTACCCCGAGTGCGAGTACACGCTGCCGCTGCCGTCGACGGGAAAGCCGCTCATCCTCGATGAGGTGTGCGACGACCACGGGCTGAACCACGTGAAGATGCTCGCCGGGCGCAAGACGTTCGTCCACGGCTGCCCGCAGTGTCAGGCCGACGAGGCCGACGAGGAGGAGGACGAGGTCATCGGCGAGTGCCCCGACTGCGGGGAGGAGCACGGCGGCGACCTCGCGATCAAGCGCCTTCGCTCGGGCTCGCGGCTGGTCGGCTGTACCCGGTACCCCGACTGCGACTACTCGCTGCCGCTGCCGCGCCGCGGGGAGATCGAGGTGACCGACGAGACCTGCGAGGAGCACGACCTCCCGCACCTCGTCGTCCACTCGGGCGACGAGCCCTGGGAGCTGGGCTGCCCGATCTGCAACTACCGAGAGTACCAGTCGCGGCAGGCGGGCTCGGAACTGGAGACGATCGACGGGATCGGCGAGAAGACCGCAGAGAAGCTGAAGGACGCCGGCGTGAACGACGTGTCCTCGCTCAAGGAGATGGAGCCGGACGCGCTCGCCGAGCAGGTCGACGGGATCGGCCCGGACACCGTGCGCGACTGGCAGGCGAAAGCCGATTGAATTCGATATCCGTTCCACGGCCCCCCGTCGAAGACGCTATGCGGATCCGCGACGACGCCGGAGCGGTGAACACTGACCGCAACCCCGACGACGCGACGTTCGTCGACGATCTTCCGGCGAACGCCCGCGAGGAACTCGTTCGGTACGTCGCTCGAACGAACCGTGAGCGGAACCGAGCGATCTACGACGCGTTGGCAGACGAGTAGCCCGTGCCCTCGCGACCTCCCCGCAGGCGCCCGTTTTCTGTCGGTTGGTCGTCGGTCGTTTCGCTCCCCTCGCCTCAACGGGATCACCCGCGCCCGCATCCTGGCGTCACCCCGACCAGTCAGTACCTTTATTTATAACTGAACGAGTGTTCAGCTGTGGCCCTCCAGACTGCCCTCCAGCGGACGCCGTCGACGCTCGTCGACAATCCCGTCCTGTTCGTTCCCGTGCTCGCGTTGACTCTCGTGCAGGTACCGCAGTTGCTCCTGCAGTCGAGCGCGCCGCTGATCGCGAGCCTCGTCTCGCTCGCGGCCTCGGCGCTGTACCTCGTCGCGGTGCCGTTCTTCCAGGCGGGGATCATCGGCATGGCCGACGAGGCGCTCGACGGGCGGACGTCGCTGTCGACGTTCGTCGCCGCCGGCAAGGAGCACTTCGTCTCCGTGTTCGTGGTGTATCTGATCCTGCTGGTGGTGAACGTCGCGCTCGGGATGATCGCGTTCGTCGCCGGCATCGTCGGCGTGGTGAGTCTCCTCGGCTCGCTGCCCACGGGCGCGCCCGACCCCGGTGGGGTGAACGTCGCGCTGTTGGCCGCCGTCGCCGTCGTGGTGCTCGCGGTGATGCTCGCGTACCTCGTCGTCGCGTTCCTGATCCAGTTCTACGGGCAGGCGATCGTGATCGACGGCTACGACGCGATCGAGTCGATCACACACAGCGCCGGCGTCGTCCGCCGCAACGTCGTGAGCGTGCTCGGCTACTCCGTCCTCGTCGGCGTGCTCGCTGGCGGGTTCGGGCTGGTCATCGGCCTCGGGTCCGCGCTGGCGGCGCCGCAGTTCGGCGCGGGCGCGCCAGTCGACCCGTTCGTCGTCTCCATGCCGTCGCTGGGGGCGGTCGCGATCTCCGCGGTGACGGTCGTGCTCGGGACGCTGTTCGGCGGCTTCTTCGGGACGCTGTCGGTTGCGTACTATCGGGAGCTGACGGCGTAGGCGCGGCCGAACCTACTGAACTGACTTGGCCGTCGCCGTTGCGACGCTCGTATCCCTCGGCGAACGTGCGCCATCAGTCCTCGGCGTACTCCACGGCGTCCCAGAAGTCGAGATCGAGCGTCTCCTTGGGTCGTCCGCGCCGATACAGCCGGTCGATGTGAACGTACCCTGAGCGGTGTCGATCCGCGCGATCTGCACTTCCTCCTCGGTCGTCGGATCGTTGTAGTGGACGACGACCGCGAACTCCTCGGGTCGTCGAACCCGGGTCGGGCGCGGGCGCTCAGGAAGTACTCGTGGTCGGCGTACCGGCCGAGCCGGTACTCGAACGTCGACTCGCCCATTCAGGCGACGGGCTCGACGAACACGCGCCACCTTTTTCATCGTCGGGTCGCGCTTCGCGCGACCACTCCTCGAAAAATGTGGATCAAAAAAGGGCCGCTCGCTCACTCCGTTCGCTCCCGGACAGCGACAGATCCTCCACGATACCGCTCACGCGACCGGCTCGACGAACACCCGCTCGTGTTTCAGCCGCGGAGCCTTCCGTCCGCCGGATTCCTCGTACTCGACGACACCATACTCGAACAGCACGTCGAGATCGCGGTGCACCGCAGCAACGTCGCGGTCGACCGCGCCCGCGAGCGCCGTGATCGACTCGGGCGTCTCGGTCCGGATCGCGTCGATCAGTTCCTCGCGACGCTCGGTGAGGACGGTCGCCGCCGCCTCGCGGTCGAGGATCAGGAAGTCGTCGTAGCCGGCGCTCGCGAGCCGTCGGGCGAACTCGGCTTTGCTCTCGCGGGTGTCGACGGCCATGCTCGTGTTTTGATGTGAGCGGTCAAAAATCTGTGCGTCACGTACACATCACGAGAACGATTGTTGTCGGCGAAGTTATTACCCCGTCTCGGTGGGGTCTTCCACGGTACAACCGTATTCCCGAGGGTGTTCACTCGGGACTGTTCTCTTCTGCGAACGCACGAACGCGCTTCTCGTGTTCGACCGACAGCCCGGTCTCCCGTGCACTACGGAGCTGCTCGTTCACGACTGCGTTCTGCTGGGGGCCCCATTCCTCGGGCGGATGTGTCCGGATGTACTCGACCCACCGCTTGATGCCCTCGAGACGGGCTTGCTGATTCCGTGCATGCTTCTCGGCAAGCCGCTCAGATCGATTTGAGTCGCTCATAGCTGTCCTCGACTCCGAGTCGTCCGACCCATTCTTCGAGCCGGTCGATCCTAAGTGTTTCCTCGAAGAGCAAGTACAGGTGAGCTGCGTCCTCTAAGTCCTTCTCGGCGGCCAAGTAGAGCTTGTACGCGATCTGCAGCTCGAGCGGTCCGATCGGCAGTTCACGCCCCCCGACTCGAGCACTGATGGAATTCGATAGCGACGCGCGGTCGAACTCGTCGGTCGGGAACTTCACCTCCAGGTGGGGGGTAGTTTGATCTTCTGGGGCGACCCAGATATTCGTCCCCGCCGAGAGGTTGCCATACATCTCTTCGAGTGGCATCGCCGGCCCCCAGAAGCCGGCTTCCTCGAGTTCGTCGACGAGAGCGTCCACCTCCGGAGCCGACAGCTCCTCGATCAGGACGTCGACGTCGTCAGTCGCTCGCGCACGACCGGTGAGAATGGCGAGGTAGCCCGCGATGAACGCATGATCGACATCGCACCGTGCGGCGACAGCCGAGAACTCGAGCGCCAACTCGTCGAGTTCGTTCGGCGGGCGCTCTACGACGAGTATGTCGCCCTCGATCGAAACGCCTGCCATTTCCCGGCTCTACTCGCCGGCCGGACATTAAGTGCACCCCTGGAACCCCGGGCGAGACGACTCCGAGGTCGGATCGGCCCTACCGGGTTCATCTTCGGGTGTCCTCGCTCGCTGTTCAAGGGCTGCACAAACCGTGGATCCGCGTTCGCGAGCGTCGACGGCTACGGTCACATGTTGATTTAGGCGTAGTATACGCCCTCCCACTCGTCGTCGAGGTACTCCAGCGCAGTGTCGAGATCGCGGACGACGTCACCGACGCGCTTCCCACGCTGGTCGATATACACGATCCCCTCGTGCGGAAGGCCGTCCCCCTCGACCAACGAGAGGAAGTCGTCGTCGAACGTGACGAGCGTCCAGTCTCGGTCGCGAGCGTACCTGAGCTGCTCCCTGTCCGTGTGGCCCGCAGTCTCCTCCTCGTGGGCGGTGTGGACAGTTCGACCACGCTGGCGGAGTCCGTCGGCCACCGGAGCCCAGATACTCTCGTCGAGATACAGCACCGGGCTCACGCGGAGGCCGACGACTCCGTCGCGGGACGAAGCTCCTCGATGTGCTCGTAGTAGTACGCGAGCGCGGTGTGCACGTCAACGAGGTCCAGCGGCGGGTACAACTGCGTGATCTCGTCGGGGTCGTACCCGCTGTGCTCGTAGGCGCTCGCGACGTCGACGACGCGAATGCCGGTTCCCTCGATGGTCGGCGAGCCGGCGCTGTGGTCGTCGTCGCGGACGATCTCGGTCATCACTCGGTGGTTCGTCGGTATGGGGTATAAATTCAAGTCCCACCTTTTTCATCGTCGGGTCGCGCTCCGCGCGACCCTCCTCGAAAAATGTGGATCAAAAAGGGCCGCTCGCTCACTTCGTTCGCTCGCGGAACAGTACCCTACTCCCCAACGGCTTCCTCGACGATCTCGATCTCCTCGTCGGTCAGCCCGTACAGCTCGTAGACGATCTCGTCGATCAGGTCGTCGGTGCGCTCGATCTGCTCTTCCAACTCTTCAGCACGAGCCTTCGTCTCTAGATAGCTCTCCAGCCCGTCGCGAACGTCGTCGACGGCGGGCAGCGTGAGCGCGCGGAGCCGGTCCACCAGCGAGTTCGTCTTCGTCGCGGTCTCGCGGAAGCCGGCGAACCCGCCAGCCTCGTCGACGGCGACCGGGACGAACGCCTCGATGAGATCTGCCTCCGTTTCGGTGAGGTCCGTGATTCGCAGCGCCGGGAGTGGGTCCGTCTCCGTGTAACCCCACTGGTCCGTCTCGTGTGCGTCCTCGTCGTCGGGTTTGTAGCGAGCGGTGAGCTGGATCTCGACCGTCGTGTCGGCCCTACGGATGACTTCTGCGTGGCCGACGCGGAGATTCGGTTTCTGCTCGGTCGTCTCTTGGAGGATTGACTCGGCGGCATCCTCCGGAGGTTGGGTAAAGCCGACATCCGCGAGCTTCGGGCCATCGGAATATGACCCAAGGTGATCTTGAATTTTCAGATTCAGCGATTTGAGGGCTCTTTGTGACTCTAACTGCGAATTAGCAAGGGAGCAAAGCTGGTTGAACGCAGAATCAGACTCTGTTTGAGCCTCCGCGTTCACAGTCTCAGGTTGATCTTGTTTGGGAACCTCTGTATTCTTGGCATGGTTCACATTCGGCAGGCAGAATGGTTCCAGATAATCCGTTTTGAACGTAAAGTACCCCCCTCTGAGCACATACCCAGTGCTTCGAAGATAGAACCAGAGCAACTTGCTATTCAAAATCGTGAGTAGGAACTTCTCATGAATACCCTCCTCGGCTACAATCCCGTATACTTTGGATTTGTGGAAGACTCCAACATCGTCATAGGTGAAGTTCCCACCGTAGCTGATTTCCGGTGTGACCAACTTCTGATTGAGAAATTCCGGCATATTCTGTGCTCGGGTAAAGTCGTACCATCTTTCGGTATCCATGCTCCCGCTATCTCGTGATCGAAGATCAGACTCGTGTGATTTGAGATAGTCGTGAGTATTGGGATAATCCGATTCCAGCGTATCCTCGCTAATGAATTCTAGCCCTGTGCTTCCACTGTGATACGGTAGAATGACTGACTGCGGCGGGTCAAGTGGTTCATATCGCTTCACGTCTTGACCTTTGAGAAACGGATAGACAAGTGAGGATTCTACGACTGCTTTCTCGCCATGGCCGTTTTCGATCAGCGTTGTCTCTCCTCGGTCCTCTATTTGATTAACCAAGTACGTATTATCAGCACTCGTGATGACTCCTTGGTATATCTTCTTAGTAGCATCTGCGAGAGAGAGTGCCTTCTCATCAATTTTCTTCAGCACCCTGAGGACCTCTGGGGATTTGAATACCCAAGGGTCTCCGTCCAGTTCTGGATCGATTCTCCGGTAGTTCGGCGTTGTACCGGTGGCTAACTCTTGTGGATCAATTTCAGCGTATTTGTGCCCTTGTTGTCCAGATTTGCTGAGAACAAGAACACAAGTGTACACGGATGCGTTTCTGAATACTTGTCTGTGTCCGAATGATAAAATCTGCTCAATAGCTTCTCTCTCAGCTAGGAATTCGCGCAACCCCTCTCCGAAGTCATTTTGGAAGAACTTGTGTGGTTCTATGTACCCGAGGTATCCATGGCTAGACAACAGTGTATACCCCTTCTCAGTAAAGTTCGCATATAAGTCGAAGTTTCTCGTCGAGGATCTGTACTGAGAAAGGTATTCTGCTTGTTCTGGGACGGACGTGCGGAGTTCTTGGATCCGCACATACGGAGGGTTCCCAACAACCGCATCGAACCCCCCATCGTCGCGCTTCTCCCCATCAGTCCCGAAGAACACCTCGGGGTACTCCAGCTCCCAGTGGAAGAAGTCCTCGTCGTCGGCCATCGCCTGCGCCGACGCAAACCAATCCTCCCCCTGCACCTCAGCCCACTCCTCGGCGTCCTCGATCGCTCCGGCCATCTCCTCGTACACACCCTCGGGCACATCCAACCCGAACTGCTCAGCAGTGTGGACGTTCGCCAACTCGAATAAGCGCCCGTACAACGGATCCGAGCGAATCTCGTCGTACGTCTCCTCCATCGACTTGATGTCCGCGAGCGTCTCGTTGTCGATGGCGAGCAGCTCCGACATCAGCTCCATCACGTGCTCGAGCGTGTCGCGGCGAGCCTTCGCGAACACTTGCGTGAGCGTCAACTGTCCGCCTTCCTGGGCGCTATCATCTGACAGCACCTCGGTGATGTCCGACCCCACCAACGAGTTCCCATCCTTCAGGTGGTGGTCGAGGAACGCGAGCGGTTGGTCAGTCGCAAGCGTCTCTAGCCACATCGACAGCTTCGCGAGCTCGACGGCCATCCCGTTGATGTCGACGCCGTAGATACACTCGCGGGCGATGATCCGCCGGATGTCCTGTTCGTCGTAGCTTTGAATCTCCTGCTGGCGGATGACCTCCATCACCTGCTCGGTCAGATACCCAGTTGCCTTCGTGAGGAAGTGCCCCGAGCCCATCGCCGGATCGAGCACGGTCAACTCGCGGATCTGCTCCAAGAACGGCGCGATGTACCCCTTGTCGCCAGGCTCCAACCCTTCCTCTTCGCGGATGTCCGCTTTGATCTCCTCGACCAGCGGGTCGATCGTCTCCTCGACGATGTAGGCGACGACGTAGTCCGGCGTGTAGTATGCGCCGGTGGCCTTGCGCTCGCCGTCGTCGTTCACCACGTACAACTCCCCCGCCTCGACCGTCTCGACGGCGTCGGCGACGCTCACCTCCGTCGCGGGCTTCCACACCTGCCCGCCGTCCTCCGAGACTGCGGCGTACTGCTCGGATGCGATACGGAACTCGTGTTCGAGCAGGCCCTCGTAGATCGTCCCGAGGTGACGCGTGTCCAGGTCGGCGTAGTCGGCGAGCACGTAGCCGTCGCCGTCGTCGGCCGTCGTCGTCCCGAGCCGATAGACGACCTCGGCGACGTAGCGGTCGGCGACCTCGTTGTTCGCGAGGAACGCGTGCTCGTCGTCGTCGAAGAGGCCGCCGTTGTACGGCGGGATGCCCAGCGACTCCTCGCCGGAGTCGATGAGCCCGAACAGGTCCTGGAGGCGCCCCCACATCGACGTCGAGTACTCGCTGTATTCGTCGAAGGAATCGCCCGCGTCAATGTCCTCGTGGATCTCTTGGCGCAGCTCGTCGAGGCTGAAGTTCTCGTTGAACTCGGCTTCGCGAGCGGGCTCGTCCGGGCTGATGAGGTGCCGCGATTCGGCATAGAGGACGAACATCAGCCGGTACAGGAGGACGAGCGACTGCTCTTTCAGCTCCTCGCGAGCCTCCTCGTCGTCGGGATCTATCGCGAGGTCGTTGGTCTCGACGAAGCCCTCGCCGAGGATGCGCAGCGCGGTGAAGACGTTGTCCTGCAGGTCCTCGCCGAGTTCCTGTGCGGCCGTCTCCGATTCGTTCCAGACGGTTTCGAGGAACGTCGTGCCCGCCGTCTCGCGGAACGCGGCCGGCCGGAAGAACGCGTAGAAGTACTTGAACTGTTCGAGGTCGCCGGATTCGAGGAGTTCGGGCAGGTTGACCTCGTAGTAGGTCTCGGTGGCGTAGTCTTTGGTGCCGTAGAGGCGCCACGTCCTGCCGTCCGTGAGGATGCCCCACTCCAGCCGCTCGGGCGTGTGTTCGAGGTAGTACTTGATCTGGTGGGAGGCGTCGCGATACGATCGCGTCTCGGCGAACCGTTGGGTGAAGTCGGCGTCCCACTGCTTGGCTTCGAGCACTGCGGAGGCCAGCGAGTACATCGCGTCGCGGTCGCCGTCGCGCTTGCGGCTGCTGGCGTCGCGGCGTTTCTCGTCGGACTCGAACAGGAGGCGATCGTTGTACCCCTCGCTGTCCGGGAGGGTCGTCTCCGAGAGTGACCCGAAGCCGAGGACGTCCAGCACCTCGTCGATCCACGAGTCGAGCAGCTCGTCCTCCTTGTAGGAGGCGACGAGCTCGCCCTCCAGTTCCCACAGGTGTTGGAGTTCCTCGAAGGCGGCCCCGGCCGCCTCGTCGCAGTCCCACGCGTCGAGGTCGTCGACGCGCTCGTCGAGATAGTAGCCGGAGAAGAGGTTCGAATTACGGTAAGGCGCGGACCCGAGCGTCGCCTGACTCATGTGCTATCCACCGAGGGAGTCCGCGTCGGCAAGAATCTACGGGTGTCACACCGCTCGCATCCGCGCCCTTTTTAGCGCTCTGCACACCATCCCCACCAACATGAGCGCCCCCTGGGAGGAGTGGGATCACGTCCTGAAGATCGACCCGGACAAGGAACTGTACGGCGACGAGACGTTCGCGGACGCCTGCGAGACCGGCACGGACGCCATCGAGATCGGCGGCACGCTGGACGTGACCTCCGAGAAGGCCACCCGCGTCATCGAGGCGTGCAAGGAGCACAACGTCCCGCTGTACCAGGAGCCGTCGAACCCGGCGGTCGTCGTCGACGACGAGGCGCTCGACGGCTACCTCATCCCGACCGTCTTCAACGCCGACGACCCGTTCTGGATCACCGGCGCCCACAAGGAGTGGGTGCGCATCGCCGACGACCTCGACTGGGACCGCACCCACACCGAGGCGTACATCGTGCTCAACCCCGACGCCTCCGCCGCCGAGCTCACCGGCGCCGACTGCGACCTCACCCCCGAGGAGGTCGGCGCGTACGCCCGCGTCGCCGAGAAGATGTTCGGCCAGGACATCGTCTACGTCGAGTACTCGGGCACCCTGGGCGACCGCGAGACCGTGAAGGCCGCCCACGACGCGCTCGATGACTCGACCCTCTTCTACGGCGGCGGCATCCACGACTACGACGACGCCCACGCGATGGGCAAAGTGGCCGACACCGTCGTCGTCGGCGACCTGCTCCACGACGAAGGCGCCGACGCCGTCCGCGAGACCGTCGAGGGCGTCACGGACGCCCACGCCGAGCTCGCCGACGCCTGAGTCTCGCCCGCCCCGTCCCGCCTCCCCTCCGTTTCCCCGCCCCGGATCCCCCTCCGACGCCGGTTTTCACGCCTCGTGGTCGCCGTCGCCGCCGACCCGGGGGAACCGCAGCGTGACGACGCTCCCGCCACCCTCGCGGTCGTCGACGGACGTGGCGCCGTCGACGGCGTCGACGATCCAGTGGACCACCCACAGGCCCATGCCGGAGCTGGACTCCAGGGCGTCCTCGCCGCCCTCCTCGAGCACGGTCCGCTCGCGCTCGGGGAACCCCGGGCCGTCGTCGGCGACCGACACCTCGACGACTCCGCCGCCCTCGTCGCCAGCGTGCGCGCCACCGGCACTGCCGTGGGCGCCGGCACCCCCGCCATCGCCGTGCTCGGCCGCGAGCGTGTCGTCGGGGCGGATCCGCACGACGACCTCGACGGTCGGGTCCGACGCGTCGTTGTGCTCGACGGCGTTCTCGACGACGTTGTGGATCGCCGACTCCAACAGGTCGTGGCCCGGCACGATCGCCCGCCCGGGATCGGCGTCGGTCCGGAACGACACCGTCGCCTCCGGGTAGTCGCGACCGATCGCGGCGACGACGCGCTCGGCGACGAGCGCGAGGTCGGTCGTCTCATCGACGTGCTCGTCGCCCAGCACCGCGTCCTCCGCGAGGCGGGCGTGGTCGCTCAGCCGCTCGATGCGCTCGGCGCGCGCCTCGATCCCGTCGAGGTACTCGACGATGTCGGCGTCGCCCTCGCGGCGGGCGCGGTCGAGATAACCCGCGATCACCGTGAGGTCGTTGCGCACGTCGTGGCGCAGCACCCGGTTGAGCACCGTGAGCACCTCGACGAGCTGCTCGTAGCGCGCGGTCGCCTCCTCGGCCTCGGCGGTGCGCATCCGGACGCGCACGTCGCCGATGCCGACGGCGGCGCCGAAGACGACGCCGCCGCAGGCCCAGCCGCCGGCCGCCGCAGGCGAGAACGAGTCGAGCGCCCCGACGGCGGCGCTGTACGCCTGCATCACCACCGCGCCCACGACCAGCGGGATCACGCCGACGACGAGCCAGCCGGCCAGGCGAGCGTGGTGCTCGCGCGGCAGGTCGGTCCGGGCGACCCACGCGAGGACGACACCGTACGCCCACACCGCACACAGCGGTCCGACGAGCCCCAACACGACCGACCCCGGGCTCCGCCCGGCCGAGGTGAACGCCAGCGCGGCGGTGCCGACGACGAGCGCGCCGGTGAACGCCCCGCTCGCGGCCAACGCCCTGGAGAACCACGCCGGCCCGCCGGTGTCGGCGGCGGCGTCGCCCGCGGCGGACCCGCTGTCGGCGACGCCGGTACCCCCGCCGTCGGTCGCGACGCTGTTCGCGTCGCTGCGGTTCCCCCCGGGTCGGCCCGCGTCCGTCACTGCGCGTCGATTCGGGTCCGGAGGCATAAGCGTACCTTCCCGGGTATCACCGCGCGGAACCGGGCCGCTCAGGCCGACCGAACCGCCCGTGGTAAGCCTTCACGGGGCGTGACAACGGGGATCGACCGAGTTTAAAGCCTCGCGCCGGAACCGGACTGTATGCACGGTCGAACCTACACGGCTGACGCGACCCCGGGCGAGGCGGTCACCGTCGCCGGCTGGGTCCACGAGACCCGCGACCTCGGCGGCATCGCGTTCCTGATCCTCCGCGACAAGACGGGGAAGATCCAGGTCAAGCTCGAGAAGGACGAGATGGACGAGGCGATGGTCGACACCGGTCTCGACGCCCACCGCGAGTCCGTCCTGAAGGTCGAGGGCGACGTGAAGGAGGAGCCCCGCGCGCCCACCGGCGTCGAGGTCGTCCCGACCGACATCGAGGTCGTCGCGCCCGCCGACCCCGAGCTCCCGCTCGACCCCTCCGGAAAGGTCGACGCCGAGCTCCCGACCCGGCTGGACAACCGAACGCTCGACCTCCGCAAGCCCGAGGTACAGGCCGTCTTCGAGATCCGCGCGGAGCTGCTGCGCGCCGTCCGCGACGCCTTCCGGAGCCACGACGCCACCGAGATCAACACCCCGAAGATCGTCGCCACCGGCACCGAGGGCGGCACGGAGCTGTTCCCCATCTCCTACTTCGGCGAGGAGGCGTTCATGAACCAGAGCCCGCAGCTGTTCAAGCAGCTCATGGCCGGCTCCAACCTCGAGCGCGTCTTCGAGATCGGCCCGATCTTCCGCGCCGAGGAGCACAACACGCCCCGCCACCTCAACGAGGCCCACTCCATCGACTTCGAGGGCGCCTTCTGTGACCACACGGAGGCGATGGACGTGGCCGAGGCGGTCACGAAGGCCGCCTACGAGGCGGTGCAGGAGAACTGCGCCGACGAGCTGGAGACGCTCGGGCTCGCCGACGAGTTCGCGGTCCCCTCGGGCGAGTTCCCGCGCCTGAGCTACCAGGAGGCGCTCGACCGCGTCAACGCGACGGGCGAACTCGACGAGCACCTCGTGTGGGGCGACGACCTCTCGACGGAGGCCGAGCACGTGCTCGGCCGGGAAGTGGGAGAGCACTACTTCATCACCGACTGGCCCTCGGAGGTCAAGCCGTTCTACATCAAGGACCACGACGACGACGAGGAGAAGTCGACCGGCTTCGACATGATGCACCCGCGCATGGAACTCGTCTCGGGCGGCCAGCGCGAGCACCGCCACGAGCAGCTCATCGCGGGCTTCGAGCAACAGGGCCTCGACCCCGAGGAGTTCGAGTACTACACGAAGATGTTCAAGTACGGCATGCCGCCCCACGCCGGCTGGGGGATGGGCGCCGAGCGCCTCCTCATGACGATGCTCGATCTGGACAACATCCGCGAGGCCGTGCTCTTCCCGCGCGACCGCCAGCGTCTCAGCCCGTGATCGCGTTCCGGGCCCCGGCGTGACGGGCGGGACGGCTGTCAGCCGCTGATCCCGATCTGACGCAACCGAGGGGTTCCGCCCCCAGCTCGGACGATCGCGGGATCGAGTGGACCACCGGCCTCCGACACGACCGGCGCCACTCAATCGGCGGTTTGAGCATTCAGTACCTCAATAGTGCCGCCCCCGCATGGTCCACCCGTGATGCGACTACGACCCTCCCGCCGGCGACCTCGTCGCCGGCAGCCCTCCACGCGTAGCGGTCTCCCAGCAACACCGTCCGACGGGTGGTGTCCGTGACGCGGTTCGTTGGCACCAAGGTCCTTGCGGCGGCGCTCGTGCTCGTGCTCGTCGTCTCGGCCGTCCCGTCGACCGTCGGCGCCGTCGCGACGACGGGAGCGCCCACCCACTCGACGGAACAGACGGACGAGGCCACCGGCACGATCGACACCGACGGGGACGAACTTCGGCTTCAGGCCGGACCGGGACAGGCCGTGTCCGGACGCACGTCGCTCCCCGCGGGAACGGAGGTGAGCGTCCGGATCCACTCGACCGGGGACACCCAGCCGGCGTTCATCAGGTCGGCCGACGCGGTCGTCGCGCCGGACGGCTCGTTCCGTGCGGTGTTCGACCTCTCGTCGGTCGAAGCGGGGGCGAGCGTCGAGGCGTCCGTCGTCCACAACGGAACGGTGCTGGCACGCGCGCCCGGTCGGATACTTCAGTGTGAGTCGGCCTGTGCGGCCGTCACCCCGGAGACGCCGAACGCGACGGTGAACAGCCCCTCGCCGGACGGGACGATCGAGGCGGGTCCGGGTCGAACCGTCAACGGGACCGCGAACCTCCCGCCGGGGACCACCCTTACCGTACGGATGGAGGGGACGGGGTCGACCTCGTTCCTCCATCAGGGCTCGGCGGTCGTAGACCACACGGGCGCGTTCCGGGCCGGATTCGACCTCACGCGGATCCCGGCGCCGGCACCCGGACGGATCACCGTCCGACACAACGGCACGGTCATCGCGTCGCGGTCGGTCGAGGTAACGACGTGCGAGGACGACTGCGAGCCGCCGGAGCCGCCCGAGGCGGGATCGGACTCCTCGACGATGCACCAGCGCAACCAGACGCTGTACGACGACCTCGCCACCGTCACGGTGGACCAGGGGTCGGTCGCCCGGATCGAGTTGACGCTCGAACCTCGCACGTCGACGCTCACGATCGGCGGGCCGAACCTCAGTTACGCGCTCAACCTCTCGGTGATCGACGGGAACGACGACGACCGCGTCGTCGTGCTGTTCGAAACCGCCGCGATCGGTCAGGGTGACGCGGCGGTCTCCGTCGCGGACGAGCGCGACGAGGTTTCGGTCATCGACGAACGGGTGGACGGCAACCGATCGGTACTCGACGAGGGCGTCTATCCGCTCGTCCAGTCCGTCGGGGGGCTCTCGACGGAGCGCGACGACAACGCGACGACGTTCCTCGTCGAACGGGGCCGGCTGGCGGTGACGGACACGCCGATCGACGGGGACGGGAACGAATCGGTGGTCGAATCGCCCGGCATCGAGACCGAGAACACGAGCGACCGGGACGCAGAACCCGAACCGATCCGGGGGACGATCGGGGAGCCGACCCGGATGACGGTCCGGACCGACGAGGCGAAGGCGATGATCGTCCGCATCGGGCCGTACAACGGCGCGTACACGCTCACTGCCGTCGTCCGCGACGGCGACGGCGACGAGCGTGTCGGCCTCGCGTTCGACACGAGTGTCGCCGCCGGGGTCAGCGACGGCGACCCGCTCGTCGCCACATCGAGCGAGGACTCCGTCGTCGTCACCTACGAGAACGGAACGCTCGCGGCGGACACGTATCGGATCGTCCTCTCGCGTACCGACGGGCTTCCGGAGGACCGCGACTGGGAGTCGGCCACCGACGAGACGGGCCGGATCGTCGAGTCGACGAGGTTCGTCGTCGCCGAGGGCGTGCAGAGTCCGACCCAACGCGACGATCGAGCGTCCCCCCGCGGCGGGATTCCGATCGTCCCGTTCGGCGCACTCGCGGTGGCCGGGCTCTTCGCGACCGTGGGGATCGGGCTGGTCACCGGGGCGATTAAACGCTGACACGAGGAACCGTGGCAGTGATCGGGACGTGCGACCGCCCAGACGGCGACCTCGACAGGGAGGCTTCCGCACGACACGACAGGGGTGCGAACATGCAGGGACACGGAGCATCGAACGATGTGGCGTGACGGTCGCGACGGTCCCCGGGCGACCCTCGCCGGGATCCGAGGACGGATCCGTGTGGACCGGGAGCGGCTGCGACTGATCGCTGCGGCGGTCCTCGCGGTGTTACTCGTCCTCGGGGGCCTCCTCGGAACGAGCGCGTGGGGACTCGGCGCTGATCGTCCGGCACCGAGCGAGGCTAGCCGGTCGGAATCGACCGCCGTCGACGAGCTACACGAACGCGGAGTCACGGGGTCGAACGTCACGGTCGGGGTCGTCTCCGCGACGGGAGTCGACCCGTCCGCGGCCGGCGTCGACGACCGGGTCGTCGCGGCCCGCGCGTTCGGAACCGAGGGCGTGGTGCCCGCCTCGGAGTCGGCCCGTCACGGGACGGCGACGGCCGCGACGGTCGCCGACGTCGCGCCCGACGCCGAGTTCTACCTCGCGTCGTTCGACGCCGCGACGGACTTCACGGCGGCGCTGCGGTGGATGCGGCGGTCGAACGTCGACGTGATCGTCGCCCCCGTCTCGTTGTACGCCCGGACCGACGGTGACGCCGACGTGAACCGGGCCATCGAACGGACGGTCGCCGCCGGTTCGATCGTCGTCGTCCCGGCCGGAAACGTCGGACTGAGCCACTGGCGGGGCGAGTTCGCGCCGAACCGGACTGGAACGCATCGGTTCGCCGGCGGTCCCCGAACATACCTCCGGGGCGAGGACTCGCGGGTGTCCGTGTGGCTGTCGTGGAACCGATCGGCGGCGCCGACGCGAGCCGAGCAGACGGGCGATGGCGAATCGCCGTCTCCCCCGTTCAGCGTCGAATTGTATCGCGAAACCGAGCGAGGAAACAGACTCGTCGGTCGGTCGGTCCCGTATCACCCCTCGGACGGCCGAACGGTGCGGCTGTCCCGTCGCGTCGATCCCACGGGGACGTACTTCGTCACGATACGCGGCCCCCGTGATGCGGGTCCGGTCGCGCTTCGGCTGCTCTCGCCGACGCACACGCTTCAGTACCGCGACCGCGCCGGCAGTCTCGTGGCTCCGGGCGACGCACAGCGGGCGATCACCGTCGGCGCGTGGGACCCCCGACGGGAACGGGTACATCGGTACAGCGGCGCCGGACCGACCGCCGACGGGCGTACCGGTGTCGATGTCGTCGCGCCGTCGCCCCGGGAGGCCCCACCCGTCGCGGCGGAGTTCGACGGAACGTCCGCGGCGTCGGCGTACGTCGCGGGCGTCGCCGCGCTCGTTCGGTCGGCGAACCCGGACTTGACCCCTCGACAGGTCAACGCGGTGCTCGCGGCGACGGCGGGCGATGTCGGCCCCGCCGGGCGGGACCCCGTCAGCGGCTACGGGGTGGTCGCGCCGAACGCCGCCGTCGGCCGCGCCCGCAACCTCTCCACGTGACGCCCCACCGATCAAATCGCCGTTTGAACGATACGTGCGTATTTGGTCCTCGAATCGCACCTATCGAACACAGCAATGGCGAGTCCGATCGAACGTCTTCGCGGACGTACCGCCCGCCCCGCCACGGAGTCGCGCGTCATCGATCTGGCCGGGGAGGAGTCGGAGGACGTCCTCGACGCGCTGGCTACCGGGACACGCCGGCAGCTGTACCTGTCGCTGTTCGACTCGACGGCGACGACGAGCGAACTCGCCGAACGTGTCGACACGTCGGTACAGAACGTCCACCATCACGTCTCGGTGCTCCGTGATGTCGGCCTCGTCGAGCCGATCGACACGGTCTACTCGGAGAAGGGGAACGAGATGACGGTGTACGGCCCGGCCTCGGACCCGTTGGTGCTCGTCGGCGACCATCGACACGTGGGCTCGGACGACGTCTCCCTCGCCGATCTCGGTGCCGGAGTCGGACTGCTCGCGCTCGCGAGCGTGGTCGTGCAGTGGGCGGCCGAACGGGTGTGGACACAGGTGTCCACGGTACCCGGCGCGGTCGGCACGGCCAGCTACGCCGATGGCGGGTCCTCGCTCGTTGCCACGATCGCGTGGTTCGTCTTCGAGGTCGTCGAACCCGGGGTGCTGTTTTTCGTTGCGGGGCTCCTCGTCGCCGTCCTCGTCTCGCTCGCGTCCGGCGGGGATCGGACTCGTTGATCCCCTCATCGCCGCCGCGCCTCACCTGATGCGCTCGTTCTCGCCGTCGTCGCCGCGTCGCCACCGCGCCACCTCCGCGCCGCAGTCCGCACAGACGGTGACGAGCTGCGCCTCGTCGTCGGGCGCGCGTTCGATCGACACCGCGACCTCGTCGCCGCAGGCTGGACAGTCGTCGCGCTTCAGCTGCTCGCCGTACGCCAGCGGCGCGCCCAGCGCGAGCGCCGTCACCCGATCCTCGCCGACGTTCCACCCGCGCTGGAACTTCCCCGGGGGGATCCGGATCGCCTCCATCGGCCCGACCTCGACCTCGCGGCGCTCGGCCGGCGCGCCGGGATCGGCCGAGCCGACGGGGTCGTCCGGGGCCTCGGGCTCGGGGCCGACGACCCACGTCGCGGTTCCCGAGAGCACGACGAACCCCTCCTCTTGCACCTCGTGGGTGTGGTAGGCGAACGCGAACGAGTCGCCGGGCGCGAGCTCGTAGTAGTTGATCGCGAGGTCCTCGCAGCCGAGCGGCTCGGTGAGGTGGCGCATCACCGCCGCCGGCTGCAGCGAGTTGTCGAGGTCGTCGAGGACGACGTGGTCCATACCGCAGGGGACGAGCGTCGCGATAAAAGGTCGCGGGTCGGCGCCCTCCGAACGACAAAAGCCTACTGGCAACTACCTTACACGCCTGGCGCGTCAAGTCTCCTCCTATGGAAGACAGCGACGCCGAACTCCACGAGGCGGTGCTCGCGGAGGCCGGCAACCGCGGGCCGACGATGCGAGTTCGCGACCTGGTCTCGATCGACGAGCGCTCCCACCGCGACGGCGCCGGCGTGGCTGCGAACCTCGTCGAACGGTACGTCGAGGCGGTGGGCGAGGACGGCCCCGTTGACGCCGACCGTCTGCGTCGGGCCCTCTCGGAGCGCCGCACAAGCGCGGAGTCGTGGGTCGGTCCGGACGCGGTGTACGAGGTGGGCGAGGGCCGCGTGAGCGCGTTCCCGAACCTGTGGCACGACAGGCTCGGGCCGGACGCCGACCTACGGGGATTCGCCGAGACGATCCTCGCGGACGTGGACGACACGAACGAGGCGTTCGACGTCGGCGGCGCCGGCCACGGCGTCCCGCGGAGCGTCCTCGTCGAGGCGGCCGCGGTGATCGCCGGCGTCGACCCCGAGGAGACGGCGGCGGCGCTGGACGGCTTCCGGCGCGAGGGCGTCTTCAGCGTCGACGCCGACCAACACCCCCACGCTCGGGTGCAGTTCACCGACGACGCGCGGCCCGAGTCGCTCTCCCCGGAGTAGTCGGCCGGGCGAGGTCCCGGGCCCGCCCGGAACCGAAACCCATACTCGCTCCCCGGCGCTCGGGCGCGTATGGACGAGGCGACCGCGTTCGCGCCGGGACACGTCACCGCCTTCTTCGCGCCGTACCCCGACCGCGACCCCGCCCGCGCCGGGTCCCGCGGCGCAGGCCTCGCGCTCTCGGACGGCGTCGAGGTGACCGTCCGACCCGCCGACGGGACCGGGGAGGGGTCGGACCCCGCCGGCGACGCCGGCCTCGCGTCGCTCGAACTCGACGGCGTGCCCGCCCAAATGGAGCCCGTGGAGCGGGTGCTCGCGGAGTTGAACGTCGCCGCCGAGGTCGCGGTGTCGAGCGACGTGCCGGTCGGCGCGGGCTTCGGCGTCTCCGGCGCCGCGGCGCTTTCGACCGCCCTCGCGGCGAACGCCGCCTTCGATCTGGACCGCTCGGAGAACGACCTCGTGCGCGTCGCCCACGCCGCGGAGGCGGCCGCCGGAACCGGCCTCGGCGACGTGGTCGGGCAGTTCCGCGGCGGCCTCCCGGTTCGGCTGGAGCCGGGTGCCCCCGGCTACGGCCGCATGGACGGCGTGCCCGCGCGCCCCCGCGTCGAGTACGTCTCCTTCGGCGAGCTCTCCACCGAGCGGGTGCTCGGCGGCGACCTCGACCCCGTACGCGAGGCGGGCGAGGCGGCGCTGACGCGGCTGATGCGCGCCCCCGACGAGGCTGAGCTGCTCGCGGCCGGCCGGGAGTTCGCCGTCGAGGCCGGCCTGCAGGTTCCGGAGGTCGCGGAGGCCGTCGAGGCCGTCGAGGCGGAGGGCGGCCTCGCGTCGATGGCGATGCTCGGGCGCACGGTGTACGCGCTCGGGACCGGGCTCACCGACGCCGGCTACGACGCCGCCGCGTGTTCGATCCACCCGACGGGCGCGACGCTGCGCCCCGAGGAGTAGCCCCGGCCCGTTCCGAGACGGAGTCACGGCCTCGCCGCCGAGGGGAAGTCCCCGATCCGCCCCGAGTAAACGCGCTTTTCGTCCCCCGCCGACGAGTCGGGGGTATGACCGACGACGCCGGCGTCGACGGCGACGCCGAGACGGACGCGGACGACGAGCGCGGCGGCGATCCCGAGGTCCCCGCGGACCCCGAGCACGAGTCGGAGATCCCCGAGGACCACCCACGGTACGAGTCGCTGCTCACCCGCCACCGCATCGAACACGGCGTGGACATCGGGATCACCTCGAAGCAGGGGCTCATCGCCGAGGGGCGCGGCGAGGCGTTCGACTACCTGCTGGGCGAGGAGACGCTCCCGAGCGCGGACGCCGCCGCCCGCGCGGCCGCCGCGCATCTCCTGCTGGCCGAGCGTCCCGTGCTCTCGGTGAACGGCAACGTCGCGGCGCTGGTGCCCGGCGAGATCGTCGACCTCGCCGGGGCGACCGGCGCCGACGTCGAGGTGAACCTCTTCAACCGCACCGAAGAGCGCATGCAGGCCATCGCCGACCACCTCCGCGAACACGGCGCGGGCGAGGTGAAGGGGCTCACCGCGGACGGCCGTATCCCCGGCCTCAGCCACGAGCGCGCGAAGGTCGATTCGGACGGAATCGGCGACGCCGACGTGGTCGTCGTCCCCCTGGAGGACGGCGACCGCGCGGAGGCGCTGGGCGCGATGGGGAAAACCGAGATCGTGATCGACCTGAACCCGATGAGCCGGTCGGCGCAGGTCGCGGCCGTCCCGATCGTCGACAACATCATCCGCGCCGTCCCCAACATCACCCGCCACGCCGAGGAGCTGGCAGACGCGAGCGACGAGGACCTGTGCGAGATCGTCGAGCGCTTCGACCCCGAGGCCGCCCTCGTCGAAGCCGAGCGTGCCATCCGCGAGGGCGACCTGGACTGAGCGAACGGCACGACGATCCCGACACCCGAACGCAGTACGGGCGGGTGTCCGGGAGAGAACGATCTGCGGAACCGCCGCGGCGACGATCCTCGACCGACTTCGGGCGGGACTGAAAGGGGCCGCGTTCTCGACGCTGCACGACCCCGCAAGCACCGCAGCGCGAACGCAGTGAGCGCGAGGAGCGCAGGGGCGGTCGCGCGAGTCGAGAACGCGGGGGCTTTCGCGGTCTTCGCCCGCTCGGTGAAATCGTCACCGACGGAGGCCACCGCCGAATCAGAACAGTTACCTCCTAGTCACGAAACCGAACCCGATCAATGACCGACATCCGCGGCGTCGTCCTCGGCGCGATCCGTCGCCCGGACACGGACGAGTACCTCGTCCAGCGGCTTCCCGGCACGCGCGACGGTCACCACTTCCACCGCTTCATCGGGGGCGGGATCGAGCCCGGCGAACCGAGCGACGCGGCCCTCGTTCGCGAGTTCCGCGAGGAGCTCGGCGTCGCCGTCGACGCCGGGGCCGCCGTCTGCACCGTCGAGAACCTGTTCGAGTACGACGGCGCCTCCCACCACGAGTTCGCGGTCGTCCGCGAGGCCCGGTTCCGGGACGGTTCGCTGTACGAGCGCGAGCGGTTCCACGGGAACGACGACGGCGGGATCGAGTACGAGGCGTACTGGCGCTCGCTGGCGGCCCTCCGGACCGCGGACGCCCCGTTCTTCCCGGCCGGCGTCGCCGACGCGCTCGCGAGCGACGAACACGTCCACGTCGTCAGCCCGCACGAGGCCGACGCCGCGGCCGTCGCCGACGCGCTCGCGAGCGACGAACACGTCCACGTCGTCAGCCCGCACGAGGCCGACGCCGCGAACGTCGCCGACGCCGACGTTCGCGACTAATCGAACCCGGACACCAGGGTCACGAGCCACTGCATCGGGTCGCCCCGTTCGCGCACCTCCACGGACTCCACCCACTTGACCCACTGGAACCCCCGGCGCCCGGGTGCGACGAGGCGCGCGGGGGCGCCGTGGCCGTGCGAGAGCGGCCGGCCGCGGACGTGCGTCGCCAGCAGCGCGTCCTCGGCCTCCTCGATCGGGAGCGACCAGCGGTAGCCCGTGACCGAGGTGAATCGGACGTACCGCGCTCCGTCCTCGACGCCCGCGGCGTCGAGCAGGTCGCCGACGCGGACGCCGCCCCACCGCTGGTGCGTGTACCACCCGGAGGTGCAGTCGAGCGTCGCCGCCAGTTCCGTGTCCGGTCCCACCGGGGCGCCCCCGCCGTCCCTGCCGCCCCCGCCGTCCATGCCGCCCCCGAGGTCGTCGTAGCCGAGGTCCAACTCCTCACCGACCAGCCCCCGTACCGCGAGGGTCCACGAATCCCGATCGATCGGGTCGGGGTCGTCGGCGACCCACGAGGTGACCGGGAAGCCGCCGCCCTCGGTCTCGGTGTCGTAGAGATCCCCGGTCGGCTTCGAGCCGGTGAACCGTCGGCTCGCGCCGCCGAGGGCGCGGTCGGCCGCCTCGCTCGCGCGCCACGCGACGGTGCCGGCGAGCAGGAGCGCGCCGACCTTGAGGGCCGCGCGACGGTCGGGGTCCACGTCGCGCGGGGAGTGATAGCGCCCGCGGAGGTGGTACAGCACCAGCGGAACGAGCAGCAGGCCGAGGCCGACGTGGAGGTTGAGGGTCGTCCACGCCAGGATCGGTACGTTGCCGCCGAGCACCCAGAAGGCGCCCGTCGCCAGCGCCGCGAGCGTGACTGCAGCCTGGAGGACGGACAGCGGCGTGAAGCGGTCCCACGAGGCCGTCGACGTGACGCGTCGGCGGACCCGCCACAGCTTGAACCCGACGAGCGCAGCGAGCGTCAGACCGACCGTCGAGTGGAGCCAGAACACCCACGCGCCGCTCGGGGTGCCCCGGGTGAACGAGTACAGGCCCGAGGCGACCTCGAACGCGACACAGGCGGCGATGGCCCAGTCGACGACGCGGGCCGGCGGCTGGACGCGGCGGAGGGCGCGAGCGACGGCGCCGCGAAGGCCGCTCATACCCGATCGGAGGGGCCGGACCGACATAGGTTCGTGGCCGAACGTTGCCCGCGACGCACCCGGTCGCCGTCCGCGACGGCAACGCCCAAGGGCCGCTCGGCCGTCGACCCGCGCATGCCAGTCGCACTCGTCACCGGCTCCTCCCGCGGGATCGGCGCCGCCGTCGCGAAGCGGTTCGCCGCCGACGGCCACGACGTGGTCGTCAACTACCACACCTCGGAGGCCGCCGCCGAGGAGACGGCCGAGGCCGTCCGCGAACACGGGCAGGAGGCCACCGTCGTGGGAGCGGACGTGTCCGATCCCGACGCCGCCGCGCGCCTCGTCGACGCCGCGGTCGAAGACCTCGGCGGGCTCGACCACGTCGTCAACAACGCCGGGATCGACCAGCACGTCTACACCGAGGACCTCGACCCCGAGGACTTCGACCGCGTAATGGACGTGAACGTCAACTCGGTGTTCGCCGTCACCAAGGCGGCGCTCTCTCATCTCCGCGACAGCGACGCGGACCCGACGCCCTCGGTGACGAACGTCTCCTCGATCCTCGCGTACACCGGCGCGCCGATCGAGGTCCACTACGCCGGCTCGAAGGGGGCGCTGCTGTCGGTGACGAAGAGCCACGCCCGCGACTTCGCCCCGGACATCCGGGTGAACGCGGTCGCGCCCGGCCACGTCGAGACGGACATGACGAGCGACCGGAGCCCCGAGGAGAAGCGGGAGGAACTGGCGGAGATTCCGATGGGGTACTACGGCCAGCCGGCGGACATCGCCGAGGCGGTCGCGTACCTCCGGGACGCGCGGTTCGTCACCGGCGAGACGCTGCACGTGAACGGCGGCGAGCTGATGCGGTAGACGGCGCCCGAGAAATCGGAGGGAGTTCCCTCCCTCTAGTGTGATCGTACACTAAAATTTTAAATCCGAAACCGACATACCGTTACGCATGGGCGACACCGAGGCCGAGAGCACCGTGTCCGGGAACCAAGCGAACATCCCGGCACGGATCCGGCGGGAACTCGACATCGACGACGGGGACCACCTCCGCTGGGAGGTCCGCGACGACGGGACGCTCCGCGTCGAAGTCGTCCAGCAGCGAGCGGGGACGTTCGCCGACTTCGACGGGTACGGGGGGACGGCGGACACCGACGCAGCAGTCGAGCACGACGGGTGGGGTGTCGAATAGTGCCGCGCGCGCTCGTCGATACGTCCGTCCTGTTCGCGGCGGCCTACCGTCGAGACGCCGCACACGAGGATGGAATCACCGTTCTCCGGGGTATCGACTCGGGGGACCTCCCGGAGGGAGTCGTACCGGAGTACGTCCTCGCCGAGACGCTCAACGGTCTCACGACCCACGCGGGACACGACGCGGCGGTCGACTTCCTCGACCGGATCGAGGAGAACGCGAACATCCACATCGAGTCGGTCACGGACGCTGTGCGCGCCTCGGCGAAGTCGGTCTTCCGACGACATCCGCGGCTCTCGTTCGTCGACGCGGCGATCATCGCACACATGCGCACGGCCGGGCTCGGCTATCTGTACGCCTTCGACGACGATTTCGACGGGATCGACGACGTGTATCGGTTGTGCTCCGATACGAACCCGTACCGCCCGGACTGAGGACTGATCCGGGCCGTTGCTCCGCTACAGCGCCGCCTCGATCCGGTCGAGTCCCTCCTCCAGTCGCTCCATCGAGTTGGCGAACGAGAGCCGAAGCTGCCCGCGGCCGGCCTCGCCGAAGCCGTCGCCGGGCGCGAGCACGACGCCGGCGTCCTCACACAGTCGCCTCGCCAGCGGGAGGCTCGCCTCGTCGGTGTCGGGGTTCAGGAAGGCGTAGAAGGCGCCCTCCGGATCCGGCGCGGTCACGCCCGACATGTCCGAGAGGCGGTCGGCGACGTAGTCGCGACGCTCGCGGAAGGCGTCGTACATCTCCTCGACGGGCGCTTGCGGCCCGGTGAGCGCGGCGATCGCGGCGTGTTGGGCGACGCTCCCGGTGCAGGCGGTCGTCGACTCCCGGATCTTCGTCGCCTCGTCGACGACCGTCGGGTCGCCGGCGAGCCAGCCGACGCGCCAGCCCGTCATCGCGTACGTCTTCGAGCAGGAGCCGACCGTGAGCACGTGTTCGGGGTGTCCGGTCAGGGCGGCGACGCCCGTGGGATCGCGGTCGTACGTGAGCTTCGCGTACACCTCGTCGGCGATGACGTACGCGCCGTGGTCGGCGGCCGCGTCGACGACCGCGCGCACCTCGTCGGGGTCGGCGATTCGGCCGGTGGGGTTCGAGGGCGAACAGAGGATCACCAGCGAGGTGTCCTCGCCCATCTCGGCGATCAGGGTGTCCGCGTCCAGATCGTAGTCGGGCGCGGGCATCGGCACCTCGACGGGTGTCGCGTCGGCCAGTCTCGCCTGCGTCCAGTAGTTCGGCCACGACGGCGACGGCAGGAGCACCTCGCTGCCGGGCTCGACGGTCGAGAGCACCGCGAGGTGGAGCGCCTCCATTCCGCCGGTGGTGACGACGACCTCGTCGGCCGCGTGCCGAACGTCGTACTCGCGCGCGAGGGTGTCGGAGATCGCCTCCCGTAACTCCGGGAGGCCGGCGTTGGAGGTGTAGTGGGTGTGTCCGCCGCGGGCGGCCGCGACCGCGGCGTCGACGGCGTGCTCGGGCGTGTCGAAGTCGGGCTCGCCGACCTCGAGGCGGACGAGGTCGCGCCCCTCCCGCTCCAACTCCTGGGCGAGGTCGAACATCACGCGGATCCGCGAGCGGTCGCACGCGCGGACGCGGGCGGTCGGTTCGTGCATGCCCGGTGGTTCTCCTCGGGGGAGTTGAAGCTACGCGTGGCTGCAGTCCGTGCACGAGCCGCGGTCGCGAGAAAAAACGAGATCGGCGGCCGGTCGACCCGGCTTACAGCTCGACTGCTTCCTTGTTCCCGAGCGACTCGGGGACGGTGAAGCGGATGCTCGTGGTCGCGCCGGCCATCGTGTTGACCTTGATCGTCACTTCGCTGCCCTCGCCGAGTTCACCGTTGATGACGCTCGTATCGAACACGAGGTTCAGGCGGTCGTCGGCGTCGTTGAGGACGTTGTTCGAGTCGTCGGAGTCCTTCACCGTCTGGTAGGAGAACTCGTTGCTCTGGAGGCTTCCCGGGAGGCTCTCGTACTCGGCGGTGGTGTTCGCGATCAACTGATCCGTTCCGCTGGGACCGATCCAGGTGACCGTGGCGTTGTGGATGTCGATCTCGCCGGCGCCGGGCGCCTGCGTGACGGTCACGTTCACGATGTCGACGGCGTCGCCGGCGCTGTTCACGTTACCGACGGTCGAAACCTCCTGGAGCCGGTCGCTGACCTGTTTGCTCGACTGCTGTCCCGTTTCCTGCGACTTGCTCTGGAGGAATCCCGCGGTGTTGATGAGGACGCCGGCGGCGATCGCCGCCACCAGCACCATCGCGATGAACACGATGAGCGTCCCGATACCCACCTGCCCGCGCTCTTCCTCGTCCGTGATGAATTCGAACATTGCGTGTGGTTCTCCGCTCCCTGATCGGAGCTATCGAACCCTCCCGCGGACTGGTACTTGAGTTACGCCCTCGAAAACTCAGTAGTGATATCGGGGTGCCCTCCGGCGGTCGAGCCGGCCGCCAGCTTCGCGGGTAGTGGGCCGGCGCATGGCCGTCAGTGACGGTGCGGAGCGGTGCGGACGCGTCGCCCGACGGACCGCTTCGCCGTGCCCGTACCGGGCGGGGGATTTATTGTCGGATGTCATTCGTGTGGTTGTATGCCGAACTGCACTCACTGCGGGACGGACATGGGAACCGTCGAGACGGCGACACACTGTACGGACTGCGGGACGGGGCCGCTGTGCTCCGCCTGTTGGGGCGTGTCAGTCGAGCGACCGTCGGGGACTTTCTGCCCGAACTGCTTGGAGTAGTCGCCCGCGGGCGGGCGGAAGTGGACTCACTCCGCGGTCACGTCGGCCGCCAGCTCGGCGGGCGGACCGCCGTCGAGGCGGTCGCGGTCGTGGGACTCGGCGAAGTCGATGTCGGGTCCGGTGGGCACGATCCGCTTGGGGTTGAGGCTCTCGTGGGACTTGTAGTAGTGGCGGGTGATGTGGTCCACGTTGACGGTCTCGGCGACGCCTGGGATCTGGTAGATCTCCTTGGTGTACTCCCAGAGGTTGTCGTACTCGTGGATCCCGCGGCGGTTACACCGGAAGTGGGTGTGATAGACGTGGTCGAACCGGACCAGCGTCGCGAACATCGCCACGTCCGCCTCGGTGAGCCGGTCGCCCGCGAGGTAGCGCCGGTCCCCGAGCAGGTCGTCGTACTCGTCGAGGGCGGCGAACAGCTCGTCGACGGCCTCGTCGTACGCCTCCTGCGTGCTCGCGAAGCCGGCGCGGTAGACGCCGTTGTTGATGCGCGGGTAGATATCGTCGATCAGGTCGTCCACCGCCTCGCGAGATCCCTCGGGGTAGAGGTCGACGCCGTTGCCGAGGTCGTCGAAGGCTGTGTCGAGCATCCGCATGATCTCCTCGCTCTCGTTGTTGACGACGGTCTCGCGTTGCTTGTCCCAGAGGACGGGGACCGTCACGCGCCCGGTGTACTCGTCGTCCGCCCTCGTGTAGATCTCCCGGAGGTAGTCGGCGCCGTACAGCGGGTCCGGCTGTTCCTCGGAGAACTCCCATCCCTCGTCGTAGCGCTCGGGTTGTGTGAGCGACAGCGAGATGACGTCGTCCAGCCCCTTCAGCGCCCGCGTCATCGCGACGCGGTGGGCCCACGGGCACGCCCGGCAGATATACACGTGATAGCGGTCGGGTTCGGCGGGGAACTCGGGGTTGTCGACGGGGTCGGCGCCGGGCTCCGGCACCGAGCCGTCGATCCAGTCGCGGAAGCTGGTCTCGGTTCGCTCGAACTCGCCGGAGTCGCCCGTGTCGCGGCGGACGCCGGTGCGCCACTCGCCGTCGACGAGCATGTTGGTCGCGTCGCTCATTGGTCGTGATCCATCGTGGGCGGCCACACGCTAAAGCCGTGTGGCGGCGGAAGCCGCCGGTTCACGTCCGCCTGCCCGGCCGGCCACACGAATATATTCCGAATTCGAGGGAATAAATTATGTCGATGCGCGCTGATCGGCCCGGTATGGTTCGGACGTGCCAGAACTGCGGGGGAACGGTGACGGAGCGCTACGCTCGGGTGTTCGCGCCCGACGCGACGGCCGGACCGCGGGTGTGTCCGAACTGCGAGGACCTCGTGCGCGACGGCGCGAGCGTCCGCGAGGCCCGCGCGAACCGCGGATAGCGGCCCGACCGCCAGGACGGTACCCTACTCGACGGTCCCCGCGCTCACCCGCGCGAACCCGCCGAGCAGCGTTCGGTACTCCACGTCCGCACACGCATCCCGGAGCGCGCGGTGGGCCGCGGCGACGCGCTCGTCCTGGACGGTCGCGGGCGACCGCTCCAGCGACCTCGCCGTCCCCGGCGGCGACCCCGCGCGGACGAACAGATCGAACGCCGGGTTCAGCAGCCGCCATCCCGACCGCGTCGTCCGCGCCAGATCCAACAGCGCGATCCGGCCGCCCGGCCCGACGAGGTCGGCCCACTCGCGAACCGCCGCCGCCGGCTCCGGGAGCATCCCCACGACGAACGCGCCACAGCAGGCGTCGACGGCGTCGGGACGAAGCGGCGGGCGGGTCGCGTCGCCGCGGACGAAGTGACCCGCGGCGCCCGTCCCGCTTCCCCCGTCGCGGTCGCCCCCGTCGCGTTCTCGCTCGCGTTCCCGTCCGCGTTCGCGCGCGACGCGGAGCACGCCGGACGCGAAGTCGACCCCGACGTACGTTCCGCCGGCGTCGAGGCGGTCCGCGACGTACGGCCGGTTCGCGCCGGTTCCGCAGCCGAACTCGACGACGGTCGCGTCCGCGGGAGGATCGAGCGCGTCCGCCAACGCCCGCCGGAGCGTCGCCACGAGGGGGCCGCTCCTGGCGAGCGCGTCGTACGCGCGGGCGATGCGGGTGTAGAAATCCGGGGCCGACGGGTCCGGTCGGTCACGCGAGGGTGCCACGGCTACAGGAGGTCGCGAACCGTCCGGGCGACCGTCGGCGCGTCCGGACCGAGGACGTACAACACCGGCTCGACGCCGACGCCGCCGGTCTGGTAGACCGCGAAGACGTCGCCGAGGGCGTCGGTGGGGTCGTCGCTGTCGGCGGTCGCGTCGCCGGCGGCGCCGCCCTCGCTGCCGGCGCCCGCCCCGTTGCCGAGACGGCCCGCCACGGCCGCGCGGACGGGGTCGTCGGGGGAGCCGGCGTCGGTCTCGCCGTGATCGTTCGGCTCGAACTCGATCGCCTCGACGCCGGCGTCGGCCAGGCCCTCCACGAGGTCGGGGTCGTAGCGGACGTTCACCGCCGCGCGGGCGTCGACGCCCGCCGCCCGCGCCGACAGCAACACGCCCGCGACGTGTTCGCTGACGCCGAACTCGGGGTCGCTCGGCACGCGGGCGGTCCCCTTCACGTCGAAGATCCGGCCCGGAACGGCTGCGATGTCGTCGATGTCGACCGCGTCGGGCACGCACTCCACGAGGTTCGAGCCGACGTGGGGGATGAGCCCCGCGAACCCGGAGGTCGCGGTGAGCGTCCGGACGCCGCGGCGCAGCGAGGAGAGCGTCCGCTCGCGGTCGCGCAGACCGCTGTCGGGGTCGTGGACCGCGAAGTCGTAGTCGGCGCCCGCCAGCTCCGGCATCGCCGCCTCGTGGAGCTCCGCGAGCAGGTCGCCAGCCTCTAGTCGCCGGATCAGCACCTCGAGCTCCACGAGCGCGCCGACGCGACTCAGGTCGCCCGACGCGAGCCCCTCGGCGACACGGTCGACGGCCTCGCGGACGCGCTCGTCGTCGGCGACGCGGTCGTTGGTCGCCACGTCGCCGTGTGCGTACTTCGACACCGCCGACTGGCTGATGCCGAGCGCGTCGGCGACCTCCCGCTGGGTCAGGTCGCGCTCGCGAAGCGACTCCGCCAGCAGCGCGCGGACGGTCGGGAGGAACTCGTCGACGACGACCTCCTCGATGAACCTCATCGGTCGGGCTCCCCGTCCCCGCCGGACTCGTCGGCGTCGCCGGTCGCGAACTCGGGGTCGTTGCCGATGCGCGACGCCTGCGGGCCGGACTGGTCCTGGTACTTCGAGCCGCGCTCCTCGCCGTAGGGCCGGTCGGCGGGCGTCTTCAGCTCCGTGAACGTGAGCTGTGAGATGCGCATGCCCGGCGAGAGCGCGACGGGCGCGTTGCCCAGGTTCGACAGTTCGAGGGTGATCTGTCCGCGGTACCCCGGGTCGCAGAGTCCGGCGGTCGCGTGGACGACGATCGCCAGGCGGCCCAGCGAGGAGCGCCCCTCGACGTGCGCGACGATGTCGTCGGGGATGGCGACCGTCTCCTTGGTCGTGCCGAGCACGAAGTCGCCCGGGTGGAGGATGAAGTCGTCGCCCTCGGGGACGTGGGTCTCCTCGACGTACTCGTCGACCTCGCGGGCGTCGGTCGGGTGGATGCAGGGGATGTTCGTCCGGCGGAACTCCAGGAACTCCGAGCCGAGCCGGAGGTCGACGCTCGCGGGCTGGACCTGCGTGTCCACGTCGTCGAGCGGATCGATCGCGAGGTCGCCCTCCTCGAGCCGGGCGAGGATGTCGGTGTCCGAGAGTATCATTACCGGAGGCGCGGCCGCCGGCGGCCTAAAGCTTCTCTCATTGCGGGCCGGTTGCCGCCTCAAAACAGCTCGAACACCAGCCCGATCGCGGTGAGGACGCCGACGATCGTCGCGGCGGTCCCGACCGAGTGGTCGCGCGCGTCCGCCAGCCCGTACGTCCGGATCACGCCGGCCCAGACCGCGACGACGACGGCCGCGAGCAGGCCGACCAGTTCGACGCCGCCGATCGCCGCCCGGAGGGCGTCGAGCGCACCCTCGGGGTTCTCCGGGAGCGCGACCGTTCGAAGGCGGGAGATCACCAGTACGCCGACGGCGAGCAGGCGCGCCAGGCTCGGCACCATCCCCCAGCCGGCGACCGCGAGCGTGTCGGCGAACGCGCCCTCGCCGTCGGCGAGCGCGCTCGCGGCGTGGAGGACGCCGCCCTGCACGAGCCACACCACCGGGACGAGCACGACGGTCGCCGGCGGGAGCCACGACAGCTCCTCGGCGACGAGCGCGCCCAGGTTCCGCTCGACCTCCTTCGGCTCCCCGCAGCCGGTCGGCGTGTCGTCGAACATCGAGTCCTCGCAGAACGGCTCGCCGGGGTACGCCGGGTTGTCGACGGTGATCGGCACGTCGAGGGCGGCGGCGAACTCGCCGAGGAAGACGGCCAGCCCGCCGGCGGTGGCGAGGGTGACGACCGCGACCGCGGCGGCCGCGTGGGCGAACGGCGGGGAGCCGTCGTGGGCCTCGTAGTAGCGACTCGGTCGGAGGAGGGGCGTGCGGGGACGCGACATCGTCGGCTCCTCTCGGGCGGGCGACAAATGCGTTCCGTTCGCCCGTCGGGGACTCCGACAGCGCGGTGCTGGGGGCACGGCGGCGCGGTGCGACACCCTTTCGGTCGCGCTCCCCGCACGCGGGGTATGAGCATGAAGCAGGCCATCGTCGTCCGCACCGACCTCGGGATGGGGACGGGGAAGCTGGCCGCGCAGGTCGCCCACGCGTCGCTGTCGGCCTACGAGGACACCGGGACGAAGGCGCGCAAGGCGTGGAAGGGCGAGGGACAGAAGAAGGTCGTCCTCAAGGCCGCCGGCGAGTCGCAGATCTTCGAGCTGGCCGACCGCGCCGAGCGCGAGGGGCTCCCACACGCGGTCATCCGCGACGCCGGGCACACACAGCTCGACCCCGGAACCGTCACCACGCTGGCGGTCGGCCCGGGCGAGGAGTCGATCGTCGACAAGGTGACCGGCGACCTCTCGCTGTACTGATGCGGGAGGCCCATCCCCGCGAGCGCGCCACGGGCGTCGACTTCTACGTCAGCGACGCCGACGGGATCGGCGGCCGCCTCCGCGTCGCCCCCGAGGACTTCCGCGTCCGCGAGCGCGAGCGGATGGACCCGGAACCGCTCGACGCCCACGAGGGATCGTACCCCTTCCTCCTCCTGCGGGCGACCCTCCGCCGCTGGGACACCAACGACTTCGCGAGCGCGCTGTCGAACGCGATCGGCGCCAGCCGCGAGCGCGTCTCGTGGGCCGGCACGAAGGACAAACACGCCGTCACGACGCAGCTGTTCACGGTCCGCGACGCCGACCCCGAGGAGATCCCGGACCTCGACGGCGCCGACATCGAGGTGCTCGGGCGGGTCGGGCGCGACCTCACCTTCGGCGACCTCGCGGGCAACGAGTTCGCGATCCGGATCCGCGAGACGGCGGGTGACCCCGATCCGATCACCCGCGACCTGCGGGCGTTCGCCGCCGGCGACAGCGCCGCCGCCGGCGACAGCAACGTTGCCGCCGACGACACGGCGGTCGAGATCGCGGTGCCGAACTACTTCGGCCACCAGCGCTTCGGGAGCCGCCGGCCGATCACCCACGAGGTCGGCCTCGCGGCGATCCGCGGCGACTGGCGCGGCGCGGTGCTCGCCTACTGCGGCAACCCGTACGACACCGAGCCGGAGGACTCCCAGCGCGCCCGCGAGGTCGTCGAGGACCAGGCGGACGCCGACAGCCCGGACTGGAGCGCCGCGCTCGAGGCGATGCCCGGTCGCCTGCGCTACGAGCGCTCGATGCTCCACCGGCTCGACGAGGGCGCCGACTGGCGTGAGGCGCTGGAGGCGGTCCCGTCGAACCTCCAGCGGCTGTTCGTCAACGCCGCGCAGTCGTACGTGTTCAACCGGATCCTCTCCGAGCGCCTGCGCCGCGGGCTGCCGTTCGATCGCCCGGTCGCGGGCGACGTGGTCGCGTTCGTCGAGCGGGACACCGCGTTCCCGAAGCCCGACATGGACCGGCTCCAGCGGGCGACCGAGGGGCGCGTCGACACGCTCGCGCGCCACTGCGAGCGCGGGCGGGCGTTCGTCACCGCGCCGCTGGTGGGCACCGAGACGGCCCTCGCGGACGGCGAGCCCGGCGAGATCGAACGCGAGATCCTCCGCGACCTCGACGTGGATCCGGGCGACTTCGAGCTGCCGGGGGAGTTCGCCTCCACGGGCACCCGTCGGGCGATCCTGCTCCCGACCGACCTGACGGTCTCGGCGGAGGATGGCGACCCGGTGTTCGAGTTCGCGCTGCCGTCGGGGTCGTACGCGACGGCGGTGCTTCGGGAGTACATGAAGTGCGATCCGGAGCGGCTCTAGGACAGCCGCGGCGGTGTGCGATCCGGAGCGGCTCTAGAACTACCCTGCGGTGAGGACGCCCCGGTTCTCCCCGACCCGGACCTATTTCGCGCGGACCGTCGAACGACGCCCATGACGCGCCACCTCGACGCGGCGGAGGACCGACGATGAACGCGGCGGCGATCGACCACTTCGTGCTCACCGTCTCGGACGTGAGCGCGAGCTGTGACTTCTACGAGTCGCTGGGGGCGGAGGTCGTGACCTTCGGCGACGACCGGAAGGCGGTCCGCTTCGGCGACCAGAAGATCAACCTCCACCCGACCGACGGCGACGTGACGCCCGTCGCGGCCGAGCCGACCGTCGGCGCCGGCGACTTCTGTCTGCTGACGGAGACGCCGATCGAGACCGTCGAGGCCGAACTCCGCGAGCGCGGGATCGAGATCGTCGAGGGGCCGGTCGAGCGAACCGGCGCGGTGGCGCCGATCACGTCGGTGTACGTCCGCGACCCCGACGGCAACCTCGTCGAGATCGCGACGACCTGACCGGCCGTCGACGGGGCGAACGAACGGGCTTATCCTCGCGCCGTCCCTTCCGACGGTAATGAACTGCCGGCGGTGCGGCTCGTCCCTTCGCAAGCCCGGGGACTACTGTCTCGCCTGCGACACCGCCAACTGCGAGAGCGTCGTGATCGAGTTCGGGGCCGACCGCGCGACGCTCACGATGCTCGGCTTCGAGCCCGAACACCCGCCCGACGACTTCGACCCCGCGTCGCTGGTGCTCGGGGAGACGACGGTCACGACCGTCCCCGACGACGGCGAGCGCACCGCGAAGGTGCAGCTCCGGAACTTCGCCGGCCGCGTCGCCGACGAGGTACGGCGCAAGCGCCCCGAGACGGTGTACGCCGCCGGCGAGCGCGAGCCGCTGCGGGAGGCCCGCGCGCAGCTGCACTACGAGTTCTACCGCGTCCCCGACGAGGACCCCGTCGGCGCCGTGCTCGCCCGCCGCGGCGAACCGGCGCTAGAGGTGGTCGACGCGCCGGCGGAGGCGAAGATCGGCGGCTCGCACTCGACGCTCATCGGCGAGCGAACCGGGATGAAGGCGATCCTCGCGGCCGCCGAGCACCCGCACGTCAAGAAGGTGATCCCCGGCCCCATCGACGCCGGTGGCTCCGGGTCGCGCACGGGCCTGCGCGCGAAGGTGACCCGCGCCGACGAGCACGGGAACGTCCGGCTGCTCCTGCGTGACGGCTCCAGCGTGCAGGAAAATCGCGTCGTCACGACCGCCGGCGACCGCGAGACGGGCGAGCGGGTGCGCGACGACCTGAACGAGGTGCTCCAGGAGTCGGGGTTCGCGGAGGGCGGGGGGCGGTAGCGCCCGGCGTCAGACCGTCCCGTGATCGCCGGCGAGCCCGTACTCGTCGGCCTCCGCGCGCGGGTCGGCGCGCTCGTACAGGGCGTGGAGCGTGAACGAGACGTTCCGCTTGCGGCAGCTGTCGCGGTAGGCCGCCAGCGCCTCGCGGTCGGGGAACTGCACGCGGAAGTCCCATCCCGTGTGGTCGCCGCTGGCGGACACCGGGCGGGCGCCGGTGTCGGCGAACACGTGGGATGCGGTCCGCTGGGTCGTCTCGGGCGCGAGCGTCGCTCGGTAGAACCGGAAGTCCGGTCCCTCGCCGAGCACGCGCACGTCCTCGACGGACTCGTCGTTGGCGAGTGCGTCCTCGAAGCGTGTCAGGTCGTCGCCGCGGGCGAAGAACTCGATGCGCGTGGTGTCCCCCTCGATCGTCCGCTCGAGGTCGGCCGTCACCTCGGGCGCGGCCGCGAGGGCGTCGCGGAGGACTGGCGTCGACAGCGTGAATTCGGCGATGAGCATTCCGGCGGTCTCCTATCAGAGTACCGACCATCCACGGAGATAAAGGTGTGCCACGGTGTCCCCGAGGAGGGCTCCCGGGACGGGCCGCCTCGACCGTCGACGACGACGGGCGGAATTCGCGGGGTTTTTGACGCCCAACGGCGAAGTCGCGTTCATATGGCTGAACAGCAGAAGGCGCGGAAGGTCGGCAGCGCCGGCCGCTTCGGCGCGCGATACGGGCGCGTCGCCCGAAAGCGCGTGTCGGACATCGAGGCAGAGATGGAGAACGCCACCGTCGACGGCGACTCGGTCAAGCGCATCGGCACCGGCGTGTGGGTCAACGAGGAGACCGGCGAGACGTTCACCGGCGGCGCCTACCGGCCGCAGACGCCGGGCGGTCGCTCGGTGCGGCGCAGCATCCGCGCCGCCCTCGAAGACGAGAGCGACGACGAGTAACCCCCCGATCCTCTCACACAGATGAGCTACAAGTGTTCCCGGTGCAAGCGCGACGTCGAGCTCGACGAGTACGGCGGCGTGCGCTGTCCGTACTGCGGACACCGCGTGCTCCTCAAGGAGCGCGCGCCCGACGTGAAGGAAGTCGACGTTTCCTGACCCGGGCGCCGTGCCCGCACCCGACGCGTACGACCACCGCGCGGTCCTTCGCTTTCCGTACCCCGACCAGCGGCGCGCCCGGACCGTCCACGGGGCGATCGCCGTCGAGGTCGGCGACATCGACGACGACCGGTCGACGGCCGCCGTCGACCGCGCGGGCGACACCGTCGAGGTGACCGTGCGCGCGCGCGACCTCGTCGCGCTCCGGGCCGGCGTCAACACCTGGACCCGGCTCGTCGAGACGGCCGAGACGGTGGCGGCGACGGCGGAGCGGTAAGCGACCCTCGGAGGAGGCTCCCGGTCGTTGACGGCGCGCCGGCGCCGTTCGCGACGCGCACGGCCATTCCGTTCGCCGCTCGCGCCGAGGGCTCACTCACTTGACCGCACCGCTCACGGCCGTGGGCGGCTCGGCCCGGAGACCTCGCCGCCGTTCACGAGGCGTTCAGTCGCTCGCTTCGCTCGCTCTTTCACGCCTCGCTCCCAATGACCGGGCTTTTCACCCCGAAGCCCAACTGCCCGTGTATGCAGGGTAATCTGCCGCCGGAAGCTCAAGAGAAGATCGAGGAACTGCAGGACCTTCAGGAGCAGGCCCAGCAGCTCGCCGAACAGAAACAGTCCACGCAGACCTCGCTGACGGAGGCGCAGTCCGCGCTGGACGCGATGGAGGACATCGACGAGGACTCGACGATGTACCGCGAGGTCGGCGAGATCCTCGTCGAGACCGACTACGAGACCGCCTACGACGACCTCGAGGAGAAGGTCGACACCCTCGAGATGCGCGCCGAGCGCTTCGACTCCCAGGAGGAGAAGGTCCAGCAGCAGTTCGAGGAGCTTCAGGAGGAGCTCCAGCAGATGCTGCAGGGCGGCGCGGGCGGCGGCCCGGCGGGCATGGGTCCCGGCGGCGCCGGCGGCGCGTAAGCCGTGAGCGACGACCGCCCCGAGCCGACCGACGAGGAGGTCGTCGAGACCGCCTCCGAGGCGGCCGAAGGGGTCGTGCTCGCGCGGTATCGACAGTCTGATCTCCGTGACTTCGACGTGACCGTCTCCTTCGAGGACGGCGTCCTCGACGTGGACGTGTACGTCAATCCGCCGGCCGACGCCGAGGCGGACGCCGACGAGGTGGCCGACGAGGCCGCCCGCGCGGCCCGCGACGCCGTCGACGAGCTGTTCGGGCTCGCGTAGGCCCCTCGATCCGTTCGTTCGACCGCCGCTCGCCCGTATTGACGTGTATCTGATACGAACGTTTATTCTCGATCGGGTGGTATGCTACCACATGGCAGCCAGACGAAGCGCCGGCACGACCGCACTCGACGTGTACCGCGACCGCCTCCGCGAGGCGCCAACCTGTCCGGAGTGCGGCTACACCGACGACGGCGGCGACTGGCAGACCGCATACCGCGAGCAACAGCTCGTCTACCGGCACAGCTGTCCGCGCTGTGCGGCGATCGACACGCGCGTGCTCCGGTTCGACGGCGCGAGGTAGTCGGGGTCGGCGGCGGGGGGTGGCCGTCGGGATCGAGGTCGACCGATCGGTCGCCCGTCGAGCCGGCGATCGATCGGTTCCGGGCCGGTTCGCGGCGATAGTAACGCTTACGCGCGGTTCCGTCCAAGGGCGCTCGTGACACCCGCAGGCGACTCGCCGTCACGCGGCGTCCTCCTGATCACGGTCGACTCGCTGCGCGCCGACGCGCTCGGGCCCCACACGCCGACGCTTCGCGAGCTCGCCCGCCGCGGGACGGCCTTCGAGACGGCCGTCGCGGGCGGCAACTGGACCCCCTTCTCGTTCCCGGACCTCCTCGGGGCACGCCCGGTGTTCGCCGACGCGTCGACGCCGGGGCCGGCAACCGACCCGACGCTCGCGGAGTCGCTGTCGGCCGCGGGCGTGCGCACCGCCGGCGTCAACGCGGGGAACGGCTTTCTGACGGAGTACTACGGCTACGACCGCGGCTTCGACGCCTTCGAGTCGTTCCTCGACGGCGCCCGTACCCCGGTCGGGCGCTTCCTCACGACCCATCCGACGGTCAACGGCTGGGTGCAGTACCTCGGCTGGCCCCTCGGCAACGCCGCCGCGAAGCTGCGCGGACACGAGCGGCGCCACGCGGTCGACACCTCCCACCTCCACGCGCTCGAACGCCGGGCGTTCGACGCCGTCGACGACGCCGCGGCCGACGACGACCGCCCCTTCTTCCTGTGGCTCCACTACATGGACACCCACACCCCGTACGTCCCCGCCCCGCGGCACGTCCGCGCGGTCACCGACGGCGAGGTCGGGTCGTTCCAGACGCTGCTGGGACACCTCCGTGCCGGGCTCGGCAAGGAGGTCGACGAGGGAACCCTCCGAACCCTGCGGGCGCTGTACGACGCCGCGGCCCGGCAGGTCGACGAGTCCGTCGAGCGCGTCCTCGAAGAGCTCTCGGCGGCCGGCCTGCGGGATGAGACGACGGTGGTCCTCGCCGGCGACCACGGCGAGGAGTTCCTCGACCACGGCCACCTCGCGCACTACCCGAAGCTGTACGACGAGCTCGTCCGCGTTCCGTTCGTCGTCGACCATCCCGACGCCCCCGCCCGCCGCGAATCGTCGCCGGTGCCCCTGCGCGACGTTCCCCCGACCGTCTGCGACGCGCTCGGCGTCGAGCCGCCGGCCGCGTTCGCCGGCGAGAGCCTCCTGCCGACGGTCACCGACGCAGTCCCGCCCGAACGCGAGCCGGTCACCTCCCTCGCCCTGCGTGGGGAGTCGGTGACGAGCCAGCCCATCCCGCGCCGGCTCGGGGACGGCACGCCGCTGGTCTCGGCCCGAACCCGGGAGTGGACGTACATCCGCGAGCCGGACGGCGGGGTCCGGGTGTTCGACCGCGAGCGCGACCCCGGAGAGCGTGAGCCCGTCGACCGCTCGGCGGTCCCGCGCGAGACGATGCGCGATATCGAACGCGCGGCCGACGACCGGCTCGCGCTCCTCCCCGACGCCGGCGACGCCGCGGATGCCGACGGCGACCGCGGCGACGAGGGGGACGAGGTGCCAGACGAGATCGGACGCCGCCTCGACGCGCTCGGCTACCGCTGAATCGCCGCCCCGGCGTCCTCGGCTACCGATGACCGGTAGTTTTCACGTGCGGAGACCCGAACGTATTTGTACGAACCCGAGCCAGCGGGAGTATGGTCGAGGCGTTCGCGGTGGCGAGCGGGAAGGGTGGCACCGGCAAGACCACCACCACGCTCGCGCTCGGGATGGCGCTCGCACGGCGGTACGACGTGACCGTCGTCGACGCCGACACCGGCATGGCGAACCTCCTGTTTCACGCCGGGCTCGCGGACGCGCCGGTCACGCTTCAGGACCTGCTCGCGCCGGACGCGAGCGGTCCCGACGGCGCCGCCGTCGACGTGGCCGATGCGACGTACGAGCGCCACGGTATGCGGGTCGTCCCCTGCGGCACCAGCCTCGCGGCGTTCGAGCGCTCGGACCCCGCCCGGCTCCGGGAGGTGGTCGCCGAGCTCGCCGCCGACACCGACGTGCTCCTGTTGGACTCGCCGGCGACGCTCGCCTCGAAGTCGGCCGTCCTCCCGATCGTCCTCGCCGACCGCGTGGTCGTCGTCACCCAGCCCACCATCCCCGCGCTCTCGGACGCGCTGAAGGTGCAGGAGTACGCCGCCTCCTACGGCACGGGGATCGCGGGCGTCCTGTTCAACAAGGTCCGCGGCGACCTCGGCTCCGTCGGCGACCAGGCCGAGCGCTACTTCGAGGGGTCGACGCTCGGCTCGGTCCCCGACAGCGACGCCGCACGGGCGGCCCGCGACGCCGGCGAACCCCTCCTCGCGCACGCGCCCGACAGCGACGCCGCCGCGGCCTACCGCGCGGCCGCCGCCGGGATCGACCCCGAGCCGAAGGCCGCCGGCGACGTGGCCGACCGGTTCCGGAGCGCGGTCGTCCCCGAGCGGCCATGACCGGCGAGCCCGATGCCCACGCGGCCGCCCCGATACGCGAGCGACTCCCCGACGGCGACCTCGTGGGCGCCCGCGTCGCCGCCGACTTCGCCGCCCCGCTGGCGAGGGCGCTCGACGACCGACTGACCGGCTACCTCCGGCTGGAACCCGGCGACGCGCTGCTGGGTGTCGGCGGGAGCGAGGCCGTGATCACGGTCGAATCCGGGGTCCCCGTCCTGGCGTACGACGCCGGCAACGCCGGCGCCGACGCCGACGACGCCGACGGTCCGGCGGCGCTGGCGGCGCTCGCGGGGACGACGCCCGTGCGGGTGGAGCGCTACCGGCTCCCCGCCGAGGCGCTGGCGTCGCTGCACGACACGGAGGTCGAGGGGAGCGACCCGTTCCGCGTCGCGCCCGGCGCGCCCGCCCGGGAGCTCGCGGGCGACGACGCGCTCGCCGAGCGAACCCGCGAGGCCGCGCCGGCAGAGCGCCGCGACGCGGCGGGCGACCACGACGCGCTGGCGGCGTTTCTCGCCGACGAGGAGCGCGTCGAGGCGGTTCGTCGGGAGGCGCGGGCGGAGGCACGGGCCCGGGCGGAGGAGTGGGACCTGGGCGACCAGCTCGCGGAGTAGCCGGATCGCGGAGCACCGAACCGCGGCGCACCCGGCCCGCGGAACACCCGGCCCACGGAGCGACCGGACCACAGAGCAACCGACCGAGCTACGGTGGCCGAACTCCTGGTTCCGGCAGTGACCCTCCCGTGACCCTCCTGCGACTGCTTTCGGCCCGCGACGTTGCGGACTTCGCCGAGTGGTACCGCGCGGGCGCCGAGTATACCGACCGCGTCGCCGACGGCATGGACTTCGACCGCGACGGGGCGGACGCGACAGGCGCGGACCCTGTCGCCGAACCGTCTGAGACGGTCGCCGCGCTGCGCGGGGGGCGGACGGACCTGTCGCCGGCGGCGTCGAGGGTGGTCGCCGCGACGTACCTCGGCGACGCGGCCTTCGGCCGGCCGTTCCTGGCGTACACGCCGCGGTGGTACCGCCTCGCGCTGGCCGGCCCGGTCGCGCTGGCGGCGCGTCGCCTCCGGCGGGTGGCGGCGCCGTTCCGGGAGGGCGTCGCCACCGCCGTCGCTGACGGCGACCGTGACGGTGACGGCGACCGGCGGGCCGCCGCGTCGCGGACACGGGCACGAGAACCAGAGTACACCGCCCCGTCCGGGCTCTCGGTCGGCGCCGACGCGGTCGCGTCGGTGCGCGATCCGGGCGGCTTCGAGGCGTTCGAACGGTCGTTCGTGCTCGCGGACGCCGTGTTGCACACGGAGTGGTTCGCGCACGTCGCCGACGCCGCCGGGATCGCGGTGCCCGAGGACCTGATCGAGCGCACGGTTCGGGAGTCCGCGGCGTACTACACCGGCCGCCGTGCGAGTCTCTCCCCCGACGTGCGGCGGTTCCAGCGCCTGCTGTTCCTCGACGACGCGTGGGTCAGGGACGTCGACGCGAGCTACCGGCTGAACTCGGCGCTGTTCGGCGTGTGGGAGCGGATCCTTCGAGAGGAGCGGCGGCGACTCGAACGCGCGAGCCGGGAGTGACTGCGGTCGGAAGCGATCGAGTGGAGGGTGGAGAGCGGGGACCGGAGACAGAACGGGACCGCGCGGGGAGCGGGGACCGAACCGGGGGCGTCGTCCGGTCAGCGCCCGGCCGGATCGCTCGCGTCGGTCGCGTATCCGCGCCCCAGCGCCAGCGAGGCCGCGTGTGCGAGGATCAGGCCCGCGAGGAGGAGCGGTCGCGTCGAGGCGGCGCCCGAGACGAGCGCCGGGAGGTACGCCAGCGGGAGGAGGGCGGCCAGCCAGAAGGCGACCGTCTCGCCGACGCGGACGGCCCCGTCGAACGCCGCGCTCGCGGAGGCGGCCGTTCGGCGGGCGAGCTGTGGTGCCGACACGTCGTCGGCGTCGGGGAAGCGGACGGAGGGTGTTCGGTCGGTCGTGGACATAGGTTGGGCGTACCCGGTACGTGGAACCGGGACCACGTATAGTCGCCAGACCGTTGGCGGCGCTTCGCTCGGTTCACGGGCCGTTCACGACCGTTCGCGCCGCGGTCGAGGGGAGAGACGGTCGATTCACGACTGTTTCTTAGACGGTTAGACTATTCATCGGCTTCTCTCAGGGCGTTATCGTGGGACTACCCGGGTCGCCGCCGTCCGGGTTCGAACCGCACGGTTCGTGCGGTCGAAGCGCACGCTTTGCGGCGATGTCCGCCGCGACGCGAGGGCTTTGGGCGGACGGAGTGTTTCGATTCGTATGAATCTCCCCGCCGCGCGTCGCCCCCGCATCGATCGCGGGACGGCGCTGGTCGGACTCGCCGCGGTCACGCGAGTCACCGCGGGGGCCCTCCTCGGCACGTCGCTGGCGGTCCACGTCGGGCGAACCGGGTCGGCGCTCGAGGTGTCGCTGCTCGCGACCGCGTTCTCGCTCGGCATCATCCTGTTCGCGCCCGTCTGGGGCGCGTTCGCGGACGTGACCGGTCGCCGGAAGCTGATCCTCGTCGCTACCGGCCTCGGCGCGACGCTCGCGCTCACGCCGCTGATCGCCGTCGACGCCGTCGCGGCCGCCGCCTCGGCGGTGCTCCCCGTCACTGTCGACCCAGTGTGGATTCAGGTGCTCGTGCGGGGGCTGTACGCGGTCTTCATCGCCGGATTCGGACCGCTGATGTTGACGGTCGCCTCCGAGCGCGGCGGTCCCGGCGGTCGCGGGAAGTCCGTCGGCTCTTACAACGCCTTCACCGCCGCGGGGTCGGGCGCCGGCCAGTTCACCTCGGGGCTGCTCCTCGGCGCGCTCGTCCCCGGCGACGTGTACGTCGTCGTCGCGGCCGTCTCGCTGTCGGCGACCGTCGCCGTCGCGCTCGTCGACCCCGGCGACGCGACGCCGGACCCCGACGCGGAGTCGCTTCCGCGGGAGATCCGGTCGCGGCTGCTGCCCGCCGCCGGCGAGCGCGGTCACCTCTCGACGAACGGGCTCGGCTGGCTCTACCTCGGCCTGTCGGCTCGGCAGGCGACCGTCTCGGGCGTCGGCGCGCTCATGCCCGTGTACATCGTGGCGACCTTGGGGCTCCCGGAGGCGTGGATGGGCGCGGTGCTGGCGTTCAACCCCGTTTCACAGACCGCGTTGATGTACTACCTCGGCGGCGTCGTCGACGAGCGGGGGCGCAAGCCGATGATCACGCTCGGGATGGCCGGCTCGGCCGTCTTCGGCCTCGTCGCGGCGGCGGCGGTGTTCGCGCCCGGCGGGCTCGCGGCCGCCGGCGTCGTCGCGCTCGGCTACGTCACGCTCGCGGTCGCGTTCTCCGCGATGTGGACCGGGTCGGTCGCGTTCGTCGGCGACGTGGCGCCGGAGAACCGCGAGTCCGAGCTGATGGGGCTGGCCTCGACCGCGCGGTCAGTCGGGGGCGTCGTCGGCCCGCTGGGCGTCGGCGCCGTCGCCACGGTCGCGGGCTACCCGACGGCGTTCGCGGCGGCGTCGGTGCTCGCGCTGGCGGCGGCCGCGGTCGTCTCGCTCCGCGTCGCCGAGAGCCGCCCGGCGGTCCCCGGCGCCGGTACGGGAGCCGGCGTTCCCGCGGACGACTGACGGGGTCGTCGGGACGAACGATCGCCGCGCCGCCGACCGACTTTTGCCCTCCGGGGCCGACCGCCCGTCCATGCGTGACATCGACGGCGACGCGGTCGCGATCACGGGCGCGAGTTCGGGCATCGGCGCGGCGACGGCGCGGACGCTCGCGGCGGCGGGCGTCGACCTGGCGCTGGGCGCCAGACGCGAGGACCGGCTGGCCGACCTCGCGGCCGAACTGGAGACCGAACACGGCGTCCGCGTCGAGGCGACCGCCGTCGACGTGACCGAGCGCGAGCGGGTCGAGGCGTTCGTCGAGGGCGCCGCGGAGGCGCTCGACGGGCTCGACGGCGTGGTCGTCAACGCCGGCGTCGGCCTCGACGGCGACCTCGACTCGATGTCGATCGACGACTACCGCACGATGATGGGCGTCAACGTCGACGGCGCCTTTCACACGGCGCGGGCGGCGCTCCCGCACCTCCGCGAGTCCGACGGGACGCTCGTGTTCGTCGCCAGCTTCGCGGGCGAGTACCCCCGCCCCGGTAACCCGGTGTACGCCGCGAGCAAGTGGTGGGTCCGCGGCTTCGCCCACAGTCTCGAGGGCAGCGTCGGTCCCGACGGCGTCGCCGTCAGCGTCGTCAACCCCACCGAGGTGCGCACCGAGTTCGCCAGCGAGCAGGGGGCGTCCTTCGAGGAGCAGTTCGACTCCGAGGACGTGACGGACCCGGGAGCCATCGCGGACGGCATCCGCTTTTGTCTCTCCCAGGAGGGTACCGATACCGTGAGCGAACTCGACCTGTACCGACGCGATAAGTTCTCCGGGTGGTGAGGCGCCCGGCGCGGTCGTTCGCCGCTGCTCACGCCGCCCCGAGACTGCCGCCGGATCTGATAGAAACAACTGTTAACTCCGACCACGTCATTAGATCACACGGGTGATCCCCGATGTGCCACTTCGAACGCTACAGAGCCGAAGGCGAGTACGAGTTCCCGAAGGAACCTGAGGAACGCGACGGGGAAGCCGAGTTCGAGGACGAGTTCGAGGCGGCCGAGGACGTCCGCATCGTCGCCGACGGCGGCGACGAATAGCGTCCCCGGACCGCGGACCAGTCGCGGGCGACCGCGACCGGCTGGCGCGCACCGGCGACGGCGGACGGTTGCTCGTCGCGGTCGCCCACCCGCGATCGATTCTTTTCCACGTTCCGTGAGGTGCCGACCATGGGCACGATCGACGACCCCTACCGGCTGGTCGAGTGTTCCGACTGCGGCGCCCTCGCCGTCGGCGGGGACGAGGTCGGGTGTTGCGGGTCCGCGATGACCCCCGTCGGCCGGCCGGGCGACGACGCGACAGACGCCACGCCGTCGCCGGGCGCTCCCGACCGCGCGGACGACTTCGGGGATCCCCCGGAGCCGGACCTGGACGAACTCCTCCGGGTCGTGTTCGGCATGTCGCCGGCGGAGCTCGACGTCTGTCTGTGTGTCATGGAACACGGGACGGTCTCGGTCGCAGAGCTGACCGACCGCGTCGACTACGACCGCAGCGTCGTCGCTCGCCACCTCAACCACCTCGCGGATCTGGGGGTCGTCGAGAAGCGACGGCAGATCCTCGACCGCGGCGGCGACGTGTACGTGTACACCCCGGAACCGCCCGAAACCGTTCGCCGGCGGTTTCGCGAGACGTTCCTCCGGTGGGCCGCCGTCGGCGTCGACCGCATCGACGACCTGAGCCGCGAGAAGGTCGAGGGGATCGCCGAGGCGGCGTCGGCGACCGAATGGACCGTGTTCAGGGAGTCGTAGCCCCGGCGGAGATCGGAACGGGACGCCCGACCCGGGGAGGGTGTCCCTCCCCGGTGCGGGCCGTTCAGACCGCGTCGTCGATCGCGACGTAGACGCCGCCGAGGACCAGCCCGTAGACGACGTGCCACAGCAGCGACGGCGCCGCGAAGTTGGGCAGCGGCGGACTCGCCGGCGACCCGACGGCGCTCAGCCACACCGGCATCACCAGCGCCGCGAGGACCGCCCAGGTGACGACGCCCCAGCCGACGCCGAGGCCGACCACCTTCGCGTCGGAGTCGAGACCGACCGCGCCGGCGATGCCGGCGAAGGCGACCCCGAGTACCGCGCCGTGAGAGACGTGGACCACCATCCCGACCCCCGGGTTCGGCGGCGGCGCGAGCCCGTACAGCGACGGGATCGCGACCGCGATCGTCGGGGGATTCATGGCGATCACCAGCACGCCCATCGCGATCCCGCCGGCGATCCCGGCGAGCGTTCCCGCGCGCCAGTTGCCCGGCGGCGATTCGGTACCGTGTGCGGACTCAGTCTGTGTCGACATGCGTGCTCACGGTTCGCTCGGCGGCGACAAGGCGGCGCGCCGGCTGTTCGCACGCGCGGCTCTACGGCGATGGATTGAAATAGGAGTTCGCAACCGGCCCGACCGGTCGGGCCCTCGGCGGTCGGGGGCGCCGCGCTAGAAGGTGATGATCTCGTAGTCGTCGTCGACGAGGCTCCGGATGCTGGGGTGGCCGTCGTGCTCGTCCAGCGTCACGAGGCCGGCGTCCTGGACCGCGTCCTCGACGCCGAAGGCGCCCGAGCAGTAGTCACAGACGGAGGTGTCGTCGCGAACCGACCGATACAGTTCGTGGTAGTCGCTGTCCTCGTCCTCGAGTTCCGGGACCCACTGCGTCCCCGCGCCGTCGAAGACGAGCTCGAGTTCGTCCTCCTCGTTCTCCGCGAACTCCTTGGCCGCCTCCAGCCCGTTCGCGAGTCGACCGAGGTTCTCGTGACCGTCCGTTCCTGCCAGAATGATGATCGCTGCTTTCGTCATGGCGAACTACCGTACCGCAAGCCGACGGAAAACTCGACCGTGGCCGTGCGGCGCCGACGCGCTCGGGCGATGTTTTTATAAAGGCGTTCGCGTCCGCCGGACCGAACGACCGTCGCCGCGGTGTCGGCTGACGATCGCGGCGGCGGAGGCAACCTTATTGTCACACGTTGTCAATGCTCTAGGCATGGGAGTCGAATGTGCGATCTGGCGGGCTTGCACCGGCGAGGAGGCGGTGGCACGCGCGAGCGACGCGTCGCCGCCGCGGTCGTTCCGCAACCGGCCGGCCTGTCGGGCGTGCCTCGACGCGCTCGAGGCGGACCCGACCGTAACCCTGGAGATCGCCGAACGGTTCTCCGCGCGGCCCGCCTGAGCGCTCGCGGCCGTCGTGGGGATCGCGGTCGACTCAGGCGTCCCCGTCGCCGCCGGCGTCCTCCTCGGCCGCCTCGAGGAGCATCACCGCACAGCCCATCAGCGCGACGTTCTTCAGGAAGTTGATCTTGTTGCCCTGGCGTTCGCCGCCCTGCTGGTTCCAGAAGTCGTGAATGACCGGCGTCGTGCTCGCGAAGAACACGATGAGCGCGCCGGCGGCGAGGCGGGGGAACCGCCACAGGATGATGCCGACGTTCGCGACGAACAACATCCCTGTGGCGAACGGGACCGCGACGTCCGGCATCGGGACGCCCTTCTCCTCGGCGATCCCCACGCGCTTGTCGTTGTTGCGGAAGCCGTCGATCGCCATGTACGCGAGGATCCCGCCGTACATGAGCCGCCCGAGCCGGGATGGTGCGTCGCCGGCCATCGTCAGATCGCCTCGATCCGGCTCACGTTCGTCCCCACGCGCCCGACGGTGTGGTACTCCCCGTCGTCGCCGCGGCGGATGATCCGTCCCTCCACGTCGTCGCGGACGTCGGGCACGTCGAACAGCCCGGAGCCACAGAGCACGTCGCCGTCGTGGACGGTCCACGTCTCGATCACCTCGTGGGGTTCGCCGGGGTACGGCACGCGCTCGAAGTCGCGCCCGAAGTTGGTCGACTCGAACAGCGCCGTCTCGTGCTCGTCGTTCACCCACGCCGGCGGCGCCTCCTCGCCGCCGCAGAAGAACACCGTCCCGTCGTGGACGAACACGCGGCGGATGTACGAGAAGTCGTTGCCGCGGTCGACCCGGTTCCACGAGTCGCCGGCGTCGGTCGTCCGCCACAGCCCGCCCTCGCCGACCGCGTGACCGAGGCCGAGGTTCTCCAGGTCGTGGTCGAGGTATCCCGTCGTCGCGAGCCACACGTCCTCGGAGACGGGGAGGATCTGGTGGATGTCGTCGACGATGGTGTCGCGGCGGTCGCGCCACGTCCGCCCGCCGTCGTCGCTCAGGTGGATCCCGCCGGCCTCGACGCCCGCGATGAGGTGATCGGGACGACCCGGCACGACTTCGAGGGCCCGTAGGCGGGCGTAGTGAGGGTCGATCGGCGACTCCCAGTGACCGCGGGAGGGCAGGTCGCGAAAGCCCTTCAGCTCCGCCCACGTCTCGCCCTCGTCGACCGAGCGGAACACGTACGGGTCGTTGGTGCCCGCGTACCACGCGCCGTCGCGGGTCGCGAGGATCGACCACACCTCGCTTTGCCCGGCGTGCCAGAATCGGTCGCCCAGCGGGACGCCCAGATCGGTCCAGGTGTCGCCGCCGTCGGTCGAGCGGAACGCGCCCTCCGAGGAGGCGACGAACACGCCCTCCGTGTGGTCGAACGTGCGGACCGCGGTGACGACGCCACACTCCAGCACTCGCTCCGGATCGCCTCGATCGAACGGGACGGCGTCGACGCGGTACAGCCCCTCGTCGGTCCCGATCAACAGTGACATATCGTGTGTCAACGCATCCCAGATAATAAATATTTACCAAACTGTAAACCGCTAAGTGCCGCCGCGATCACGGTCATTGTAACGACGGTGGCGGCCGCACGCTGGACCGACATCCCGCCGACCCGACGGCGGACGACCGCCCACGACCGCCCACACACACGACCCACCCATGACCGACCACTACCCCACCGCCCGCCCGACGGACGCGACGTACCTGGACGAGGACCTCGACCTTCCGACGGAGCTGCTGAACACGCCGTGGATCGACGGCCACAACCACGCCCACACGCTGTCGTACGAGGACCGCGAGCGGTACGCCCTCTCGGGGTGTGCGGGGATGGTGATGGTCTCGTCGGGCTACCACTGGACCCCGTACAAGCCCGTCCGCGCGTCCGATATCCGCTACCTCTGGGACGACGCGATCAACCGCCGCGCGGCCATCGAGCGCAACCACTTCTTCGAGGCGAAGCTCGGGCTCGGTATCCACACCGGCGTCCGGATCGAGGACCCCGACGCGGTGCTGGAGGCGATGGACGAGTACTGCGAGCTGGAGGAGATCGCGGTCGTCGGCGAGACGGGCGTCACCCCGAGCCAGCACATCGAGGCGTGGGATCTCGACGAACAGCGCGCCGTCGTCGAGGCCCAGATGGGGATCGCCGCCGACCACGACCTCCCCGTGATCCTCCACACGCCGAACACGTCGCCGCCGGCGAAGCGCTCCTACCGCCCCGAACTCGCCACCCCGGGCTACGAGAAGAACCCCGGGCTCGGCACCGAGCCGGTGATCGACGGCGACAACCCGGCGCTGGAGGCGGTGAAGATCGACGTGGCGGCGGCCCGCGACGCCGGGCTCCCCGAGGAGCGGGTGATCGCCTCCCACGTCGACGAGAACAACACGGCGTACCTGATGGAGGAGACCGACTGCTACCTCAGCTACACCATCGGCCACTCGTGGCTCGTCGGCGTCGACGCCGCGACCGTCGCCGACGCCATCGACGAGTACGGCCCCGAGCGGATCATGATCGACACCGACTGCGCGAACGTCCTTCGAACGGACCCGTACGCGATCAAGCGGGCGATGTTCGAGCTGTACCGCTACGGCATCGACGCCGACGACATCCGCACGGTCGTGTGGGAGAACCCGAAGCGCGTGCTCGGGTTCGACGGGTAGTCGACGCATCGGCCGCCAGTTCGGCTCGGTTCGCACCGTCGCGGTCGGACCGCGATCCGGTTCTCTGTGCCGGCTCGATCAGGGTCCTGTTCACGGCCGCGATCGAGGTACCCGACGAGTTCGGGAGCGATCGTATCCCCGAGCGGTCGGCTCACGCCGACAACCGGGGTCGAGAACGACCGCTGAGGCCGGAGCAGGAAGTACCCCATTCTTGATATGCTGGCCGAAAACACCGCCGTATGAACGGTTTGGAACTCACGTTTCGCCTGATCGCCGGTCTCCTTCTCATTCTCGCGAACGGGTTCTTCGTCGCCATCGAGTTCGCACTGACCCGCGTTCGACAGTACCCACGATCCGAGTTCGACGTTCCGGGCCTCCGACGGGCCTGGGAGATGACACAGGACCTCGAGATCTATCTCACGAGCTGTCAGGTCGGCATCTCCGCGACCAGTATCGCCGTCGGCATCGTCGCGGAACCGGCGTTGGCCGCGTTGATCGAACCCGTCTTCGAGAACACGCTGCTCGCGTCGATCGGGGCGGGCGGCATCGTCGCGTTCGTCATCATCAACCTACTCCACCTGACTCACGGGGAACAGACGCCCACGTATCTCGGGGTCGAACGGACGAAATTCGTCGCTCGGTACGGTGCGACCCCGCTCTACTGGTTTGCCAAGGTACTCTATCCCGTTATCGTGATCGGCGACGTCGTCGCCAAGTGGACGCTCGGACTGTTCGGCGTCGAGATGACCGGCGCCTGGCTCGAAACCGAAGCCGACCGTGTCCAATCGCGGGCGGACCTCCGCCACCGACTCGGGTCCTTGCTCGACCGAGGGAACCTCTCCGAGGAGCGCAAAGAGGAGGTCATCAACGCCTTCACCGTCGGCGAAGAGCCCGTCAGCGAAATCATGACCGACCGTGAAGACATCGTGTTCCTCTCGAAAGACGCCCCCGTGCAAGAGAACCTCGATCGGATCGGAACGAGCCCTCACACTCGGTTTCCCCTGATCGGGGATGATATCTCCGATTTCAGGGGCATCGTTTATATCCCTGCGGTTATCGACCGGATCGACGAGCTTCAACGCGTCGAGGTCACGTTAGAGGACATCGCTGCATCGGCGATGACGCTACAAGCGGATACCCTCATCAGCGATGCCGTCGACCGGTTTCAGGAGGAACACCAGGAACTCGCACTCGTGTATTCCGAAGCCGAAGGGACCGTCGTGGGACTGATCACTGCGACGGACGCCCTGGAGGCGGTGATGGGCGAGATCAAGGACCCACTCGATATCGAACTCCAGAACTGAACGAGGAGTCACGGTGAACCGAACGGACTGCGTGAGTCGGTCCTCGTACACTGTGTGAGTTGCGAGGTTCACGGACACACCCACCGGGTGGTGCAGCGACAAGAATATCGACCTACTGGGGTTCGACAGCCCCGCGGGACCGGGCTCCCGCTCGCGCCTACCGATACTCGCAGTCGTTGGTCAGCTCGCCCAGCCCCTCGACGCCGACGGTTACGGTGTCGCCCTCCGCCAGCAACACCGGCGGCTCGCGGTAGACGCCGACGCCCGGTGGCGTTCCGGTGAATATCAGGTCGCCCGGCTTCAGCGTGAACGCCCGACTGCAGAAGGACACCAGCTCGTCGATCCCGAAGATGAGCTGGTCGGTCGAGGAGTCCTGCAGGCGCTCGCCGTTGACCTCGGCGTAGATGTCCAAGTCGTGCGGGTCGTCGACCTCGTCGGCCGTCACGAGTTCCGGGCCGACCGGCGCGAACCCGTCGAGGCTCTTCCCGCGGACCCACTGGCCGTCGCCGTGCTGGAGGTCGCGGGCGGACACGTCGTTGCCGACGAGGTAGCCGGCGACGTGATCCATCGCGTCGTCCTCGTCAACGCGGCGGGCCTCCTCGCCGATCACGACGACGAGTTCCGCCTCGTAGTCGACCTTCTCCGTGTACTCGGGGTCCCAGCCGATCGTGTCGTCGGGCCCGGCGACGGTCGTCGGGAACTTCGAGAACAGCACCGGCGTCTCGGGGATCTCGTTGCCGCCCTCCTCGGCGTGGTCGCGGTAGTTCAGCCCGACGCAGACCACCTTCTCGGGGTCGCTCACGGGCGCGTGTCTGTCCACCTCGGCGGCGTCGTACACGCCGGTTCCGGTCTCCTCGGCGTACTCGACGGCCAGCTCGGCCTTCCGTCGCCACTGCCAGTTCGCGAGCAGGTCGACGGTCGCCTCGGGGATGGCTACCCCCGCGGCCGCGCCGGCCTCGGGAAGTCGTACGATCGTGTCGTCGTCGCGGACGGCGCCGGTCCACGCGGCGTCGTCCTCGGGTGTGCTGTATTGTCCAAATCGCATCTGTGTGTGTCGTGAACGCGGTCGTCGGGGCGGGTGCTGTCGTCGTCGCCGTTCAGAGGTCGATCCCGGCCTCGTCGACGAGCCGGTGGCCCGACTCGACGAACCGGTCGAACTCCTCGTCGACGAGGTCGTTGGTCAACTCGCCGTCCCGCTTGACGGGCTCACCGTCGACGAGCACGGTGTCGATGTGCGAGGCGTCCGACTGGAAGACGATCGTCTGCACCGCCGAGTGCGACGGCGCGGTCATGAAGTCGCTCGCGTCGAGAACCACGACGTCCGCGCGCTTGCCGGGCGTGAGCGTCCCGATCTCGTCGTCGAGCCCGAGCGCGCGGGCGCCCTCGATGGTCGCCATCTCCAGGGTGTCGCGGGCGGTGAGCCCGAGCTCGGTGACCTCCTCGCCGGTCTCGAGGATCTCCTGGTTGCGGAACATCCGCTGGACCTGCATCCCGACCCGCATCTGGCTGCCCATGTCGCCGCTGATGTTCGAGGAGACGTCGACGCCCCACGTCGGGCGACCGCCCGCCTCGAGCACCTTCCCGGTGACGGGGATGCCGTGGCCCATCTGCATCTCCACCTCCGGCGTCGACGAGAAGGAGACGCCCTGCTCGACGGCGTGGGTCACGTCCTCCTGGGTGAAGTGGTTCCCGTGGGCGACGTTCACGTCGGGGCCGAGCATGTCCTCGTAGGCGCCGAAGCCCTGGTACTCGGGGTTGTACTCCGAGGAGGTCCACTGTGCGGCGCCCATGTGGATGGTCGAGAGCGCGTCCAACTCCCGCGCCAGCTCCAGATCGGCGACGGCGGTCTCGTCGGTACAGAAGTCCGGCCCGCGGAGGCCGAGCGCCAGGCTGAGCAGGTCGTCGTCGGCGATCTTCTCGTCGTGAAGCTCGCGGATGTTGTCCTCGGGGAGGCCGACGTCGCTGTCGTACCACCACTTCGCCGCGTCGTCACCCGGCGGGCCGTAGGTGTACACCGCGCGCAGTCCGGCGTCCTGCAGCGCGTCGACGGCGCGCTCGCCGTGTTCGAGCGTGTTGGGGTACGACCAGTCCAAGGCCGTGGTCGTCCCCGTGTAGAGCTTCTCGAAGGCCCCGAAGAGCCCGCCGAGGTACATGTCCTCGGGCTCGTAGAGCCCGGTGATGTTGCCGAGCATGTGCTCGAAGTACTCGCCCATGAGCGACCAGTCGCCGGCGATACCCCTGACCTGCGTCTGTGCGAGGTGAATGTGCGAGTCGACGAGCCCCGGGAAGACGATCTTCCCCGACGCGTCGATCACCTCCGCGTTCGCGTCCGAGAGGTCCTCGCCGACCTCGACGATCTCGCCGTCCTCGATCAGCACGTCGCCGCCGTCGACCTCGCCGATGTCCGGGTCGAGCGTGACGATCGTGCCATCCTTGATGATCGTTTGTCCCATGTCCATCGGCAACATGGGTGTGGGGGTATGAAAGTATTACCATCTGGTAAACGGCGGATCCGGCCGGGTCGAGACAAAGTGCTATATGTGGTTCGGCGCAATCTCCCGGCAATGAGCAAGTCGGACGAGGGGTCCGTTCCCCCGGACACCCGCGAGGACATCATGGAGGCGACGTTCCGCGCCCTCAGCGAGCACGGCTACTCCGCCCTCCGCATGCGCGACATCGGCGAGGAGATGGAGATGACGCGGCAGGTGATCCACTACCACTACGACGGGAAGCAGGACCTCATGTCGAGCTTCCTCGAGTACATCATCGACCAGTACGAGGGCAGCGTCGAGGTCGACGGCGACGCCCCGCCCCGGGAGGAACTGGAGGCGCGCGTGCACCAGTGCCTGTTCGGCCCCGGGTTCGAGGAGTTCTCCCACTGGGACCGGATGAAGGTGTACCACGAACTGTTCACCCACGCCCAGAACGACGAGGAGCACCGCGCCATCTTCAACGAGCACTACGGCCGGATCCGCGGCAGCATCACCGAGGTCGTCGAGGACGGCATCGAGCGGGGCGTCTTCCGCGACACCGACCCCGAGCGGGCCGGGCAACTCATCACCGACATCATCCACGCCGCCCGCGGCCGCAAGCTCTCGCTGGGACACGACGACGCCCCCGAACAGGCGTGGCGCTCCATCGACGAGTTCGTCGTCGACTCGTTGCTCGCCGACGCCGAGCGGTCGGACGCCGAGCGGTCCGACCTCGACGGCTCCGACGCCTGACTGGCCCCGCGGCTCGCTCGCGCCCGCACTCATTTCCCGTCCTCGATCACGCGGAGTCGCGGCTGGCGCTCGCCGTCGCCCTCCCGGAGGGTGAACGACCCCGCGAACGCGACGCGGTCGCCGACGGCCGCGTCGCCGTCGACCTGCGCGATCAGGCCGACGTCGTCGAAGTCGGCCAGCGCGAGCCGGTTCGGCGAGCGAACGTCGCCGGGCGTCACCTCGACGCGGGTCACGGCCCGCACCTCCCCCGCGCCGAGTTCCTCGGTCCCGTGGACCGACGGGTCGCCGCCGCAGTCGGGACACCGTGGCTTGGTGTAGTACCAGCGGCGCCCGCACTCGCGACAGACGAACGCGCGGTCGGCCGGCGGGTCGCCGTCGCGGCCGCGGTCGTCGGCTCCCGTCTCCGATCCGCCGTCGCCCCCGCTCATGCTTCGAGCATCGTGCAGACGCTGTTGTTCCCGAACCCGGCGACGTTGATCGCGAGCCCCCGCGCGGCCCCGTCGACGCGCCGTTCGTCGGGGAGATCGCCCCGGAGTTGCCACACGAGTTCGACGATCTGTGAGATCCCGGTCGCCCCCAGCGGGTGGCCGCGGGCCTTCAACCCGCCACCGGGGTTCACCGGAAGCGCGCCGTCCAGGGCCGTCTCCCCGTCCATCGTCGCCTCCCACGCGGTTCCGGGGTCGTAGAAGCCCAGTTCCTCCAGCTCGATCAGCTCCAGCACGGTGAACGCGTCGTGGATGCACGCCACGTCCACGTCGTCGGGGGCGACGCCCGCGGCGTCGAACAGGCGCTCGCCGGCGACGCGGACGCTCTCGATGGCCAGCGGGTCCGGTCGCTCGGCGACCGGGTGGGTGCCGGTCGCGCTCGCGTGGGCCGTCACTCGGACGGGGCGGTCGCCACCGCGTCCCTCGTCCGTGCCGCCGGCGCCGTCGCGGTCGCCGCGGGTCACGACGACCGCCGCCGCGCCGTCGGTCATCGGGCAGCAGTCGTACAGCCTGAGCGGCTCGGCGACGACCGGCGAGTCGAGCGCGTCGTCGACGGTGACCTCGCGGCGGAACTGCGCGACCTCGTTGGCGACGGCGTTGCGGTGGTTCTTCGCGGCGACGGCCGCCAGCGCCTCCCGGGGGGCGTCGTGCCGGTCGAGGTACGCGCCGGCCGCGAGCCCGCCGAACGACGGGAGCGTGAGCCCCTGCGCGTACTCCCGGGAGTGCGTGAGCCTGCTGATGGCGTCGGTCACGGCCGAGGTGTCGGCCGCGGACATCCGTTCGGCGCCGACGACGAGCGCGACCTCGGAGGCGCCGCTCGCGACCGCCTCGATCCCGCGGTGGACCGCCGTCGCCCCCGTCGCGCTCGTGTTCTCGACGCGGTCGGCGCTGACGCCCTCGAGCCCGAGCGCGCCCGCGAGGGCGTTCGCGAGCCCCGACTGCTGGCCGAGCGCCTCCGCCAGCGCCGTCCCCGCGTGCAGGGAGGTCACGTCTCCCCACTCGATCCCGGCGTCGGCGACGGCCCGCCGGCACGCCGTCGCCGCCAGATCGACGAGCGGGCGGTCGTCGGCGGACGTGAACCGGGTCGTGCCGACGCCGGGCAACGCGATCCGACTCATCAGTCGTCGTCGCTGCCGTCGTCGCCGTCCGCGTCGCCGAAGATCCCCGCGGCCGCCAACTCGTCGAGTTCGGCCTCGGAGTAGCCCAACTCCGCGAACACCTCGCGGTTGTGCTCGCCCAACAGCGGCGGCGCCCGGTCGAAGCCGCTCTCGCCGTTCGCGAACTTCAGCGGGTGCTCGATCACCGGGATCTCGCCCAGCTCGGGGTGTTCGATCTCGGAGACGGCGCCGCGGGCGTCGACCTGCGGGTTGTTCAGCGCCTCCTCTACCTCGTACACCGGACCTGCGGGGACGCCGCCCTCCTCGGCGATGATCTCGATCCACTCGTCGGTCGTCCGCTCCGTGAGCGTCGCCTCGATCTCGGCTTCGAGGGCGTCCTGATGCTCGACGCGGTCGGCGTTCTGCGCGAACCGGTCGTCCGCCGGGAGGTCGGGGCGGTCGATCACCTCGCATAGCTCGTGCCACAGCTTCTCGTTGAGGATGCAGACGTTGATGTACCCGTCCTTCGTCTCGAACGTCTGGTACGGGGCGAGGACGGGGTCCTTCGTCCCCATACGCTTGGGCTCCTCGTCGGCGAAGACCATGCCGGCCTGCTTCGTGAGCCACGGCAGCGTCGCCTCCAGCATTCCCAGATCGATGTACTCGCCCTCGCCGGTCTGCTCGCGGCGGTACAGCGACGCCATCGCGCCGAAGCCGGCCCACATCCCCGTGATGAGGTCGGTCATCGGGACGCCGACCTTCACCGGCTGGCGACCCTCCTCGCCGGTGACGCTCATCAGGCCGCTCATGCCCTGGATGAGCAGGTCGTACCCCGAGCGCTTCGCCCACGGCCCGGTCTGCCCGAACGCGGAGATCGCGAGGTAGATGAGCTGGTCGTTGTACTCGGAGAGGGTGTCGTAGTCGATGTCGAGACGCTCGGCGGTTCCCGGGCGGTAGTTCTGGACGACGACGTCCGCGTGCTCGACCAGCTCGTAGAACGCCTCCTTCGCGCGGTCGTTCTTCAGGTCGAGTTCGAGGCTCTGCTTGCCGTAGTTGACGGTCCAGTAGTACGGCGACTCCCCCTGGATGAACGGCGGCCCCGAGTGGCGGATCGCGTCGCCGTACCCCGGCTGCTCGACTTTGATCACCTCCGCCCCGAGGTTGGCCAGCATCGCCGAACTGAACCCGCCGGTCACGAACGTCGAGAGATCGAGGACCTTCACGCCCTCGAGCATCTTCCCCTGCGTCGATGGTGGATCGGTGTCGGTGTCGGACATTTGTGGTGTTCCGTGCCGCGGGGTATCCCGCCGCGTCTTCGTCGCCTCCCGTTTTGCTTACCGCTCGGTAAAGGTTTCGGCGACGGCGGCGGGATCCCTCGCTCACGTTCACCGGTCCATGTTCACCGGTCCAAGTGCCACGCGGCCCCGAGCGCCTCGACGATCGGAGCGGGGTCGGACACGTGGGCGACCGACAGCGACCGGTTCGCGTTCGCGTCGTCGTCGTTCACTTCCTCGGGGTCGGGCACCGTGAGCCCGACGTCGGGGCCGGCGTCGTCGTCGGCGCCGCCGATATCGAGCGTCCGGGTGTCGAACACGCGGTCGACCGCGTCGCGGGCGACGCTCGCGTCGGTCACGGCGGTCCCCTCGATGCGCGCCTGCGGCTCGTCGAGCAGGCGGTCGTACACCACGAGCACGCCGTCGTAGGCGCGGTACTCGACGCTCCCGTAGGCGAGATAGCGTCCGGCCGCTCGGAATCCCACGAACGCGACCAGCGCGAGCGCGGGCCAGACCGCCAGCGACCACGCCCCGAGACCCGCGAAGAGGATCACGATCCCCCACACCACGAGCACGGCGCTCGACAGCGAGTACGTCAGCCCCCGGACCGCGGCGTCGGCGACGGCGACGCGGCGGGGCGGCCGGACCGTGACGACCGGGTCGCCGTCGGGCACCGCGACCGGCTCCGGATCGATCTCGGTCTCGGCGCTCCCGTAGAACCGATAGAACCACCCGCGCCGGTCGGGGTCGCGCTCGATCTGCAGCGTCCGGAGATCGAACGCGAGCTTTCCGGCGACGACGAGCCCGAGCACGGCGTCGCCGGCGACGCCCGACCCCGCCAGTCCCCCGGCGACGAACACGAGCCCCCCGACGGCGAACAGGTGCATGAACGGGACCAACAGCACCGAACGCGGGGAGTGATCGCGGTAGCCGCCGCCGCGGAAGTAGTCCGCCCACGTCTCGTATCCGCGGCCGGCGACCACGGCCAGCCCGCCGAGCAGCAGTTGCTCGGCCACGGCGTCGGTGACCGTCGGGTCCGGCAGCGCGAACACCGTGAACGCGACCACCGTCTCCAGGGGAGCGAGGAAACACGCGACCACGAGCAGCGTCGGGAGGTTCCGGAGGTAGACCGGCGGGATCGGGCCGGGGAGGGTGATCTCCCCGCGCTTCGTCTGGAACGGCCCGAACAGCCGCGAGTCGTCGTCGATCGCGTTGTTCGGGCGCTTCGCGGCGAAGGGGACCTTCGGAACCGCCCACCAGACGCCGGCGATCACGTCGACGACGAACACCCCCAGCAGGACCGTCGTCGACCACCCGAGCGCGAGGACGCCGACCGGGGCGACGAGGTTCGACGCGAGCACCGCGAGGGGACCGGACCGAAGCGCGGGCGGGGCGGGGAGGGCCGATCGCACACACGCCCGTCACCGCGGATCGGGAAACGTGCTGTGGTTCGCCTCGACGCCGGGAGAAGCGCTGAACGAGCGGGAGAGACGGGTGGAAGGAGCGAACGAGCGGGACGGATGAGAGGAGCCGACCGAGGACGCTATTCCTTCGGAAGTCGCGCGACGAACTCGCCGGGGCCGCGCTGTTCGACCTCGTAGCCGTCGGCGTCGAAGTCGTCGACCTCGGCGTCGAACTCGTAGAACAACGGCTGCGGGTCGTGGTCGTTGATCAGCTCCAGCGACTCGCCGGCATCGAGGTCCGCGAACGCGTCGTGGATGGTCGGATGGCGCTTCGCCGGCGGGATGTCTCGGACGTCGATCGTTTCGGCTGGCATGCGTTCGACCGTCGGGTCGCCATCGGGGTAGCCTTCGCCCCGAACGTCTTCGAACCCGCCCCGCGGTCGGTCACGCGTGCTCGACGGCGACGCGCCACTCGTCCTCGCTCGCGTGCGTGGTCCGGTGGGTGAACCCGCGACGGTCGAGTTCCGCATACAGCGGCTCGGGCTCGAAGCTGTTGACGATCACCAGCGTCTCCTCCCGTCCCAGGTCCGCCAGCGCGTCCACGATCGGGTCGAACGGCGGCTCGTCGATCTCACGGACGTCGAGGACGTGGGTGTCATCGTCGGACGCCCCGTGTGCGTCCTCCTCGGTCGGATCGGAGGCGTCTCGCGTGCGTGTCATACCCCCGACTTCGGTCGGGAGAACGGTGGGCGTTCGCCCGATGATGTTCGCGCCGAGTCGGCCGGTCACTCGCGTCGCCGCTTGCGACGCTCCAGATACGCGAGGGCGCCGAGGACGTTCACGACCGGCATCGCCGCGGCGTGGACCCAGATCCCGTCGGGCGGGTCGGGGAGCCGGCGCATGTCGAGATATATCAGGAGCGGGATCGCCAACTCGACCGCGAGGAAGGCAAGGAGCGCCAGCCTGAGCGGCCGCGACGCCGACGCGAGAAACGAGCCGTCGCCGAACAGGCCGGCGGCCACGAGCACGAACAGCGCCGCGACGGCCGCCAGCTCCGCCAGGGTCCACCCCCACAGCGCCCGTACCGTCTCGTCGGAGACCATGGAACGACCTGTCGATCCGCCCCACGGGGACAAATCCCTGCCGCCGGGTTCCGATGGACATGCACGTCGACCTCGGCGGCCCCGGGGCGACGCTCGGTTCGCCGTCCGGCTTTCCCTCCCGCGGTCCGGGGACGCCGTATTTACTCCTCGCGGCCCGAGGGCGTCGTATGGACGACGCGGACGAGGCGACGCTCGCGGAGTTGGCGTCGGCGCTGGCGGACGCGGAGACCGCGGTCGCGCTGACGGGCGCGGGGATCTCCGCGCCCTCGGGCGTGCCCACCTTCCGCGGCGAGGACGGTGTCTGGGGTAACGAGTTCGACCCCGAAGACTTCCGTATCGGTCGCCTCCGCCGTGATCCCGCCGGGTTCTGGCGGGACCGCGTCGACCTCCACGACCGGCTGTTCCCGGACAGTGTCGAGCCCAACTCGGCGCACGAGGCGCTGGCGTCGCTGGAGGCCGCCGGCAGGCTCGAAGCGGTCGTCACGCAGAACACCGACGGGTTCCACGCGGCCGCCGGGTCGGAGACGGTCCTCGAACTCCACGGCAACGCCGCGCGGGTCGCCTGCGTCGACTGCGGGGCGACGCGGCCCGCCGAGCCCGTTCACGAGCGGGTCCGGACGGCGATCGAGGCCGGGGACGGGGAGGCCCTCCCGCCGACGTGTCCCGACTGCGGCGGCCTCGTGAAGCCGGACGTGGTGCTGTTCGGCGAATCGCTCCCTCGCAGCACGTTTCAGCGGGCACAGGCGTTCGCGGCCGACAGCGACGTCTTCCTCGCGATCGGGTCCTCTCTGGAGGTCGAGCCGGCGGCGTCGCTCCCGAGGCAGGCTGCCGCGGGCGGGACGCTGGCGATCGTCAACCTCGCGTCGACGCGGGCCGACGGACGGGCGGACATCCGCTTGCGTGCCGACGTGACGGACGTGTTGCCCGCGCTCGCGGCGCGGCTGGACGCCGATTGAGCGGGGCGCGGATCGAGTGGGGTGTGGAACGACACGGACGGTATCGTGAGGTTCGGACCTCGCGGATAGTTCGTGGTCGAATTGGGATCCACAGCTGGTGATCCGTACACCCGAGAATTAGCGGCTATCCCTGTCGAATTTCCCACTTCTGTTTGTAAGGATCTCGACCCGACACCGGTACGTAACATCCAATACCCGCTTGTATCCCCGCGTGACCGCATGTACGCTCCTTACGACTTCTGAGGGTCACACCGATACCCAGTCCCTCGTCGTCATCGTGACCAGCTGAGTGCGAAAAAACAGCGGTACACCTTGTCACTCCAGGGGATTCCTCAGTTCAGTAGACTCTCAGACCACGACGACCGGTACCAGATACCCACGGAATCTGGATACACCGTAGCGAGCGAGCCGTACAACAGCGATTTCATCCAATAGCACACGACCCCAGAATGCGAACGACTATCCTGCGAATCCGCAGGCGTTGGACAGTCTACCGCCTGATGTCGCAAGCTCACCCTGACGATCGAACGAAATCGGAGCCTTCACGAGCGTGATCGAGGACGACAAAGCCAGTCGCTCAACCCCGATACACACCGGATTTCACGATATTCGACAGGAAGGCCGGAGTCACTCTCGTTGGTAGGTGTATGATAAAGAGACCGCCGGTGTGGCGATTTCTCTCGGTCTTATTCGGCGCCACGGCGGTCAGTCATCTCGCTCGGATACATCCGCGCTCACACGCCTCAAAGCGGGGAACGAGCCGTCTGTATCCGGGTGACCTGGGTCCGCTAGCAGTCGAGGTCGTCGATTTTGGTAGCGAACCGTCCGCTCCGTCGGGTGTACCAACCGGGGCTGCCGAACTATCCCTCTGGTGGTAGATGTCAGGGGCCGTGCTGAACAGCCGACGCGTCTCGGCAACCAGGTTCACACCTTGAGAGACCCGTTGTGGCACGGGATACATGGGGGTGAGTGTCCGATCCTGAAGAGGGATTCACTGGCTCCGTCTCACAGTGATCACGATGATGGAGAACATTCGATCTCTCCCGACCATACGAAGATCGAAGTCCTGGAGAAGGCGTTTAGGTGGGGGCGGATGGTAGAGGTCAGTGTTAAGAGCCGAGCGAACGTCAGTTGGCTTGGATGGGGATTTTGAGTACACTCCGCCACGCTGTCGCACAAAAGCCTACGCTCGTGTGGGAGTGCCGACATTGTGGAGAAACCCTCTCTGAGAACACCGACGAGTGTCCAACTTGCGGGTCCGATGAGGTTGCTTGCTACGAAATCTAACGTGGACAGAGACGCTTACATCTCAGCGTTCCGACAATCGAGTTCAGTTTCGATATCTCTGGGTGTGTATCAGGCTCCAGTAAAGGCATCGAGTGTGTCCTGGGTGATCCCTGACCGGGAATGGATCGTGACGAAGTCGTCCTCTTTGATCAGTGTTTGCCCCGTTGGGGTAATCGTCCCTTGATCACGGTTGATTCGAACGACCAGCACATCCGAGGGGATTAACCCATCCTCGTTCGCTTCTTGAAGCGTTTTGCCGGCGATTGGGGCGTGCTCTCTTACGATGATTTCGATCACGTCGGCGTCGCCCGCAAGCCCCGCGACACCCGTCACTGGTGAGGTTCCCTCTTCGTCTCGGGGTCCGAATGGGGCGTACGGATGGAAATACTCCCTGTGGACCAGGTCCTCGTCGTCGATCTCGATCCCGAGTGACGTGATCCCCTGGGCAATTCGCGTGAGGTCATCAGTGTCGGTTCCGACGACCGTAATTCGGAGGTCACCTTTTCCGGACATGATTTCTCGAACGTTGATCACACCCGGAACGTCGAGTACGCGCTGGGCCATCTCCTCCCGATCTCTATTTCCCGTACTACAGACGTAGTGATTAGTCAACCGTCCACTGACTTTCTGATAATCAATATCGGCGTGGTACCCTCGAATCACACCGTCTTCTTCGAGACGACGGATCCGATTTCGCACCGTCGGTGGCGAGACATCGACTTTCTCCGCGATATCAGGCGCGGAGGTATGACGAGCCTCCTGAGACAGATAATACAGAATCTGCTCGTCGATCGAATCGATCTGAATGGCCATATTTATACGACATCATTGAATCCGCAGTGACTTATATAATTCTGTTAGGTTTTAGTTTGGCTTTTCGGTGAAGTCACTTCATCCACTCCCCATATATTCCTCTGAAACCCCATAAATTCGAAGTATAGACTACACTCTAGCAGTCAAACGAACAGAAGGCGAAGCGCAATTCAATTACTGTATCGTTTGCTGAACCGGTGCATACTTATCTTTCCCCAATATGGCTTCGTACATGACTGCAGAGTTGCCCCGTGTTGTGTCAGCAATCGATTCGAATTCGCTGACCCGATCGAGTAGTGGAACGGTTCACCGGGTTTCATGTCCGTTCCTCTCTTCGTTCGAACGGAATTCATTACAGGTCGCGACTGGATGGGCCTGGGAACTCGGAGACCTCACAGATTCATTGGGTTGGGGGTAAAACGATGGGAAGTTCAAATCCAGATCCGACCCCCCCGGAGGATCTCTCCGATTCGCTACTTCAGCGAATTGACGAATTAGAGCTTCGCGAATTGAAATCGCTCTGTTCGTACATCCAACAGCGGATCGACGAGTTACAGCCCCTGACCGAGGAAGAGATCAAGGAGGATACGTCAGGGAAAGTCCTTGACGTCGAACGGCACGGTGCCTACACGGTAGTTCGAATGCACCCACCCGATCCGGATGGCGGCGGTGTGAATACAGAATTTACATCCCTCTATCATGTGAGTCGGGAGGAGCGGCCTGACGGCACGGACTCACTGCACTGGGCGTATCTTGGGGACGTTCACAACACTGCGCAGACCCGGTGTGAAACCTGCGGACGGACGCTCGACGACGATGGCGATGGCTGCCCGCATTGTGGCAGCGACGACGTCGACCGATCTGACACGGAGGAATAAGAGATGCCAGCGTTACTCACAGCGCATCTCGTCGTCCCAGTTGCGGAGGAAGTGGATGCACGAGAAACGGCACAAGCACTCGACGCGTACGAATACGACCGCGTCACTGTCGTTCACGTCATCGAGAAAGGGGAGGGAGTCCCTGACAAAATCCCCGTCGAACAGGCCGAGCAACGGGCAGCAGACGCGTTTGAGGCGTTTCGAGAGGTCATCACCGATATCGAAACGGAAATCGTCTATCGCCGGGACGTGGTCGGTGCCATCATCGACGTCGCAGCTGATGTTGACGCTAGTGCTATCGCCTTTCGACCCCGTGGCGGGAGCCGGATCGTCAGATTCCTGTCCGGGGACAAAGCGATGAAGCTGGTCACGGACGCCGATCGGCCAGTCATCGCACTCCCAGAAGAGGACAATACCGAATAATGGTTGAGTCAACTGGTGTTCTCACGGTCGGAGCGACATCCACGGCGGAGGTGAGTGCCGATGAGTGAAACCGAGCAGGAACTCGCGCGCGACCTCGGTTTCCTCGAAGCCTACACGATCGGCTTGGGGACGATGATCGGGGCGGGGATTTTCGTCCTCCCGAGCATCGCTGCCCAGCAAGCTGGTCCGGCCAGTATGATCTCGTTTTTCGCCGGCGGGATCGTGTCGCTGTTAGCCGCACTCTCTCTCTCGGAGCTGGCGACGGGGATGCCGAAGGCCGGTGGCAGCTACTACTACGTTAACCGTGCGCTCGGCCCGTTCTTCGGGAGTATCGTGGGCTGGGGGATGTGGGCCGGGCTCACCTTCGCGTCGGCGTTCTATATGATCGGCTTCGGTCAGTATCTTCTTCCCGGACTCGGCCAGTACGTCGGCTTCCTCGCTGGGTGGGGGCAACTCGGGATTACAGTTGCTGCCCTCGTGATGGCGGCACTGTTGACGGCCGTCAACTACTACGGCGTCAAGGAGACAGGCTCGCTGCAGAACGTCATCGTCCTGACGCTCGTGGGACTCATCGTGGCCTTCCTCGCGCTGGGGTTCATCAGTGGCCCGACTATCGGGGAGTTCAATCCGAACGGCTGGCCGGCGGTCGCGGCGACGATCGGGACGGTATACGTGACGTTCATCGGATTCGAGGTGATCGCGACCAGCGCCGAGGAGATCAAGAACCCGAGTCGAAACCTCCCGCTCGCGATGATAGCGTCGGTGGTGACGCCGACGCTGATGTACGTAGGTGTGATGTTCGTCTCGACGGGCACGCTGTCGATCGAGGCGCTCGCGACCTCCGAGGTTCCGGTGGCCGACGTTGCGACCGAATTCATGGGGTCGATCGGCGCGCTCGCGATGATCGTCGGTGCGGTCCTGGCAACCGTCTCGAGCGCGAACGCGAGCATCCTGTCGGCCGCTCGGGTCAACTTCGCGATGGGCCGTGACCGGATTCTCGTCAACTGGCTTAACGAGGTCCACGAACGGTTCCGGACACCCTACCGGGCGATCTCGGCGACGGGGATTATTACGCTCATGCTGATCGCCATCGGCGTCGGGATCGGGACGCTCGCCGAGGTGGCGAGCTTCATGTATCTCGTCACGTACGCCCTCGTTCACGTCACTGTCGTCGTGTTGCGCCGGGCGAATCCGGAGGCGTACGACCCGGCGTTCCAGATTCCGTCGGTTCTGTATCCGGTCGTCCCGGTTGTCGGGATGCTGGCGTGTTTGGTCGTCCTGTTCCAGATGTCGGTCGAGTTCGTCCCGGCCGTCTTCACACTCGGACCGGTCGAACTCGCCCTGCCCGTCACGCCGACGCCGGTCGGTGCGATCGGGACTGTGCTCGTCGCCTTCGGCATCGGCTGGTACTACTTCTATGCGCGAGACCGCGCCCTGAGCGAGAGTCTCGTCGGCGAGGCGATCGCTCCCGAGCCACCGGCGGTCGCGAACGGTGACGACCGCTACCGTGTGGTGGTTCCGGTTGCCAACCCGGAGACCGAGCAGGACCTGCTCCGGATGGCGGCGGCCAGCGCGCACGCCCACGAAGACGAGAACGCCGAGGTCATCGCCGTGAACGTCATCGAGGTCCCCCGCCAGACATCGCTCTCACAGGACCTCGAGTTTGAGGAGGAACGGGTCGAACGGCAACAGGAACTGCTGGACTCCGCTCGCGACATCGCGGCGGATCTCGATATCGGGCTGCAGACACGGGCGATCGTCGGTCGCAATGCCGGCTCGGTCATTCTAGACGTCATCGAGGAGGAGAACGCGGATCACGTCCTCCTCGGCTGGGAGGGGACTCGGAGCCGGCGTGAGCACGTCCTCGGGTCCACGATCGACCCTGTCGTAAGCCGTGCACAGTGTGATGCGACCCTCGTGAAGCTCGGTCCCGACGGTGGGCGTGGCGAGGGTGACATCATGGTGCTCGCCGGACGAGGTCCACACGCGCCGATTGCGGCCCGACGAGCGTCGGAATTCGTCGCAGCGGCCGACGACGCCTCGCTGACGCTGCTCAACGTACAGTCCCCGGAAACGGATACTGACGAGGAGAGTTCCCCCACAGAACGTGGTGAAGCGGTGATCGAGGAGTTAGCCGAACGCGCTGGAATCCAATACATGTCGTACGAGACCGAGATCAGAGTTGCTGAGGATACCGAACAGATGATTCTCGACGCGACGACCGAATACGATACGATCTGCGTTGGGGCGACTCGCTCCGGCGCGATCTCGCAGGCAGTGTTCGGGTCGCTCCCGGAGACGATCGGCGAAGAAGTAGACAAGACAGTCGTGATGGCCCGCGGTCCTGAGGAGTCGGCGATGTCTGTCCGTGAAGCGCTGCTGCGGAGATTGGAGGTGTAATCACGATGTATATCATCATCATCGGCGCCGGCGACATCGGCACGCCGCTCATCGATATTGCGACCAAGTCCGGGAACGAGGTCGTCGTCATCGAGCGCGACGAGACCAGAGCGAACCGCGCGGCCGACGAGTTCGACTGTCTGGTGCTGAACGCCGACGCGACGTCGAAGGACACGTTAGCGGATGCGGGGGCAGCACAAGCTGACGCCCTCATCTCGACGACCGACCAAGACGCGACGAACGTGATGACCTGCCTGCTCGCGAAGGAGTTCGAGGTGCCTGCGATCCTCTCGGTCGTCCACAACCCCGAGCACATGGGGCTGTTCGAGCAGATCGGTGTGAACACGATGCAGAATCCCCAACAACTTATCGCCGAGTATCTGTACCGCGCCGTGGCGCGTCCGGCAATTGTCGACTTCATGCGGATCGGAGAGGACGCTGAAGTGTTCGAGATCACGGTCACTGAAGAGGCACCGATCGCGGGGGAGACACTCAACGAAGCGGCTCAATCGGGCCTGCTCACCGACGAGATACTTGTCGTGGCGATCGAACGCGAAGGCAACGATCATCCGATCACTCCGCGCGGTGAGACGACGATCCAGGTGGGCGATCTGTTGACCGTCTACTCCGGCGTCGGAGCTGACCCGGAGATTACGGACATCTTTGGCCACTATGAGGACCGGGAGGAGTGAGGCGCCCATGATTCTCTCTGAGTACCGTCCGAGTCAGTTACTAGTCACCAGAAGGGACGCATGAACGGGGCCGTCGCGACAGTCGGACGGGACCTCGGGCGCATCCTGGAGGCGCTCGGTGGGTTGATCCTCATCTCGCTCGTCGTGCCGATCGTTTGGGGCGAGTACTTCGCGCTCCCTGCGCTCGTCGTCTCTGCCCTCGTTCCGCTAGCTATCGGCTGGGTGCTCTATCGCCGATTCCAGGACGCGGAAGCTCCCGGTCGGTTCCACGGCATGATCGTCGCCGCGTCGGGGTGGTTTTCCGTGGGTATCTTCGGTTCGCTCCCGTTCCTGCTGATCGCGTGGAGCGTGCAGCTCGGCGTGCCGGGGTTTACGACGCCGGCGCAGACGGCGACGCTCGCAGCATTCACTGAGCCGTTGAACGCCGTCTTCGAGAGCATGAGCGGCTTCACCGGAACGGGCCTCACGATGACCGACAACGAGGAGGTGCTGCCGCGGACGCTGCAGTGGTGGCGAACGTTCACCGAGTGGGTGGGTGGCGTCGGCGTGATCGTCTTGACGACGGCGATTCTCTCCCGGCCTGGCAGTGGGTCGCTGACCCTCTACGAGAGTGAGGCTCGCTCGAAGAAGATCCACCCGAGCATCGTCTCGACAGTACGGACGATCTGGTGGATCTTCATCCTGTTCACCTTCATCTCGATCCTCGCGCTGTGGTTGGCGGGGATGCCGATTTGGGGGGCGATCAACCACGGGATGACCGGACTCGCGACCGGCGGGTTCTCGATTACGGACAACTCGATTGCAACCTACGACAGCGTCGCGATCGACTTCGTGTTGATCCCGATCATGCTGCTGGGGAGCATCGCGTTCCCGGTCCACTACCTCATCCTCCAGGGCGACCTCCGGAACTTCTACTCGGATCTCCAGACGCGCTGGGTGTTCGGCTATATGGGTATCGGGTCGGCAGTATTGTGGGCGTTCCTCTATTTCGCCGGCCCCTATGAGACACCGTTTGCGGCCCTCCGATACGGCCTGTTCCAGTTCGTCTCGGCGGCGACCTGTACGGGCTTCCAGACGGCCGTCGACGCGACAAACGTCGCGCTCGGTCGGTGGCCGTCGTACGCCCAACTCACGGTGACGTTCGGGATGTTCGTTGGCGGGGCAGCCGGATCGACCGCAGGCGGCATCAAACTCATTCGGGGCCTGACGCTCGCGAAGGGGATTCGCCACCAGATCGCGGACGTGTTCTACCCCGAGAGTGCAGTGCGTCGACTGGAAATCAACAATCGGCGGCTGAACGAGGACGAGGCGAGTCGCGAATTCATGGAGGCGGCGATCATCGTCGTCCTCTGGAGTACGTTCCTCGTCGTGGGGACGTTCCTGCTGTTGCTCACACTGCCGTCGGGGGAGTACTCGCTCGCGAACGTCCTCTTCGAAGTCGCGAGCGCCCAGGGGAACGTGGGCCTTTCGTCGGGGATTACCGGCCCTGACTCGCTGCCCACGATCGGGAAGATCGCGTTCCTCTTCCACATGTGGATCGGTCGCCTCGAGATCATCCCGGTCCTCGTGATGCTCCGAACGATCTTCAAGCACGGAGGGGTCTACCGATGAGATCGCGTGACATCCCCGTCGTGTCCGCCGTGTTCGAGGCCGGGGCCGACGACCGGATTTTCGACTTCCTCCTGCTCGTCGGGCCCCTCGTCATCGGACTGATCGTCGTCCTCGGGCGGTCGCTCGTCACCGAGGCAGTTGCGATAGCCTATATCGCCGCCTTCCTCGGGTACACGCTGTATCGCGGCGTTCGACCAAAACTATCCAATACAGGATGACAACTGAGATGCCTCCGCGATCAAGGCGAGCGCGATTCGCAGGATTCCTTCAGCGGTGGTTCCACTGGTGTGTCATCTGGGGAATTCGGGGACTGCTCATTAGCGCCGTTCCGTTCCTGGGATATATCGTGATTGGCGGTGTTTTAACTCTCGTCGAAAGTCGATTGGCACCGGCACATTTCCTCTCGATGACGGCCGATCCCGGGTTCGTGCTGACGGGTACGCTCGTCTGTCTGTTCATCGTTGAGACGACATCGTCGTTCGTTCTCTACTATTTTCTCACTGGGTTCGAAGACGAACGGTCGCAGTTTGTTCTCTCGCTCTTGTGTAGCACTTTGTTGATCTCACAGCGTAGCTTTGATAGCGTGTTTGAGCGCTTCTCTTCCCGGTTTCCGCAGTAGTTTTCGTCGAAGCTGGAACGCTCGGAGATACTGTGTGAGCTTATCTTTTGAGACGCCTCGATGAGGCGAGAGCCACGGTCGCAGCAACGATCCGTGGCTCTCGCAGGTATTGACGTGGACGTCTTCATTCGCGTATTCGCCGTCGCCGTGGACGACGTATTCGCGGTCGAATGCGTCGTCCTCGTCGAGTGGGTCGTAGGTACGAAATCCGTCAGTGTAGACGGTCAGTGGCTCCTTCTCGCGGTTTGCGAGAAGGAGCCGAACCGTCGATTCATCGGCGGATTTCGCGGGGATCACATACCGATTGCCGGTGCCGCGATCGACGATCGTGAACACCGGCGGTTTGTCCTGCTCGTACGATCCTCGTCCACGCGTGGACAGGCCACGCGAGCGCGACCGACCGTCGCGCTCGCGGCCTTTCAGCCCTGCAGAAACGTAGACTTCGTCGATTTCGACGGGACCGACGAGGTCGAGCGAAGGCGCGTCGAGCGCCTTCGTGAAGCGCTCGACGCGCTGGTAGATCGTTTTGTACTGAACGTCGATTTCGAGCTGAAGTTGGCGAAGACTCGTGTTAAACCGGAGAAACGCGTAAATCGAGAACAGCCACTTCCTGAGCGCGACTTTCGAATGGGCGAAAATCGTGCCGGTCTTGTCGTTGAATGTGCGGTCGCAATTCTTACAGAGATAGCGCTGAAAGTGCCCATAGCTGCCGTTCTTGACCGTTCGGTCAGAACGGCAGCGAGGGCAAGTAACACCGTTACGCCAGCGAACCTGCTGCAACAGGTCCGCTGCGACCGATTCCGACCCAAACACATCTAGCGGAATCATGCCTAACGGACACCGCTGACGCGGTGTCCTTGCTCTCTTCGATTCTACGGCGACAGCTAAGCGCCATCAACAATCTCCTACAGAAGAGCGTTGTTCTCTTGATGAGCTATATCGGGCTTGGGTTCGGTGGGGCCGCCCTGCGAATGCTTCTCCCGTCGTGTCTCGCGTTCCTGTCGAGTTGGCTCTGATTCGATGCGTAGGTGAACTCGCGCTGTCGTTCAAAATGGGCCAGTTGAGGGCGGGTAAAATCGCAGAGTCGGTCGTAATACTACCGAAGTAATCGGTGTGAACAACCATACCCTGTGTCAATGCTCTTTCGATTGACCCCAGACAGTACGGCACCACAGCATGGATTTGGGGTGAATGTAAACCGAACTTGTTCCGCCGAGGACTCAATATAATCGAGGATGATTGCCTTGTGTGGATCGGCGACAGTATATCCAACTGTTCGGTGCTGGTGGCCTCGGCTCTCTCGCGGGATGTAGTGGTGCCAAGCCCGCCTCTGATACGACAACGTTGACTGACGATCCACTGACGCTCGCAACAGCAACGACGGTTCATGACAGCGGATTGCTCGGTGAATTGACCGCGGGGTTCGAACAGGAGTTCGGCGTAGCGGTGGCTGCGATCGCACGCGGGACTGGCGCGGCACTCGAAACTGCTCGGAACGGTGACTGTGATGTTGTTCTCGTCCATGCTCGGCCGTTAGAAGACGCCTTTCTGCGCGAGGGAGACGGAGTCAATCGCCGGGCAGTCATGGTGAACGATTTTCTCGTGGTCGGGCCGCCGGACGATCCTGCCGATATCGCCGGAACGGGGCCGATCGAAGCGTTCGAGGCTATCGCAGCCACCGGGTCACCGTTTATGTCACGAGGCGATCGCTCGGGGACACATCTTCGTGAACGTCTGTTGTGGGACGAAACATCCATCGAGCCTGGCGGTTCGTGGTATTCGGAAACTGGCCAGGGGATGGGAGACACACTCACGGTGGCTGCTCAGCGGGGGGCCTACACCCTGTGTGACCGCGGGACGTTTCTCAACGTGATCGAGGACCAATTACTCGTGTACGTCGAAGGTGGTATCGAGGACCCTCCACCATTGCTACGGAACGAATACGCAGTCATCCCGGTCAATCCCGACCGCCACGATGTCGCCTATCCGATGGCGATGGCGTTCGTCGGATATCTCACGGGGTCGGGCCAGGACCGCATTGACGAGTTTCGGGTCGGCGGCGAACGGGCGTTTCGGTCGGTAACTCCGTCTGAAGCCTCGGCATTCGAGCAGTACGTTCCGAGCGATTGGAACGAAAGTTCGACGGGAAGCTGAGCTGTCGTGGTCGGTACGCACTTGCGTCCTTTGGACCGAGCGTCCAGATACTGCCTGAAGGGTAGTGGAAAGTCGACCGATTATTGCTCCAGAGGAGCTATATGGCACTGAGGGGGAGGCCGTGAACCACGCGGTATCCAGTTACTTCGCCAAGTCGCAACTCCGCCAAGACATCATCATCTTCGAGACACAGGACGGATACAAGAACGATAATGTCGGCAGCAGTGCCGTCGAGATGTTCCGTCAGAAGAACACGCCTCCGCGGTTCAGCTTCAGACAGGGGTCACAGGAGACAGTTGGGCACGTCTCTATGTCCGGCGGCTCTATTGTGGCGCGATGGGGACGGACTAGGATCTTGACGCTTACTACCGCTATCCAGTTCGGTTTGAGGGTTCCGAAACTGGACGCCCCGACGACGCCGAGGCCTACGAGGGTGCCAGTATCGTTGAGGAGGACAACTAAGCAAATTGTGTTTGAAGGAGTGCATCTGCGTTCTCAACCTCGAATATTTTTGACCCTCGGAAAACCGACAATGGTAGTTTGCGGTCGTCGTCTGCATACTCCTCTCGCCACAACTCCGCTAATTCTACGAACGCACTCGCCGTCACTAATCGAATGTCCGTCCCAACCTGCATCTCCAGCTGCAAGGCGTTCTCTTCCGCCTGTTCGGTGAAGTCTGGTGCGATAATTAGGAACCATTCAACGTCGTGTTGGTCATTTTTCGTGTCGATGTAGTTCTTGATCTTGCTCCGAGCATCACTCCCGAGACGGAATTTCTGGCGGCGACGCTTGTTATCCCAGAGTAACCATTTCCCATCTTGCTCAATTTCTCCGTCTGCAACCACACCCGTCGAGTGCTGGCCGAGCTGGTTCGTCCCTTCAAGTTTGAACACCTCAGAGAAGATCTCTGTAGTTGCATCTTCAAAGAGCACGTCCAGTTTTTCCTCGGGGTTGTCCGCGTCGACTTGGTCCTGGAGTTGGGGCGGAACCGACGTTACCGATCCATCTGCGATATCCTTGAACGCATCCAAATAGAGGTCAACTGCGGGCTCTCCTTCCTCAACGGATTTCTGAGACTGCTCGAAGTACTCGATGATTGCTGACACCATTTCGTCGGTCTTCAGCTTGTGTGCGTCAAGTCCGTATTCGTCGACGATATCTTTGAGGTCCTCCTTCGGGACGACTTCTTTTAGCAGTTCGCTGGGGTAGACGCCCGCGGTGACAATGTTCTCTCGGCGGTTCGCGTTCTTCCCGTAGTTCTTCCCGGTGACATCGAACTTGTCTCGTGCCTCAAGGAGGATTGATCGACGGTCGAAGACATCGAGTGTTTCGAGCATCTGTCGGAAGTTCTCGTCGGACATCTCGTAGTAGAGCCAGTCTTGGACGATATCGACGTAGTCTTCGGGAATTCCGACGAGCTCGTCGTAATCGTCGTCAGTGACCTCGTACACGAGTGCTTGCTCTTGGAGCGACCAGAGGCCCTTCTCGATAGTATCGATGGCGTGTTCGGGATTGTCTGATCGGGAAACCTTCGGGAAACGGTCGATAGCTGAGAGTCGTTGGAAGAAATCCAACCACGTGTAGTAGTCCCGTTTGTTTTCATGAGAGCGGTTGTGGAGCTCAAAGTAGCTGTACACCATGTGGAGTTCAGAATCATCAACTTGGTTTTTATAGTCGACAGCGGCCTGCGCAAGGTGGAGAAGTTCGTCGTTCTCGGGGAAAGAGTCGCCGTCGTTAGATTGGATAAGGGTGCGTTGCCAGTCTTGGACCGCATCTAAAAGAACGTTTTTCGCCATATTGTACTCGGGCTGCTGGATGAGCTGGCGGAGTATCCCGTAGCGAATGATGAGTGCCTGGTACGGTGAGTTATTTATCGCGCTAAGCCGAGGAGGGGTGAAGTTATTGAGTTCTTGTTTGAGGCGCTCGTGGGCGGCAAGTGCAGGGACGTATTCGTTGAGATACGCGTCCCGATCACTGAAGCCATCGTGCTTGAAGGATTCAGGATCAAAGTCATCTGTCTTAGTTTTAGTGCTACCTTTGATGAATCGGTCGCGTTCGTAGCTGTTCCAGTCCCTGTCGATGAGTTCCCGGAGTTCCATATGTCGCCAAGTTATAACTATCCAATATACTTCAAGATAGCTCTCGAAGATGTTATTAGAAATACAGTAATTCAACCATTGACGGTTTTTCACACCGCTCTTTCGGTAGATAAATCACTACACAGTCTAACTCTTCGACGAGATTGATTATGGAAATATCTGATCGACTTCTTACGTTGTACACCGCTGAAGTGATGCAACAACAGGATCAGTACGTACTGGAGGTTCCGAAAGACGAGATAGCTCTTGGAGAGATTGAAGACGGCGAGGTGTACCGTGTTGCAGTACTCACTGATGGGGAGGCCGGAGGCAGCTCTGAACAAGCGGTTCGTCCTCAAAGACACGACAGGCAGCGTCAGCCTCGACCAGCGGAGTTCGATGGACCGCCCGTAGAAGTCGGCGATGAACGTATGGTGGAGATAGAGTCGACAGGTGAGGAAGGAGATGGTATTGCGAAGGTGGACCGCGGCTACGTTGTGGTCGTACCGGACGCTTCTGAGGGCGACAAAGTCCGAATTGAGATGGATGCGGTGAGAGAAAATGTCGGATTCGCGGATGTCGTTGAATATATCGACTGACTCGCTGACTGCTAGAACCTTACGGCTCTGTTAAAATTCTCAACAGCCACTAAACTCTCCCAAATTGAAGGAAGTATTGGAGTCATATCGAACAGGATGTATTTTAATATAGTAGAGCTAATGTATTTTGGATGGGGAATAAGCCGTCCTCACGGTGTCACCCTTTCCCCATTCCCCCTCAGTTTCCCGTGGAAGAACCCGAAATTACTCTGTTCGTAATCTTTCCCATATTTTCGACAATCATCGCACAGATAGCTAGTAAAGTTATCTATGTCATATTGTTCAGTGAGCGCGTCCTCCCCACACAGCTCGCATCTCACATGTTGATCATACATGCAATCATAGAAAGAACTCATGAATAGGTCGTATGCTTGTCCTGACAGCAGTTTCATCGCTTCTTGAGTGGAACGAACAATAGCCGTGTGCTGCATAGATGCTCTCAACTCGGCACGCTATCCCTATCAGAACCCGTTGCTCGAGAGCACTAGGCCGCTATTCGAGCCGATTCTGCAGCGTCGAAACCGTGTGGAGTTCGGTGAATCCGGATTCGTCGATCCGCCACGCACTCGGCGGCGAGTTCTCGCTGTACTCCTTCTCGACCCGCGGCGTCCCGTCGGCCGGTCGGTTCAGCGCCGTCAACACCTCGTGGGCCTCGCTCCGCGCGGTGGCGATCCAGATCGCCGCTTCCGGATCCGGCGCCGCGAGTTTGTCGTAGTCCGCGGGGGCCGCCCGGTAGATATCGTGGTTCGTGCGTTCCGCCTCCAGCGTCACGACGATCTCGCCGTCCGCGTCGAGCCCGACCGCGTCGTACCGATACTCTCCGTTCGGGTGGTCGTAGTAACGACGTGCCTCGACGGCCGCCGACGAGTCATCGTCGACGAACGCCTGCTCGATGTACTCCTGCCCCAGCACCACCATCAGCGTGTGGAGGCTGGATTCAGCCACGTCGCCGACGCCGTGGCCATGGGCGTCTCCCTCGCGGTGTGGCTCGCGCAACAGCACTCGACCCTCCGGCGTGACCGTGTACAGGGTGTGGGGCGTGTCGCCGTCGTGGCGAAGCAGACCCGCGCCGAGCAGCTCGTCGACGGCGTCGCTGTCGAGCCCACAATCCGCTCGGAGCGTGTCCATCCCGTCGCGACGCAGGTCGTACGCGAGCGGGTCAAGGCGGCGCTGTTGAGCCGCATACACCGCCTGCAGGAACAGCAGTTGCGCGTGCGTCCAGTCGGCCGCGTTGCGCTCCCCTTCCGACAGCGTGAGTGGGATCGTACACACCGGCACACGCTCTGGGTCGAGGTCGGCGCGGTCCCCACAGCAGTCGACGCCACGTCGGATCCCGTCGACGCTCGGCTCGTAGCGAGCGCCGCAGGTGTCACACACGATCGCGTGGGCCTCTTCGGTGTAGGTCACCGCCTCGGGCAGCCGGTCGGTCGTCGGCAGCGCCGAGTCGACCGCGCTCCCCGGCCGGTCGGTGCCCGGGGCAGGACCGTCGGGATCCCCCACCGTGTCCGCCGTTCCCGCGTCCGCGAGGGTGAGTCCGGCGTCATCCCGCGTGCGGGCGACGCACGTCTCGTGTTCGGCGCGAAACGCGGCCGCCCGCGCGTCGGAGAGCCCGTCGTCGGCCTCCGGGTGCCCCGGCGGCAGCGGAAGCGACTCGACGACGAACGGCTGTGGCTCGGGGGCGTCGAACGGCGCGGGCAACGTGGTGAGCCACTCGCCGCGGGAGAGCGCTCGGAGGCGGGTGCCGACCGCCTCGGCGCCCATCGCGTCGGTCGCGAGGCGTTGCTGGAGGCGGGTGTCCAAGGCGACGTTGCCCGTGACGAGCGTCGAGACGTTGTTCATCAGCTCGCTGTACGCCTCCGGGTCCGTCTCCCGGAGCTGGCCCGGGAACTGCATCGCGAGCGTCACGCTCAGCCCGAACGCTCGCGACTGCGCGAGCAGGTCGCTCAGAACCTCCGACACCGCGAGATCCGCCGCCTCCTCGAGATAGAGGTTGACCAGCGGGAGGTCGTCCTCGTCCCGGCGGCGGTGGCGCTGCCGAAGGGCACTCCAGAGGTTCGACAGCACGACGAGCGCGAGTGACTGTTGGCTCTTCGCTCGGACCCCGCCCGTGTCGATGACGACGAGCGCGTCCTCGTCGAGCACGTTTCCGAGCTCGAACGTCGGCGTGTCCGGGTCGTCGCCGGCGACGTGGTTGAACACGCGGGCGAGGCGATCATCGAGGGGGACCTTCTCGACGCGGTTCGCGACGCCCTGCATGATCCGGGCGAACGCCTGGGGGTCGTTCTCGGCGACGCCCGCCAGCATCGCCCGGAGGTCGTCGTCGCTCACCAGAGGCGGCTCCCCCTCCCTGCGGAAACGGTGGACGGCCCGCTCCAGGTCGCGGTGGGCGAACGCGTCGGCGCCGTACTCGGGGTCGAACAGCGCCTTCACGAGATATCGGATCACGTCCGGCGAGCGGACGGCGCTGTCGAACGCCTCAGCGCCCGTGATCGCCCGGAGCAGTTCGAGGTAGTGGTCGGTGACGTCCTGCACGGCGGTCGTTCGGGGGACGCCCGCCGCCAGATCGTCGCGGATGTCGAACAGCGACAGCGCCGGCAGCGTCTCGCTGCAGTCGAAGTAGTAGACGTCGTCGAGGTCGCCGTGTGCGGCGTAGTGGGTTCGGAGGAGGGTCGTCGCCATCTCGTCGCCCTTCGGGAGGACACAGATGTCCGCCCCGTCGGTCACCGTGTGGTTCTCGGTGATTGCGCGGACGAGGGCCGTGGATTTCCCGGAGCCGGTCTTCCCGAACCACGCGACGTGCAACGGCTGCAGGGACGGCGGGAGCGCGACCGTCGTGTCCGTCGCGGTGCCGTCTCTGGTTCGTGGCCGCCCGATCGCGAGGCCGCGGTCGTACCGGGCGAGCGCGTCCGCCGGCGGCGGCGCGAGCCCCGTTCGCTCGGCGGGGAGCGCGCCGAGTGCGCGGCGGGCCGTGTCGGTGAGCGCGGCGCCGTCGAGGAGGGCGACGTGGGGGACGGTCGTCGAGTCGGCGACGATCCGCGGCGAGCGGTTGCTCGCCAATGGGAGACGGCGAGCCAGCCGGCGCGTCGCCGGCGGGTCGCGGAGGGTTCGCTCCCGGATGGCCTCGCGAAGCGCGTCTCCCGGGTCGTCGTGGGTGACCGGCCGCAGGTCGTAGAAGTCGCCCCCGACGGCGGTGAACGACGCCGCCAGATCGCGGGCGCGGCGAGCGGCGTTCGGGCCGGCCGCGAGTACTCGGGCGTTGAGGTCGTAGCAGTTGCGGGCGGACTTCGCGAGGATCGCGTCGATCCGGGTGCCCGGGACGCTGCCGGTGTCGCCGCGGCGGTGGGCCGACCGGCGTGGAGCGTGGCGGTCCGTCGCCTCGGGGTCGTGGTCGTCAGTGAGTGGGAGGAGGGCGCCGGCGAGGCGCTGGCCGACGGTGTCGCGCTCGCGGTCGAGGCGCCGGACGCGAGCCTCGGCTTCGCCGCTCCAGTCGGGCTTGGGTCGGAGCAGCGCCTGGTAGGCGGTCGGAAAGTCGGCGGCGGCCAGCCCTTCCACGACGGAGGTGAGCGGGAGCGTGGGGGCGTCCTCGACGCGGGCGGTGTCGTGTTGCTCCGGCGCATCCGAGAGCGCGGGCGGGCGGAGGCGCGTTTGCCAGTCGTCGCGGCGCTCGCCGACGCCGTGGATTTCCGCGATCGCGTCGGCATCCGTCGGGAGGTCGGCGAGGGGATCGGCGTCGTGGGCGGCGAGCGCGTAGCTGTCGGGGAGCAGCCGACTCGCGACGCGGCGGAGCGCGTCGAACCCCGTCGCCTCAGTCCCGAGGTAGTAGTCGATATCGTCGCCGTCGGTGGTGAGGAGGATCTCGATCGTGTAGTCGTCGAGGGCGCGGTGGAGCTGCTCGAACTGGTCGGTGATCCGCTCGGCCGGCAGCGGGTCCGGGCTCGGCGTGATCTCGAGGTAGACGCGGGGGGCCATCGGTCAGTCGTCGCGTGCGAGGGCATCCGGTTCCGAGGTGGTTAGTGTCCGGTGCGGGGCAGCCGTCGGTCGAACGATCTGCATCATACGGGTCGCTCTCGGTGACCGGCGAAGTACTCACGGCGGGACACAGTGTTCGGTGGGGTGAAACGGGGTGCCCGCCCCCGCCCGCTCGCCCGGCCGGGCCTCGCTGCGCGCCGTGGGTGCTTGCCTCGGCCGGGCCGGAGCGACCGGTCGGCCCCGGGCGGTCCCGCCCGCGTGGCGGTTTGTCGGCGCCGCGACGGATGCGGCGCGCCCGAGCGCGTGCCGAGTACGCACATGACCGGACCAGATCGACTCGAGGACATGAGTACAGACGCCGACCGCTTCGAACGCGAACAGCTCGCCCGGGACCGGGATGCCGACCGGGCCGAAACGGCCGACGTGACCGCGGCGTTCGCTCGGGAGCTCGTCGACGATCTCATCGATGCCGACATCGTCACGGCGTGTCCCGATCCGCAGGTGTTCGTCCACGACCCGACCGGCGTCGCGTTCCGGTCGCGGCGCCAGTTGGCGGCGTTTCACCGCGGCTGGGCGACCGCACGAACCGGCGGCGGGGTGGACGAATGAGACGCACCGTGACCGGCTGTGCCTTCTGTGACGCAGGTCCCAGGGTCGATGTCGGGGCCGCGCACACGTGGGGCGTTGACGAACTCGTGACGCATCCGATCTGTGTCGACTGTGCGGTTCGCGAGCGGACGGCACAACGGGCAGACCTGGTCGCCTGTGACGGCTGCGGGCTCGGCTTCGATACCGCGGCGGCGCTCACGTCGTTCCGCGTCGAGGTCGGCCGTCTCGAAGGTGTGATCCGACTGTGTGGCGAGTGTAGCCCGGACGGGCCGGCGACACACTGGACGCGCGACCCCGAGGATCATGCTGTTCAGTTCGTGGACGGCTCGACCGCGAACGGCTCCGACCGGCGATAGACTATCCGCATCGGTCGCCCTTTTGCGTCGGTTGGGAGCGGATCGGCGTTCGGGAGAGTCTGAAACTCGTCAGGACCAGCCCGAGCTGTTAGCGCCAGTCCGAGAGCGTCGATTAGGTCGTCGGTCCCGATACCCGGATTCCCGTCGAGCTGGCGGGCTAAGTCCCGCCACGTACCCGGTTCGTACTCGGTACTCGCCGCCATCACATCCAATCGCGTAACCATTCCTTGGACGGTCGACTTGTTGAACTGGAGGTCTTCGTCGGCAAACGCTCTGAAGCAGACTTCTGGATGCCCCTCGACGACCGTCTCGTCTGCGGCCGTGTTCTCCAGCAACGCATCGACCTGCTGGATTCCCTCGGTAATGCTTGCGGCTTGTTGCGTGAGGCCCTTTCCCGTGTGGTCCCGGTTCGTCTCACTGAGTTCGCTGTAGGTTGTCGCGTCATCGCTCGCCGCGTCGACGGCCGCGCGACAGGGGGACGGGAACACCGACGACGAGCGGGGACCGATCACCTTGCGAGCGAGGCGATCACATCGTCGGGAGAGCGTTTCGTCATGTTTGAGGCAGTCGCCTGGGTCGTCAAGTGACCCGCACAGACCGATCGGGATGTCGACGACGATCCGGTCGGCGCTATCGCCGTGTTCCTGCCACAGCTCGTCGATCGTTTCGAAGATCTCGACGGCGGGCTCTCCATCCGTCGGATAGCCGACTGCGACCCACGCTCCAGAGTCCCAGTCCACGCCGATATGCTGCCATGGTGTCGTCGACATGCGGTGGTTTGCCGACGGCCGACGCAAAGCGGTTCGGGTTCGGACCGGTGACACGTTTTCGGCTCGCGCCGCTCGCCGCTTCCGCCCTCCGCGCCGCTCGCGAACGACCATTCCGGGCGTGCGGGCGCTCTCCGCACCGCCCGCGCCCGATCACCAAAATTACGGCTCACGAACTGCTAGCAGTCGGCTCTGGTAATTGTGGCCCGGGTTCGTCTGGATGTACGCCGTCTCCCCGACGACAACCGGTGGGCCAGACCGCTCGCCGATCTCCAGTCGCCAGCGGCGTGTCCCGTCCGCCCGTGCGACGGCTGCAAGTTCCTCACCCTGACCGATGTACACCGTATCCCCCGCGACAGTCGGCGATAGGACAGCCCCGTTGTCGGTCTCGTATGTCCATATGTTGCTCCCGTCGCTGACGTCAAGAGCGTGTAACCGTCCAGTGTCGGCATCGGGGTACCACTCACTCACGTACAGCGTCCCGTCCGCGTATGCTGGCGGGCTTAGCGTCTTCTTCGGGAGCGTCCAGTCCCACGCGACCTCACCCGAGGCGGCCTCAAGGGCGAACAGTCGTTCCGCCCCCGACCATGGGGAGTCATCCAATCCTGCGGACACGTGCGGCCTCAGGGCCGAGACGAAGACGTGGTCGGCGCCGGCGACGGCGTGTGCTTTGAGGTACCACCCGTCGCCGGCGTCCAACCTGGCGGTCCATTCCCGATCGCCGGTCCGGCGATCTACCGCATACACCTCCCGCGTCGCTCGATAACTCTCGTTCATATCGAACGTGAACACACGATCGGCGGTGACTGCCGGCTTTGCCCAGTCGGTGCGCCACGTCGGTCCATTCTCCGTCTCGACGACGTGCGGGCCGAGCGGTGCCGTCCAGTCGATATCGCCGGTCGCCGCGTCACACCTGATCACCCCACGATTCGAGCCGAGATAGAGGGCGCCATCTCGGACGGTCGGACTGATCGGCGGATGCTCGCCGCTGGAGGCGGTAATCTCGTGTTCTCGAACCCACTCCTGGTCGCCGCTGGCTACATCCAACGCATGCAGCCGGACGACGTTCCCCGCTTCCCGTGTGATGACGAGCAGCCGATCGTCGTGGAGGGCCGGCGCCCACCGCATCGGCGGCAGCTCCGAGTTGGACCATTGCTGTTGGCCGTCTTCGGCGGAGAGTGTAAACGCGGTGCCACCAGTCCACGCTTCGGTTAGATAGAGGGCGTCGTCAACGACGGGTGGGTAGACGGGGCGGTCACCGAGGCTCCGCCATGCGATCGTCGCGTCGTCTCGCGGGCCACGTGCATCCGGTGTGTGACGGGTGTGCTGGCTATCATAGCCGATCTGTGGCCAGGTGCCTGCCGGGATCGTGACGTCGGTGGAGGGGTCCTCCCCGTTCGGGGTGCCGGACCCACGACGGGGAGAGGAGAGACAGCCAGCGATCCCACCCGCGAGACCGCCACCTACCGTCGCGAGGAGCGTTCGGCGGCGCATGCGTCAGCATGTTCGGATGGCGGGATACGTTTTCTGGAGACACAAACGATCCCTGAACACTCTTGGTACCCTATCCCTGTCGAGACCGCCGTATTGAATGCAATACTGAAATCACTCGATTGGATTGTGAATGCTCCGTGAGAACGAGCTTGCGTGTTTGTATTATGGTTGAGGACTTGAATGAAATTCGTTGGATTCTATACCTTAGAGAAATCCATACTTCAGTGTGGAATACGAGATTGGTGCAGGGGAGTCGGTCAGCCAAGCCGTTCTTAGGTGTGTTAGTCAGTTCGAGGACACCGCTATCACTGAGCTTCCGCTACTCTACGAGTCAGTAGATCCTGACGCATTGAATCGGATATTCACAATGCAGTGCAATAGTCGCGTTTCGTTCGCTTTCAGTAATTCTCTGATTGATGTCTACAACAATGAATACCTCACTGTCGAAGCCGCGTAACTCACATCTCGAAATACAACACCTATGCTGACCCCAACGGAAAATATGGGTTTTCTGTCTCTATTGCTGACTGCTGTTCCGTCCAGAACGGCCCCAAGTAGAACGACTGGCAGATCTAAACTGTAAGTCGGTCAAGTGAATCGGTGATCCTCAAAATAGCTTTACTCTCGTCTGTGTATTGTCATTGATATGGTTCGGACGCGAGTGCTCCAAGGTCTCGGCGCTCTCAGTCTCATCGCCAGCATTCCACCCATCTGGTGGGCGTTTCAACGGCCAATGTGTCCGAACCTCAGTTCTGGAGGTTCATGTACTCCGAATCTCTTCTACTTGGTTCCAGGACTGCTTGCCGCTCTCATCGGAATCGGCCTCATCGTGTTCGTGTATCGTCGACGCACACAGCAGGATCCGGCGAAGCCACCAGCGTGAAAGAAATCGTCTGTACTATCGCTGACCGTGCTTCCTTCCAGAACGCCCCCGAATAGGACGACTGGTAGGTCGGGACTGCGTATCTCACAGCGATAGTGTGGCGAGACCTTTCAGTATTCAGTTTCGGTACTACATCCCATCGCTGTTGAAACAAACGAATGTTCAACTCCTCCATCGGGCTGTACATACACACCGGTTGCAGAATCGTTACAATCGAATGCTGATTGCGGTACGGTGAGTTCAGTTGTTTCCTTTGAGACAGTAATGGAGTTATCATACGCTGAAGGTACCATAATCCCGATTTGGGCGATCCCCTGAGAGGGGAACTGTAATTTAGTGTCGATAGCAGGCTGTGAGGCCTTCTCGTCTTGGATTCGGAGTGCAATCTGTCGGGCACTATCTTGCTGATTCTCAACCACAACGTAGTGCGGGCGAATCTCGCTTGGGAGGTCCTCCCGATCTCCAACGCGAAACGTGACGAAGGGTTCTTTTGTTGAGTTTACCTCTAATGGTACTTCCCACTCGCGAGAACCGCCCTCCTTCCGAGTTGAATCCGTCACTCTGGAGTGAGGCGATTGAGCCGTCTCACCGGTCTTCTGTTCGCTAGTAGTCGGACTTTGAGTATCGGCCAATTCATCAGATGTACCGTTCTCTGTCGGCGTAGTAGCGCACCCGGCAAGTGTACAGACCACTGCTCCCCCAACCAATCGGAGAGCCGAGCGTCGAGATTGGACCATATGTCTGATAGCTATCTAATTGGTAAGTGCTTTCTCTGTATCTATCGCTGACCGCTCTTCTTTCCAGAACGCCCCCAACTAAAACGACTGATAGGCCGGGATTGCGTATCCAACGTCGAGGTCATCGCGTCCGGTCACCAAACTCGTTCTAGTGTTACCCACTTAATCAGCACTCACAATTGAAGCAATGCTGACGGACTACTTCCGCTTGGGGCGCATTCGGACGGTGTGGATAGCGCCCAAGACAAGCGTACACTCGATGACAGTCTCGATGCTCTCGGGCACATCCAGCGTCGGAAGTTGCTGCGTGCACTACTCGTTCACAACCCACAGGACGATGAATCAGTAAAGATCGATTCGTCCGAATCGAACGAGGAAGAAGTTGAACGGCTCATCGGGATGAAGCACGTCCACCTCCCGAAACTGGAGGAGTACGGGTTCATCACGTGGAACCGGGACACGAACAAGGTTTCGAAGGGTCCGAACTTCGAGGAGATCCGTCCGCTACTGGAGATGCTCGCTGCCCACGAGGACGAACTGCCCGACGGGTGGCTGTAACCCACACTGTGAATGAGATGACTGGTACATTCACTGTATATATCGCTGACCGTGCTTGCTTCCAGAACGCCCCCGAATAGGACGACTGGTTGGTCGGGACTGCGAGCCTGGCACTGTTCGCGGACCGCATGGTCACCCCGACTCTGCGATGAGGGGCCCTCCCCACAGGAGAATCGCCGCTGCTCCGATGACGAGAACTACTCCACCGACTCCGAGCGCAAACAGCGGTGAGACGGCGTCGGAGATGACGCCACTCCCGAGTTGGAAGGGGATGACAGCTAGGCCGCTGACCATCGCCATCGCACTCAACACGGTCGCCCGCCCGAGCGTTTCGACGCGGTCGTTGATGTACTGGCCGGCGAACGAACGGGTGACGTCGGACACCCCACGAATGAGGAGGAACGTCGGGAGCGCGAGGACGGGCAGGAAGTACATCCCGACCAACGCCCCGCCGACAGCGAACGGGATGACCAGAAACCACGTTTGAACGCCGACCGTCTCCTTGATCGCCCCCGTGTAATAGCTGAGGCCTGCACCGACGAGACTGTACGCTGCATAGAACCACCCCAACAACGCTTCGACCTGCGGCGCTGGGACCCCGAGGTCGAGGACGACCGTCTCGAAGATCGGTTGGAGGAAGACGAACACGAGGTACGTCACCGCAGCGTACAGTACGTAGTAATACAGCAGGAACGCACGCAATTGACGACGAGCGAGAACATCCCGCACGATTTGAACAGTGCGGCGAAGACTCAGTGTGTCGGTCGCAGTCTGCTTGTACGTCTCGGGTTCGTCGATCGTCAGCAGTACCGCGACGCCGATGCTCGTGACGCCCGCCGCGACGAACCACGGGTACGAGAGGTCGATACTCCCGAGATAGCCGCCGAGAATCGCTGCCACCGCTCCGACAGCCAACGCCGCCGACTCGCCACGGCCTCTGACATGGGCAAACTCGTCCTCCGAGAGGTCGTCGGTAAGGGTGTCGTAGAGCCACGCGTCCTCGCTGCCGGAGCGGAAGTTGTACCCCATCGACCAGCAGACGTAGAGCCCCGCCAACGGAAGAAACGAGTTTGAAAGCCCGATACCGAACAGCGTCACTGCGATCAACGCGGTTCCGAGGAGCAGGCTGTTGCGTCGTCCCACACGGTCGCCGACGTAGCCGGTCGGGATCTCCCCGAGCAGCGTTGTCAAGTTGTAGATCGCTTCGAGAACCGCGATCTGGGTAAACGAGAGTCCCTGAGCGAGAAAGAAGAGATACATAACCGGCCGGTAAAACTCGACGGCTTTCGTGGATTTGTAGAGATAGTATTTCAGGATGGGACCGGAGATCACTCGAGTACTCCAGTTTCCGACACGCCCAGCCATTTCCACCTCGGCCGATGGCGAGCCGACACGTATGTCCTGTTATTATCGATTCGCCGGGAGGGAAATACGGGGACGATCGAGGTGACGGGCCCTTGATCTCTCGCTGACCGCTCCTCTTGCAGAATGGCCACAAATAACCCGACTGGTACGCCGGGACTGCGTATTGAACGTGCTATGGAAGCCGTTTAGCAGTAAGGTACGCCACGACAATCGCAACCATCCCACCGATCACGAACCCGGCAGCGGATTCAAACACGACGTATAGGGTGTATCCAACGCCGAAAAACGCCAATCCGGTAGTGGCGAGGAGGATTCTAAACTGCATATCGAGAACCGCCATTTCCTCGAACCGGCTCATATTCTATACTACTTGAGACTTCTCTATAGTGCTTGGGTTGGTCAGTTCACTCTCTGTCTCGGTCACGGGATTCTGACGAGAATCAGAGATGTTGCGACCTAACTCTCTCCATCGTTCATCTGTCCTTCCCACTTCGATCGGGATGTGACAACTTCTATACAAAATTCGATTCCGACTCTGCGGTTCGGTGGTGCTTTTTTGCGCCTTCACAGAGTGCAGGCGCACTCGGTCGTGCCTGCACAGCACAGGTGATTCGAGATGTGATACCACTGCCAGCGACAGGTGAACCGTCAGATGGAAGCTCGATGACCGATGGCGGTCTCCGAGGCTGAACAGGTGACGCAAAGGGGGATGGACATCCTCGCCCTCGATATCGGCGCGAACGCCCTCGTGGGGTGTACGACGATCGCGGGCGACCAGTACTGGGACAGTGGCCAGGACCCGTTCCGACAGTTCCGTGAAGCGACCGAACGCATCGCCCACGCCAAAGCGAAGCTGCCGGATGGACAGCACACCAGCGAGCGGACGCTCCGTGAACGCGGAGTGGATATCGATCCGCTGGTCGCTCGCTTTTTGAACAGATACGCGGAGCCCGACGATCACGGGGTGTAGCTAGTTTCTTGCCAGCCACCGTTGCGCTGCTACTCGCGGCTCCCGATTGCGTAGATCCGCCCATCAGCGATTCCGACGTAACACATCCCGTGTGCCAGTGCGACCTGTGTGTCCATGACGTAGCCAGCCATCCCGATATCGGGGACGGTGATCTCGATGGTCCACGCTCGGCTGTCACTCGTCTCGTAGGCAACGACGGAGTCATTCCGTGGAACGATCACACCACCGTCGCCGGCGGCAGGCGGTTGGTTATCGCCGCTTTCGGCCGAGCGCCACCGAATCGAGCCATCAGCAGTGTCGATCGCGACGACGCCACCGTGATGGGTGTTCACGTACGCTGTCTCGGCGGTGACGACCGGTGACGGGATCGCGTTGCCGTAATCGTCGTCGACCACCGTCGTCCGCCACAGCACGGTTCCATCGGTGGTCTCGGCGGCGACGAGTTCCTCGGCGATGCCCGGGACGTACAGACGGCCGTCGGCGACCGTCGGGGTGCCCTGAATGTCCGGACAACACTCGTCTGGGGTGGCGATCTGTTTGCTCCACCGTCGATCCCCGGTCGTCGCATCGAGTGCGGCAATGCGGCCGTCAGTTAATCCGACGTAGACTCCCTCGCTGTCGGCACAGGGTGCCGTGTAGCACTCGCCAGCGATGGCTGTACGCCACTGTTGGGTGCCATCCAGCGTATAGGCGTACACCGCGTTATCTTCGTCTCGCGTCGCCAGGTAGCACGTCTCGTCCACAACTGCTGGCGAGCCAGTTACATCCGGAATCGTGTCCGTCCACTGGGTCGACCCGTCGTCGCGGGCAAGGGCTGTTAGCGTCGCCTGCTCGTAGTCCGGGCCGCGGGTGACGGCCAGAAGTGTCTCGTCAACGAGCGCAAGGCCGACGGCACGGCCGATTCCGAGATCCACGTCGAGTTGCTGCTCGCCGGATTCGGCGTCGAACCCTGCAAGGTGGGTTGTCGAGTACTCGGCATCATCCGGTGATTCTACATAGGCGATGTAGACTCGGCCCGAGCCGGCGATCGGTGCCGTTGAGCTATGGGGGTCGGTCCCTGGACGGCGAAGCCAGGCAATGTCGATGTCGCCCTGTGGGACTGTGGTGGCGGCGTTTCCGGTTCGACCGCCATCGTGACCGTCCTGCACCCAGCGGCCGGCCGTCGTGTAGCTCCCAGTGTACGCGTCGTTCGTGAATGGTTTCGGAACTGACTCTCCGTCAGCGATTCCGGGAACGTTCGGGGTGGTACAGCCGGCGAAGGCTAGGACACCTCCACCGGCTACCGTCTGTTGGAGGAGCTGTCGACGCGTCAGCGGAGCCATATTCTCAGTGGCTCGAGCTGGGAGAAACGTCTTCTGGAGGGACAAACAGTTGTTCGCGTCAATTGGGACCGCCTCGAAAGCTCCCGGACGCTCGCCGGCCGCGAACCGCTGCACGCCTCGTTCCTACGGTGCTTGCGTCGTGGGGGCACGTCGAACGCCCGGCCCCTTTCAGTCCCACCCGGAACTGTTGTGGGGCCAGCGCTCTCAATCGGTTGGCTAGTGTGATTGATACGGCCCGCCCCGCTCGCCGCTGCCGCCCTCCGCTTGGCTCACGGCTCCCTGCGGTCGCCGTTCGCATCGAGGCGCTCCCTGCTCGCGGGTCGCGGTGCTCCCCGCTCGCTGACGTGGTCTCCCGTCGGTCGACCACGCAACGGTCGTGCCTCGCTTCGCTCGCGACCGACCATTCCGGGCATGCGGGCGCTCTCCGCACTGCCCGCGCCCGTTCCGGGCTGAAGTGCATGTGCCCTCGGCGCCAGCGGGAAAGCGTGGGGGGTTGCGCGGCGTGGCTGCTCACCCCCCACGCTTTCTCCGCTGGTCGCTCGCTCCGGGCGGGTCGGCGCGCGGCGCTGGGTGGGGTCGCCGTCGCGGGCGCGCTCTCGCTCGCGCCCACAGGGCGCTCGCGAAGGCGCGAGCGAGAGCGCGCAGTCGTGACTGGTCGGTTTGTGAGGAAATCCCCGTGCTGGAACACGGGGTGTCGGGCGCGTCGTGAGCGCCTTCGGAGACAGCAGTGGAACGTAATCGTGTCTTCGATGAAAAGGATTCGGCAGTATCGAGCGGGAATCAGGACATCGCGGACGAGAGCCCGGAGCTGCAGGCGACGGTCGAGTTGCGGACGCAGGCGAAAGTCGATTCGGAGGCGATCGAGAAGGTCGCCGACACGGACGAGCTGGATCACCCGTACGGGATGACGCTGGAAGCCGAGGAGAAGTGGGAGGCCCGGGAGGCCGAGAAGGAGCGGACGCGCGAGCGACGGCGGACGCAGTCGTCGCTGCGCGAGCAGGGCAGTCGGGTGAGCGCGGGCCGGCGGGCGACACAGAGCCAGCGCGCGTTTCGCGAGCGGGCGGCGAGCGTGGATCCGGCGTTCGACCCGACGACGGACCCCCGGGAGGAACTGGAGCGTGACCAGGTGGCGGCGGTAAACGAGCAAGCCGAGCGGATCGCGAGCGAGGTGCGCGAGAGCGGGACGCGAGCGGCCGTGAGTCGGCGGCTGGCCGAGCAGGTGCACCGCGGGAAGAGCGTCCTGAGCGCGAGCGTGGCCGTAACCGAGGCCGAGCGGCGCCGGCCCGGGACGGTCGTCCCCATCGACGAGTTGGAGGCGGTTTCGCGCACGGAGGTGAGCATCGCGGGTCGCGTCGAGGAACTGTGGGATCCCTCCCATCCGAGCATCGCGCAGGTCGGGCTCGTCGCGGACGACACGGGAAAGACCCGTGTGACGGTGTGGAAGAAATCGAACGCCCCCCGGATGGACGAGGGCGAACGGGTTCGGATCCGCGGTGCGGCCCGGAACTGGTACGAGGGGCGCGTCTCGCTGGCCGTGACCCGGTCGACATCGATCCACTTCCCCGAGCGCGGTCGCTGGTGGGAGTAGGCTGATCGGGAGACTCTCTTTTTATTGTGGGCCGGACCAACCCAAGCCCCGCCGCCCCGCCCACCGCTCCGTGCTCGCTCCCTCCGGTCGCTGTGCGCGCAGCCACGACCCTGAGCTGTCGACTTATCCTTTCGCATAGAATCAGCTTGTCCGGGCACTACCCATCTCACCGGTAGTGTTCAGATAAGCTGGTTCCATGCGAAGGCGAACGCTTGAAGCCAATTTTCGACGGTGTCTGCTTCGGCGTGGCTAAAACAGTTTGAGAACTGGTTAGTTCGTCGTTTTAGTTCTCTGAAGACACGTTCAACGGCATTCCGATTACCATGTTTTTCGTATCTGTAATCGAGGCCGTGTCGGTGAAGTGCCGCTTGCAGCCACGGTGCGGAATCGACGAGAAAGAGCGCGTCATCGACGAGATGTTTGTCGCGGAGTTCCGCAAGAAACATCTCGGTAATCGCTTGATTTCTCGTCGGAGAGAGCTTCACGTGCAACAAACGATTCGTGTCGGGATCGACGGCAGCGTACAGCCAGAACCGTTGGTCGTTGAGCTGGATCACGGTCTCGTCAACCGCGACGTGATCCGGATTGGCGCCATCGAGGGGCTGTAGATCGGCCTTCTGAACCCAGTTGTGAACGGTCGTTCGACAGCGGTCGACACCCAACCTATCGAGAATTGAAACGGTATCCGAAAGTGATAGTCCAGCCAAATGGAGTCGGATACCGAGCTTCATCGCCGGCTCGGGTGTCGCCTCTCGCTCCACAAAATCTAACTCGAAGCAATCGCTACCTCCGTCGAGGCGGGCGATTTCGAGCATTGATCACTCAAAAATCGTTCCGCCTCACTCTTCATCCTTATCTGAACACCGCCATCTCACCCGCCGGCAGTTTTATAAAACTCCACACAGTGTTTGCTACTGTACGGTAGCAAACAATGAAAACGAGATTACCGAACCGAGACACGCCGAGGGAGTTGGCGAATCGAGTGCGAAGCAATCTGGGCAAAAGGGTTAATACCCTGTCAGAGATACGGAACCGACATGGATTGCCATTCAACGGTGGCAAGGGTGGGGGCATGATCGACGGGACCGCCCTCGGTGGGTTCCCGGAGTACCTCGCGAAACAGGAGGCCGTCCTGATCGGAACCGTCGAGAACGAGCAACTGGAGAGCGATGTCGCGTACTACCTCCACGCACGCGGCGAGCTCGCGCTCGGGGAGTACGACCGATCCGAGGAGCGGTTCATCCCGAAACGGACGGTCGAGTCGGATTCGAGTATCATGAGCGACACCGTCCAGGCGCTCCTCGAGTCGGGAGTGGAGGTCACCCTCTCACCGATCGGCGAGGCCCTCAACGACGCCGCCCGGCTGTCGGGGGACGACGTCCTCGGGAAGAAACAGGCCCACGTGTATGCCCTGCGTGAGATCTATGGGTTCAGCCGTGGGGAGGCGGCAACCGTCCTCAACATCAGCCCGAGTACCGTCGATTCACAGCTGTACAGCGCCCGCGACCGGAAGAACTCCGCCGAGTCGTTCGTCGATACGCTCGATGAGATCGTCTCCGAAATGAACTAAGCACGGATCCCACCGCCCATGTACACACTCGACCGCGACCTCGAAGAACACATCACGGAACTTCCAGATGGATTCATTCGACTCGGCGGTCGGGACACGCCGTTCACCCTCCAGGGCGGCGGTGACAAGCGGATCGAGGCAGCACAGTTCCACCAGACACGGGACGCGAACATTCAGGAGCGAGACGAACTCCGGAACGACCCCGTAACACGCGATCTCGACGAATGGAAAGACGATCCAGGAGGGTACGACTTCCCGCACGTCGATACGATCCGCCACGAGGAACTCAAGGACCGTGCCACGCAGGCCGAGCAGTTCATCAGGGATATCGATCTGATCTCCGAAACCCGATTCGGCATCGATTTCCGGACCGACGGGCTGTATGGGCAGTACCTTCCGGGGATCGAGATCATCGAGATCGGGCAGGACTCGTTCGACTTCCTCGGCTACCGAACCGGTCCCGTCCTCGCTCACGAGGTCGGACACGTGTTCTACGACGCTGTCACACCGGATGCGGGTCATGCGGACAGCGACCCGATCTTCGAGACCGATCAACAGCGTACCGAAGCACAACGGATCAGCGAGCGGCTCCACGGACCGATCCCTGAATCGGACATCGACGGGATCTCCAGTTCCCGCATGAGCGAATCCGAGTTGTTCGCGGAGGTGTTCACCTCACTCGTCATCGAAGGCGAAGCCGCGGATCGGATCGCGCCGAACGCGAGCAAGCGCGTCCGTGACACGCTCATCGACCACTTCGACTACCGGATCCGATTGCTGTTCGACGGGTAGCCAGCCCCGTTCAGTTACTCCTCTCGGCGTTCCTCGTCCGTCCGATCGTCCGCGGCTTCGATTTCCGCATCAGACACTGACAGATTGATATCGCCGGATCCGGTGTGGGTGATGGAGAGACCCTCGCTCACACGAACGGACTCCGTTTCCGGTGTGTCGGAGAGTGCATCGTAGATCGCCTGTGCAGCGACTTTGCTTGCGACGCCGACAACGAACGAGACGACGACCGTCTCGGGGCCCGTCAGCGGGCGGACTTCTCTGTACTCGATCTCCGAATCGGTCTCCGAAGCGACCTGGTCGGCGAGGGACTCGATGATCGCCCCCGCTTCGTCCGTGGACAGGGTTCCTTCTTCCACCTCCCAGATGAGGTATTCCTCATGCTCCATTGGATTTGTCTCCGTTCACAACGATATTATTACTACCGCCGACATCCCTCAGATAATCCGGTCGTTCGTTCGACGGGGATAGTTGCATCTCTCATACCACGTGAGCGTTCACCGAGTGTGAACTGCGGGTTGGTATCGTCTTCGTGTAGGAGAGGATGAGCACGATGAGCCCCTCGCAGCCAGTGGTTTCGTGAATCACTGCTCAGTGGGCGTTTTATCGGCCCCTGACGGGTGCGGGGCGATTCAGCTTGCCTCGCGTAGACACATGGGACATCGAGCACTCGTCGCATACGAGCGACCTGACGGCACGTACAACCTGCACTACACCCACTGGGGCGGCTGCAACCTCAGGTTGAAGCATCGGATCACCGAAGCGACGCCCTTCGGCGAGGAGTACGAAGGGAGCCAAGCGATCTACGAGGAGCTCGGGACGGCCGCCTCGACGTACGTTCCCGAGGAGCACCGACACACGCAGACCGAGGTCCGGCTCGAACCGACCGCGGTCGGAGTCACTGTCGAAGCGGCGCTCGCCGACCACCTCGACTTCCAGATGCACGAGGCGTTCTACATCGTGACGAGGGAGTTCCAGGTGACGGCGTTCCGGACGTTCTGGTTGGGGTTCCATTCGGAGGCAACCTCGGTCGAGGAGAGCCCGTCACGCGGCCACGGCGTGATCTGTACGGTTCGATGGTACGACGGCGACCCGGTCGGCGACGGGTTCCTCCGGGGGAGGTTTGCAGGTGCAAAGGAGGTGACCGCGGAGTTGATCGACCGGGACGTGTTCAGCGAGGTCCAAGCGACGACGTTCCTCGTCGAGCGCCTCCTCGGGAACCGTCAGGGTCGGTACGAGGCGTACGTCCAGCGGGCGGACACGAACGAGCGTCGGTGGTATCCGTCCCACTACACCGCTTCGCCGAGGACGCCGAGATCACGAGAATAATCGCAGTTCGAGCGAATTCTCCACCGACTGAGGGCGTCGGTGTGGGGTGATACGTACGGAACAGCAGTTAGCTATCGGCAGTGTCCTCTGTGAAGTCCCGATGGAACATTTTGTAGGAGTTCGTAATCGGGACGACGCTGTAGGAATCGACTACGTCGTTGTCGTGGAGATGGCGACGAACGTGCGCGTTAATTTTATCGAGTGAGGACTGCCAAACCCGTATCATCAGGTCGTGTTCGCCCATACACTCGGCTACCTCGTACACGAGCCCATCGTCGAGCAGCGTCCGAATGAACTCGTCAACACGGTCAGCGCTTGCTGAGGTGTCGTAAGTGATCTGAACCTCCGCATACGAGTAATCAGCCTGTTTGAACACGAGGAGCGCGAATATCTGGAGGATCCCGTCTTCTTGGAGCTGCTTGCGGCGCCGTCGTGCCGCCGTCCGCGACAGATCGACACGCTCGGCCAGTTCCGTATCGGACAGCCGGCCGTCCTCGTTGAGTTCCCGAAAGATTAGATAGTCCTTGTGGTCCATTCGGTCTTCCAACAGCTCAACGACTCTCGGATCCTCTATCCATTCCTTCGACTCGGGTGTTTCAATGCTCATAACAGTCGTACATTATTGGGGTATTTGAATCCTTTACGTTTTGTTACTTATACGGCCGGGAATCGCGCCCGTTCGGCGGTAACGGAACCCGATTCGTAGGTCGACCTGTTCCAATTCGTTTTTAGTTTGGATCCGGTTCGTGGGTGAAGGCGTAGACCACCTTCCCGCCCGATTCGATCGTCTGCATCGCGCCAGAAGTAGCGAACTGCTGTGCACCAGCGTAGGCCCAGAGATACCCGTCGACCGGCATTTCGACGTGTTCGACGAGTTCGCCGTGAAGATCGACAACGTCCGCGACGACTTCACCGGCCTCGACGAACTCGCCGGTCGATTGACGGGGATACAGAATACCGCCGTGGTCGTTCCGGAGCATCCCGTGTGCTCGGTTCACTCCGCTTCCACCGGTGTACTTGCAGGGAACGACGGTAATCCCCTCTTGTGGACCCTCGGTTGGATCACCGCCGAGTACGTCGAACTCTTTCAACACGTTGAGAGTACCGTCGACACCGACTCGGAGACTCGTTTCATCGAGGTACCGACCGTCGATAAACTCGACCATGAGTTCCGGGATCCCCTCGGCCGCCCCTTTGTTACTGAGCGTCGGCACGGTGTCCGAGCCGACAGGGCTCGGTCCTTGGTCTACGCGGTCGTCTCGACGGATCGTGGTGACGCCGAACGCCTGTGCCGCTCGTTTCAGATCAGCCTCAGTCTCGTCGGTTGGTTCGATGATCTGGAAATACAGCGAGTCGGGATGGTCGTTACAGTGATAGTTGAGCACGAGGTCGGCTTGACTCCACGCCTCACTCCAGATCGCGTTGGCGAGTCGCTCGGTCGTGTTCCCCTCCGGATTGTCCACATTGACGTACCCGACATCGCGGTTGTCGATCCACGACCGGTACGTGGCATGCATGAACGCCAGCGGATTCGCGACCGGAATCGCGATGACGGCACCACGGACACGTTCGGGGGAGAGTTCACGATGCATGATCTCGTGAACCACCTCCGTGCCCTGGAGTTCCTTGCCGTGTTGAGTCGAGAACAACAGCGCGGTCGGTCCGTCCTCGACACCGTTGAGGACGAGCGCCGGGATGTCGATACTGTCTCCGGTCGTCAACTCGACGCCGTCGATGTACCCCGTTTCTAACTCGCCCGGTTCGGCCTTCACGTCGCCGACTTCGATAGTGTTACTCATCGTTGAATCACTCCGGAACTGCCGTGACCGGATACACTGCGGTAGTTCCGATTGCCGCCATCGCGAGGACGGGATCGACGATCGGGATCTCGAGTGAGTCGCCGAGGTCAGCAAGCACTCCCGATGTCGTGAGTCCGGTACAGCTCGGCGCGACCACGTCACAGCCGGCATCCGCGAGTCGTTGGACCGACGCGCGGATCGCGTCGTGGCCCTCGCTCGTCGTGAGGTAATTCGTCGTCTCCGCTCCCTCGACGACCGCACGTGCCTGTAAATTATCACCGAGAAGCTCACGAACAACCGGTGCCGTCCCGCTTTCGAGACCGAGCGTGCCGACGCGTTCACCCCGAGCACGTGCAGCGGCCGCCACGCTTGCACCGGCCCCGATTACAGGCACGTCCAGTTCCGCATCCAATGAGTCGACCGCGGGATCGAGTGCGCAACTGATTCCGACCACGTCGACATCGGCCGCCAGCTCCCGACCCAACTCTTCCACGTAGGGCAATGCGTCCGCCTCGGCATCGACCGATGGGATCCCGTCCGGATGGTCCGGAATACACTGGGATATCGTGTCGATGTTCGGGAAGTGTGACTCGATTATCTGTCCGTGGAGCGATACCGCCTCGGGATCGTCCTGTGTCAGTACACGGAGGACGCCCATCTCGATTTGTTCTGGTCTCGTCATTGTTCTGTCTCCGATTGCCGATCGCATTCGCATTCGTCCGCACTGCCGGACGCACTATCTCCGTCTCCGGTCGATTGAGCTCGCTTCGTGTCCGAGGCCTCGTGAACGCCACGCGCCGCGAAGAAGCCTTGCTGACGGAGCGCCGCCAGCACCGTCTCCTCTCGCCGATTCATGAACCCGTCCGGACCCCAGTACCGTTCGAGGGTTTCGTCCCATTCGCGGCTGGAATCCCCGTAGACGCTCTCACCGTACATCCCGTTCATCGCGTCGTAACACTGCTCAAGGATGTCCTCGCTCAGGGTGGTGTACCCGTCCTCGTGAAGGACGGCCTCGAGCGGTACGCGTGGGGCGTTCTCGGTTGCCTCGCCGTGGCGAGGGATCCCGAGACACAGCCCGAAGACAGGCAGCACGCCTGCCGGAACATCAGCGACCTCGGCGATCTCCGGGAGGCCGTTGAGAATGTTTCCGATGGGACACACACCGTAGCCGCGGCTTTCGGCCGCTGTCATGATACCCATCGCGGCCAGCGAGGCGTCGATTGCTCCCTCTAGGAGCCCCATCACGGGAGTGATGCGGAACGCCCGCTCGCGATGGGCAAGCAACTGCTTGATCCGTTGCAGGTCGATACAGACTAACAGGAAGTGACTAGCCTCCTCTATCTGCTCAGTACCCCGATCGCACAGATCGTGAATCCGTTCTCGGTCCGCGGGATCACGAATCCACACGAAGCTGTACATCTGGGCCGTCCCGCTCGTTGGGGCCTTCCGTCCAGCATCGACCAGTTCGCGAACCTCCGCGTCCGGAATCTCCGCGTCAGTATCGAACTCCCGAACGGTCGCTCGGCGGGCGAGCCATCCCGTCAGATCTGCCACCGGCGATGGCTCCCCTGCGAGCGCGGGCCGATGCTCGCGGTCTCTCTCGATGTCGCTCATACCACGACGTCGCCTCCACTTACGACGAGTTCGTCATCGAGATACACCTCGGGTTCGAGGACGATCCCGTCGAGGTGTGAGTCGCACTCGATGGTCCCTCCGAAGCCGTGATTGTCGCCGAAGGCCACGTGGCAGGTTCCGTACACCTTCTCGTCCTCGAGTACGGTTCCGATGATCTCGGCGGCCGGGTTGGTGCCGAGACCGAGCTCAGCCACTCGGCGGGCACACTCGTCGTCTCCGAGTGCGTCACGGAACTCCTCGGTTGAAGGCCCCTCGATCGATTCGATACTGCCGGACTCGATCCGGACCACCAGCGGGTCGTCGAGTTCACCGACGCCCACGAGCCCGCCATCGAACGCGATGGCACCCTCGGCCGTCCCCTCGACCGGCGCGATATAGCTTTCACCTGACGGGAGGTTTCCCGACTCACCCGGTTCCGTGATCAGCCCGTCGCTCGGGATCCCATCGCGGCCCGACAGAGACACGGTCAACGTCTCAGTGGTCGATTCGATCCGGGCCTCATCGGCTGCTGTGAGCCGTTCGGTGAGTGCGGCAGTAAGCCGTTCGACCTCGGCGTAGTCAGCAGTGATCGCCCCCTCACTGAACATGTGTTCGGTGATACCCGGCATGGTCGCGACTCGCGCACCCGCGTCCGTCGCATCCTCGCGTGCTCGAGTGTGGGTCAACGATGCGCTGGTCGGACAGACGACGACGTCAGCAGCGGCCATGGCAGCCGAGACATACGCCGGCGGCTCCATGCCGCTCCGTTCCATCGGGCGAGTTTCGATCACCCCCGCCTCGAGGCCGAGGTCGTCACCCGCCTCGAAGAGCGCGTGGCCGATTGCACGCTTGTCGGTGTCAGTCACGACCAGCAGGCTCTCGCCGGGCTCGACAGCCATATTTTCTTCAAGGACACGGCTAGCCACTGACTCGAGGTCCGCCATGTCACACCACCTCCGTGGCAGTTTTCGCGAGTACCGACCGGCCGAGGAGCACGCTCGTGTCCGTCATCTCCTGGACTCGCTTTTTCATCTCGAACGAGTAGCCCATGCAGTCCATCACGACCAGGTCGGTTTCGGTGCCGATCGCCTCGGCAGCCGGCGAGATCTCGTCGTCCTCGGTGTACGGTGAGCCCGCCGCAGGGACGATATCGAACCCGTTCCACTTCTCGAAGGTCTGATCTATTTGTTCCGGCTTGGGCAGCAGTACACCGATCGTGCCGTCTTGGACGATGCTTGAGGCCCACGCGTGCAACAGATCACTGGGCTCGAGAATCGGCACATCGGACTCAAAGGCCGGGAAGTCGCCGGTGCAAAGGACTCCGATAGTCGAGACGCCGTGGTCGTCGGTGAGCTCGTCGATACGAGCCTGCATTAGCTCAACCACGGAGTTTCGGTCGACCGTGACCGAGCTGCCGTCCCTGAGTCGAGTAACGAAGATGGGCTCCCCCTCCCGCGGTCCGACTGCCTCACGCACTTCGTCCGCCGAGTCGAACTCGTCGAGTGCGCCCGCCTCGATGAACTCGACATCGTCCGGGAACTGGTCGATGATGTCCGGCGTGATGTCGGTGCGTGGCGACTGCCCGATGGTGACGAGTCCGATCGTCTTCATGCTTCCTCCCCCGGCGTCTGGAGCCGATCCATCGAGCCGTACAGCGACCGGAGGCGTTCGAATTCCCCTTCATCGTAGAACTCGGCGCGGTCGCGGGTGAAGTCTTTCGCGACCTCGAGTACGAACCCGGTCGCCTCCGTGAGTTCAGGGAGATAGTTCGCACCCGTCCCGGACCCGGGAACCGGGTTCACGCTCGTCGTCGCGACGCCGACGACCGGTGAGTCGGTTGCTGTCGCGGGTTGGAGAATGCTGTTGATGTGATGGAGATCGTTCCCGTACGGTGTGATGTCCTGCGTGGTGAGGGTGAGCGTGGACGGTGGTTCACCAGTCACACGCTCTTGCGCGTCGAGGAGGGTCTCGCTCGGCGGGAGAATCCACCCCTCTTTGACCGTGGGAGACACCGCGAACCCGCGCTCGCAGTGGACGCGGTTTCCCTTGGTCGCGTCCACGGACAGCACGGCATCCATCTCGTCGTCGACCTCGTGTTCGTTCATCGTCTCCATGTCGACCGGGCTTCCCATGAACGGAACCGGGTCGTGCGGCTGCGTCGGCGCGTCCGGACAGACGTGCGTCGCGATGCGCACCTCGCCGGCGAGCGCGTCGTCTCGGTCGGCCATTTCCGCGAGTTGGAACGCCGTGGCGAGCGCGACGATGGCTCCGTCGGCGTCGGAGACCATTCCGATCTCGGCAGGGCGTGCGCCGACCCCACCGAGGCGTCCGACAACACCGAGCGTCTCGGCGTCCGGATCGGTGCCTGGGACGATGATCTTCACGAAATCCGTCGTCCCGTCATCGCTTGAAATGGTAGTCACATCCACATCGACGGGAGTATCGGCGAGTTCGTCGCGAACTGATTGACCGTCGGCTTGCGGATGGTCGAGAACGTCGTAGGCTTGCTGAATTTTGTCGAACATAGTATCAGGTAATGTGTTTGGGATTCGTTTGCTCGCTATTCCTCGAACGCGTATTCGATGACCGGCTCACCGACTGCTTCCTCGACAGGCTCGAACAGTTCGGGTCGATGCATTCCCGCTCCGAGGGCCAACGAGGACGCCGGAGCGACAACGACCGATACCGACTGCCCCTCCGAGAGTTCCGCCGTCGAGATCGGCTCGCCGGTCTCGGCGTCAAGCGTAGTGATCAGGTCAGGGAAGGTCGCGAGACGCTCGCCGTCCCGGTCGAGTGTCATGTACTCGTTCCAGAACGTCAATTCGTGTCCGTCGACGGTCACGGTCCCCACGTCGAACCCCCCGGTTGTCTCCAGCGCCCACGACTCGACAGTGCCCGTAACCGCGACCTCGCCATCGAGCACGTTCGCGACGTCGTCGACCGCAGTCGCGCCATCGGCGGCCGTCCGGACAGCTCGGCCGACCGCCTCGGCCTGGTCGTAGACGGTCACCGCGGCATTGGACGCTGCATAGTCGGCGGACACGGGATTGCGTGCGACCGCGACGAGCCCGCCGGCGGCCTCGGCCGTCTGGCGAATGGTCGAGGCCGCAGATCCGAGCTGGGCCTCCACGAGTAACTCGTGATGTCGCTCGCTGCCGGGTTCGCCCCCGACGCCGACCTGCAGAACCACTTCGTCCTCCGAGAGGCCGATCGATCCCATCGGCCCTGTCGGATGCGCCCGGCCGTTACATGTTGCATCGACCAACGGGAGGCCGGTGACCGCAGACTGAAGCAGGCCGTTGACCGCCGCGAACCCACCCATCTCGTTGGTCATCAATGCGCCAACGGTTGTCCCGCGAGCGTCGAGCCGATCGACAGCCAGTTCCACCGCGCGGACGTAGTCTGCCGGTCGAACGTGACTCTCCGTCGCGGCCGGCGCACCGACCCCGCTTACCGTCAACACGACCTCCGTCGGATCGAGTTCGGAGATCGGGACTATCTCCGGGTCTCCGTACTCGACCGCGAGGTGTCCGAATTCGATCCCTTCGTCGAGCGAGCCGCCGCCGCCCCCGCCGAGGACAGCGCCCCCGACGGCGACGTGCTCAACCCACTCTGCAGTGATGTCGTCGTATCCGTGATTACTCATTGATATTCTCTCTCGCTTGGTGTTCGAACTGCTGATCCGGTCGGCCGCCACTCCGCTCGTCCCGAGCTGGCTCATCGTCGCTCTCGCGCTCCACCGGTTCCTCCGCTCGCAGTGCCACGAACGAGTTCGGGCGCTCGCTATCGGTGTCCCGGTATTCGGCTTCGCCTCGGGTGCGAAGCCGCTTCATCGCGCTTTCGACGAGATGGTAGGCCTGCTGGCGGCTCATCGACTCGAAGAGCCGCTCCGATTTCGCGACCGCCGTTGCACACACTTCGTCGGCCTCGCATGGCTCAGAGCAGGCGGTGCAGGCGGGGAGCTGGTCTTTGAATCCGACCGGGTTCGACGCACACTCGATTACGAGCTCGTCTGTCCACGGCCGCCGCTTTCGTGCGCGTTTGAGTGCCTCAAGTCGGGACGTCTCCGCGTCTCGGCCCGAAGATGTACCGTCGACCATCGTCACCAGCCCGGTCCCTCCTGATACTGGTCGTCGTGCAGGTAGCACCGGGAGTCGTGATCGTCCCCGAGTTCATACATCGGCGGTTCGTCGCCCGAACAGGCGTCGAACGCGTACGGACACCGAGAACGGAACGCGCACCCGCTGGGTTTCTCCCTCGGATCGGGGATTTCGCCTTCGATCGGTTGCTGCTCGGGTTTGAGCTGCTCGTCCGCCTCGCTGACGGTGGAGATCGCCGAGAGCAACGCTCTGCTGTATGGGTGCTCGGGTGTCTCGAACACCGACCCGACGTCTCCGGTCTCGACCAGCCGACCGAGGTACATCACTCCGATGCGGTCGGCGACGTTCCGCAACAGCGAGAGGTCGTGCGTGATGAACAGGTACGTAATGTTGTACTCCTCCTGGATATCCTCCAGAATATCCACGATACGGGCCTGTACACTCACGTCGAGTGCACTCGTCGGCTCGTCGAGGACGACGAACTTCGGGTTAAGCGCGACGGCCCGAGCGATCCCGACCCGCTGTTTCTGTCCGCCCGACAGTTGTCCCGGGTACCGGTAGAGGAACTCCCTCGGGAGATCGACCATCTCTAGCAGTTCCTCGATCCGGTCGAGCCGTTCGTCGGCGCTCCCGTATCCGTGGATCTTGAGCGGAGCCTCGATGATGGTCTTGACTCTGTGGCGGGGGTTCAGGCTCGACGTCGGGTCCTGATGGACGATCTGCATGTTTCTGCGGAACCGCTTGAGTTCCTCATCGGAGAGGTCGACAACGTTCTGTCCGTCGATCTCGATGGTCCCGCCCGTCGGTTCGGTAAGCCGGAGCAGCGAGCGACCGGTCGTGGTCTTGCCGGACCCGGACTCGCCTACGAGTCCGAACGTCTCGCCCTGCTCGATCGAGAAACTGACCCCGTCGACGGCCCGAACCTCGCCGGTCCGTCGTTGCAGAACCCCCTCGTGGATCGGGAAGTGTTTCTTGAGGTTCTCGACCCGTACCATCGGCTCGTCAGCGTCGGAATCGGTCTGGGTCGCCGCATCGCTGTCTCTATTCAGTAGGCTCATGTCTGGGACCCTCCATCGGCAACAGCGTCCGATTCTGACCCCGCGTCCGTCGCCTCCCACGGCGGCGGACCGATGTCGACGGTTTCGGCTCCGAGGTCGACATGGCGTTCGTGTGCCGGCGGGCCATCGAAGAGATGACAGGCAGCGTTGTGGTCGGACTCGACCTCCCGTGGGTACGGATACGTCTCTCGGCACTCGGGTTCGGCATGTGGACAGCGGTCGGCGAACCGGCACGCCCTCGGCGGGTCGGTGTAGTCGGGGAGGTGCCCCTCGATGCCTTCGCCGATCCCCGTGGCCAACGTGGGGATACTCCTGAGCAGACCGCGTGTGTAGGGGTGGTGCGGGTCCGCGAACAGATCGGCTGTCGGTGCCTGTTCGACGATCTCGCCGGCGTACATCACGTTGATGTAGTCGCTCACCTCCCGGGCCACGCCGAGATCGTGGGTGATGTACAGGACGCTGGTGTCCCGTTCCTCGACGAGCTCATCGAGTAAATCGAGTACCTTCTCCTCGGTCGTGACGTCGAGGGCGGTCCCCGGCTCGTCCGCGATGAGGAAATCCGGTTCGGACAGAAGCGCGATCGCGATGAGTACGCGCTGGCGCATCCCCCCCGACAGCTCTACCGGATAGCTCTCGAACACCCGCTCGGGTGCGGAAATCTCGACCTCACTGAGCATCTCGACGGCCCGTTGGCGGTACTCCGCTTCAGAGCCGCTCTTGAGCTTGTCTCGGAGCCACTCGGTGAGCGACATTCGTGGTTGGCCCTGCCACTTCAGGACGTCGACCATCTGCTCGCCGACCGTGAGAACGGGATTGAGACTGGTCATCGGGTCCTGCATGATCATGCTCATCTCTCGGCCGCGGCGAGCGTGGATCTCGCTTTCCGAGAGTTCGAGCATGTTCTGGCCCTTGTAGATGATCTCCCCCTCGGGAATGGTCGCCGACGGCAGCAACCCCATGAGGGACTTTACAGTGACACTCTTTCCACAGCCGGTCTCACCGACCAGCGCCGCCGTTTCACCCTGTTCGATGGTGAAATCGACGCCGTTGATGACTTCAGCTGTGCCTTCGTGCGTGTCGAAGTTGACGTGGAGGTTCCGAACCTCGAGTATTGGGTCACTCATGTTAGTTCACATCCACGTCGAAGACGTCGCGTAGCCCGTCTCCGATGAAGTTGAACCCGAGGACAGCGAACGAGATCGCCAGTCCCGGGAACACCGCGATCCACCAGTAACTGGTGACGTAGTTGCGACCCTGTGCGATCATCGCCCCCCACGTTGGAGTCGGTGGCTGCGCGCCTAACCCGAGGAACGAGAGGCCCGCACCGACGAGAATGACGAACCCCATGTCGAGCGTGGCCTTGACGGTGATGGGGCTCACGACGTTGGGGAGTATCTCTTTGAACGTGGTTCGGAGCCAGCCAGAGCCCAACGCGCGGCTCGATTCGATGAATTCGTCCTCTTTGATCGAGAGCACTTCCCCTTGGACGAGCCGGGCGTACCACGACCACCAGGAGAACGCGATAGCGACCATGACGTTGAACAGCGACGCGCCGGTCGCGGCCACCACCGCCATCGCTAGCAATGTCGGTGGTATCGCGAGGAAGATGTCGGTCACTCGCATGATAACCGCGTTGGTCGCCCCTCCGAGGTAGCCGGCGACCAATCCGAGAGTGACACCGACGCTGATCGCGATCGAGAGCACCACGATCCCCATCAACAGCGAGAGCCGCGCACCGAACAGCACCCGACTGAAGATGTCACGGCCGGTCGTGTCGGTTCCCATCGGATGTTCGAGGCTCGGCGGTTCGTGTGCGCGGTCGAAGTGAACGCCGGGCCCCGAATCGCTTGGATACGGTGCAATCACTGGCGCGAAGATCGCCGCGAACACGAGCGTCAGGATCATCACCAGTCCGACTATCGAGAGCTTGTTCTGGGCGAAGCTTTGTGCGCCACGTTTGAGTTGCTCGATCCGCTGTTGTCGGGCGGTATTGTCGGATTCGAACGGTCGATTGTCTGTTTCAGTAGCCATCTATTCTTCCCCCAATCTGACACGCGGGTCGAGGTACCCGTACAGGAGGTCCACGACGAAATTGGCGCTCACGAACGCCACGCCGACGACGATAGTGACGCCGACGATGGCGTTGAAATCCTGATAGAGGATGGACTCCACTCCGTACCGAGCCATCCCCGGCCACGCGAACACGATCTCCACGAGGAACGCGTTGCCCAGCAGGAACCCGAACGCGAGTCCGATAACCGTAAGCGAACTCGTGAACGCGTTGCGGAGCATGTACTTGTACTCGATGAGGTTGTTCGGAAGCCCGTACGCCCGCGCAGCCAGTACGTAGTCCTTGCGCTGTTCGTCGATCATGTCCGAGCGAATGAGTCGCATCACCTGCGCCAGCGTCGCCAGTCCGAGCGCGAACGAGGGCAATACCAGATGTGTTGCCGCATCCACGAACGTCCCGAACTGACCCGCGATCAGGCTGTCGACGAGGTACAGATGGGTGACCGCCGGTGGTGGCGCGACGCCGTCACTGAGCCGACCTGACAGTGGAAGCAACCCGAGCGACACCACGAAGATGATCTGCAACACGATAGCCACCCAGAATCGAGGCATCGACACGCCGAACAGGGCGGTGATACGTGAGACGTGATCCTGCCAGCGGTCCTTGTTCGTGCCCGCAATAACGCCGAACGGGATCGCGAGCAGGACCGCGAACACCAGTGTCACGACCGTGAGCTCGAACGTCGCGGGGAGGCGTGCGATGATGTCGTTGAATACGTTGTTGTTCGTCCGTAGCGACATCCCCCACTCACCCTGCAGGACGCCTATCAGCCAATCGACGTACTGGACCGGCAACGGCTGATCGAGGCCCATTTCGGCCCGCAACGCCTGGACCTGCTGATCGCTCGCCTCCGGTCCGAGCGCGAGGCGGACTGGATCCCCCGGAATGACCCGGGAGATGACGAAGATGAGCACGGAGAGCCCGAACACAACGGGAACGGACTGGAGTGCTCGCCGAGCGAGGTAGTCAACGTATGACATTGTGTGTGCGTAGTGGTGTACACAACTGCACGCAACTGGGAGGCGACACGAGCTAGTTCGCCCGGCCGTCGCCGTCGCGATGCATCGAATGCACGTCCCAGTCGAAGGACATCACGCCCTGGTATTCCCAGCCACCAACGTTTTCGTTGATGCCGATGCGGTAGGGCGGGTTGGCGATGTAGACGCTGGGCATTCCCTCGACGACAAGCTCCTGGGCCTCCCGATACCGGTCGAGACGCTCCTGAAGATCGGTCGTGCCCCGGGCCTCTTCCAGTACCGAGGTTATCTCGTCGGTCGTGTAGAACGACTGAGAGATGTACGACCCGAACGACGACGGGTGGTACATCAGATACGTGTGGCTGTCGGGCGACGGCATCTTCGCGGTGTGGAAGATGTTCGTCATGTGGGCGGTCTCCTCCGGATCGGTTGCGCGATCGGTGATCGTGGCCCACTGCTGGGGGTTGATCTCGACCTCGATCCCCAGCTCACTGAGACCGGATTGGTTGAGCAGACCGATCTGACGCTGCAGCTCCGTCCCGGCGACCACCACGTGTTCGAGGCCGATCTCGTTGATCTCCTCTACCGTGTAATCCGACTGATCAAGGAACTCTTGGGCCCGCTCGAGGTCCTGCGACATCGGCGAGAGATCGCCGTTGTGTCCGGCCATCTCGCGAGGAACCGGACCCGCAGCGACCGCGCCGCCGCCGATGATATCGTTGACCGCGCTTTCGTAATCGAAGGCGTACGCGATAGCCTTCCGAACGTTGACGTCGTCCGTCGGCGCCTTCTGCGTGTTCAGCGGGAGGTGGAACAACTGGAGCTGCGGCACCTCCGGGACCCGCACGTTGGACATCGAGTCCATCTCCTCGTAGGCCTGCGTCCCCATGTACTGGTCCGTCATGTCACCGTTCCCCTCACGCATCGTGTTGATGATGGTCGACTGCTCGGTGATGACCGTCGACCGGAACGTGTCGAAGCTGTTGTCGTCCCAGCCCTTCCAGTAGTCCTCGTAGGCCGTCGTCTCGATGGACGTGCCCTGACTCCAGTTCTCGAGTTCGTATGCCCCCGAGCCGGCGGAGTTGTCTTGAAGGTAGGCGTTGCCGTAGTCGCCGTCCTGTTCGTTCTCTTGGACGACGGCACTGTTGACGATGTAAAATTGGACGAACGTCGCGAGCGCCGGACCGTACGCTTGGCTGAATTCGAACGCTACCGTCCGCTCGTCTCTGGCGGTTACGTCCGAGGGGTCGATGTAATCGAGCCAGAAGGACGAGTATCCCGCCTCCATGTTGAGCATCCGGCGCATGGAGTAGACGACGTCCTCAGCCGTCATGTTCGATCCATCCGTGAATGTCACATCGTCCCGAATGGTGAACACCCACGTCGAGCCGCCATCTTCGGTCTCCCAACTATCGGCGATATGATTGGTGGGTTCGAGCGATTCGGGGTCGACGGTGACGAACTCGTCGTAGAGGTTTTGAGCGGCTAACCCCTGCGTGTAGTCCACCTGTTCAGCCGGGTCGAGGGTCCCGAATACCTGGCCGGCGATGAAGTGGAAGTCGTTCGTTCCGTCACCACCATCGTTCTGTTGTTGAGAGCTCCCGGAATCATCCGAGTCTGCAGTTGTATCTCCCGTTTGGTTGGTTTGGTCACCACTTCCGGCACAGCCAGCGAGCACAACGCCGGTCGAACCTGCGCCCACTAACTTGAGGAACCGCCGACGATCTGTGTTGCTAGTCCCCATGTCTAACGGACACATACCAATATGTTATAAATGCTTCGCAGAATGTAGTTTATTCGGGCGTGAGATGTGGTAAATCAATTACTAAAACTTGAATCACAACCATTATGCAAGTATGATCGTAGAAACACGTCTCGCTGCCTCCGATTCGACCACGGTATTCTGTAGGGGCAACAACATGACTGGTCGCGAGCCCAGCGCAGAAAAGCTGTCGAGCAACTGTTTTGTCATCGCCCTTTGAATCGCACGACTACTGGATAAATAGCTCCGGTGTGTCGTGGAAAAACACGAATTCCCGGGATTTATTTAGATCAGTGACAGTCGTATGCAGTACGTCCGAGTCCTGGACATCGTCGACAAATTGTATGTCGACAGCCGGGTCGTAGTACACTGGATAGAAGACCGCTCGCTCGAACGTCGTCGATTTCAGAATAATGAGGAACAGGTTCACCTCGTCGGCCGCTGCCTGGTGCGTCTCGTACTCGTCGAACTCACTGTCGTCCTCGCCCACGAACTCGGACAGTGCATCGAGTTCCGAGTCCGGTACCGTAAGTCTGAATGCTGGGTTCGAATCGTCCTCAGCCGGCTGTGGAACGACATCGCCAGGGTGGAGAACGAGTGTCTCCCAGCCCTCCGCATCGTACTCTTGTGTGAGTCGCTCGATCTCATCGGTCATCTCATCCCACCGAACCAGCGCCTTGTTCATCCGATTAAACTTGTCTCGGCTCATCTTCCTAGAGCCAAAATCTAACACCTAAAACGCCTTGCCCATGTGTGAGCAAGTGTTCGAATAAGAATTGGAGATGAGCGGGCGTGTTTTAAATTATCAGCGGACAACGTATGATATCCAGCGGATCCCCTGCCGGGCAACCACCGCGGGATGACTGTGTGAAGCGCCACGTCCTCGACAGTCCGCTGCCTGTGGCGGCGAGATCTACTGAAGGTCATAGGGTCGATACTCCTCCAACGGGCCCCACCGGACACGTTTTGTAGGGCCTCACCGAAGGAGAAACAAATGCATCGACACTGGCACATCGCCCTCGTCGCCGTGGTCATCCTCCTCGCGGGCTGTACCGGGGGAACGCCGGGTGCCACTGTCGACACCGAGTCGCCAGTGTCGCCGTCGCCTACAGCATCCGCCACGGCTCAGTCACAGGCCCCGTCTCCCGAGGGAACGATGGAGATCCACTTCATCAACGTGGGGCAGTCTGCGAGCACGCTCATCATCGGGCCCACGGGCGAGACGATGCTCATCGACACGGGCGATTTCCGCACCGACGGCGAGCACGTCCTCGCGTATCTCAAAGCGAACGATATCGAGCGAGTCGACCATCTCGTCGTCACCCACAACGACGCCGACCACATCGGGGGGAACGCCGCTGTGATCGAGTATCTCGAAACCGAGGGTGAGGGGGTCGGCGCCGTGTACGACCCCGGGATCGCCGCGAGCACGCAGACGTACGAGGCGTATCTCGACGCCGTCGAAGAGTACGATGTCACGCTGTATGAAGTGCGTGAGGGTGACCAACTCCCGTTCGAGGGCGTCGAGACCCGCGTGCTCGGGCCGCCCGATCCCTATCTGGATGTCGACGGCCGCAACGAGAACGGCATCGTGCTCCACCTCACGTTCGGGCAGACGAGTTTCCTCCACACGGGTGACGCCGAGGAGCGCCAGGAGGAGTACCTCGTCGACGAGTACGGCGCCTCGCTCAACGCGACCGTGTACAAGGCGGGCCATCACGGGAGCGATAGCAGTTCCAGTAGCGAGCTACTGGATCTCGTCTCGCCGAAGGTCACGGTGATCTCGAGTGCGTACGACTCGCAGTACGGCCATCCGCATGAGGTCGTGCTCGAACGGTTCGCCGAACGCTCGATTCCGGCGTATTGGACGGCAACCCACGGGACCGTCGTCCTCGAAAGCAACGGCTCGGCGGTCACAGTCAAGACCCAAGCCCGTGCCCCGACGAACCCCCTCGAACTCCGCGAAGGGGACCCGATCGAACCGGGGACGACGACACCCGTCGAGGACCGCGCTGTGATTGCCGCTGCGGACGGAGGCGTCCAAACGGTCACCCCGGGTACGACCCCGACCGCGACACCCATGGCGACGGCTACCGACGGCGGAACTGACTCCGGTGCGCTCGTGCTCGCCGAGGTCCACGCGGACGCGGAGGGCGACGATCGAGAGAACCTGAACGACGAGTACGTCGTCTTCGAGAACACCGGCGACAGTACGCTGGATCTCTCCGGGTGGACGGTCGCGGACAGCGCCGACCACGTGTACACGGTGCCCGAGGGGACGACGCTTGCACCCGGCGCTCAGATCACCCTCCACACGGGGAGTGGCTCGGACACCGACACGGACCTCTACTGGGGCGCATCTGCACCGGTCTGGAACAATGGTGGGGATACAGTAACGGTCCGAACGGAGGATGAGACGATCGTGCTGCAGGAGGAGTACACCTAATGACGGATGATACCGCCGACGTTCCCGACGGGAGGCACACGGCAGTGGTCGATCGCTTCGAGGGCGACCTCGCCGTGCTGGAGGTGACGACACCGGATGGGCTTCGAGAGTTCGTCGTCGACGAGCAGGAGCTGCCCGAGGATGGCCGACACCAGGATGCCGTCCTCGAAGTAACGGTGAAATCGCAGGAGCTGGTGGACGCCATCTACAACGAGCGGGAGACCGAGTCGCGAGCGGGGTCGGCACAAGATCGGTTCGACCAACTCTCGAATCGGCTCGGGTCGGAGCGTTCAGACGACCACTCGTGAATCGCCTTGGTAAGGACCGAGCCTCCCCGTGATTTCTCCTCTCTACAACATTGTTGAAGCATTAATTGTCTGAATAGTCGTACTCCGCTTCCAGTGACTCGCAGAAGATCGAATCGATCTCGGTGACGAGGTCGTTGTTGTCGCCGATGAGATCGACGTACGCCGTCTCGAGCGCATCGATGTACGCGGTGAAGAAGTCCCGATCCTCGGCGTCGATGTCGTACGGGACAACGATCTTGTCTTTCTTGTTGCCAGTGATCGTCGCCCGCCCGGGGAGCGCCTCGGCGATCTGGGGTTCGTTGGCGTCGAATGTCCTGGAGAACGTGTCGATGAACCGCTGATCGTTCGCCCCCATATTCCGGAAGTACACCTTCAGCGTCCGCTCGCCGATGGCGAGATCCCTGTTTCGCCCCAGTCGGTGGTGAAAGCCGATCCGGACGTCGTTGCGGTCGTCGGGACGGCTCTGAATCGTCCCCCCGAGATCATCGAGGTGTCGCCACCACCCGTCTTTGAAGATCATCCCCCAGTCTGAGCTGTTCGAACGGAAGTTCCACGGTTCGGCATCACCCCCCGTCCGAGTGAGGATGAACCGGGTGACCTGTTCGTCGTCGTGATTCGGCACCGAGCCGTGGCCGTCTTCTGCAAGGGCGTTCCCGAGCCTGGCGCCCCACTCGCCAGTAAACCGGTCCCACGCCTCGTCAAAGGTGTCGGTAACGTCGCTGATAGCATCGTAGTGGTCGAGAAACAGTGCGATCTTCTCTCGCTCGTTCTCCTGGTGTTCGGTCATGCCGGTGATGTTCGCGATGTCGTCGGTGAACTCGTGCAGCTGTGCGACCGTCCGCTGTGATAGCCGCGAGCCGTTGTCGAGGATGAACGGGTTCAGCACGTCCCGACACAACTCCTCCCACGTCCAGTTGGAGAACTCGGGCTCGTTGGCGGTGGGTCGATCCCGTGGACGGAGATAGACGTAGTACGCTCCAGACTCGTAGGTTTCCTGGGGATCACCGCCGAGGTGCGTCACATCGCGGTAGTAGAATTGCGTCTGGGTGTCCTCGGCGCCGAATTTCAATTCGACCATGAGGAACCACTCGTTGGGAACCTCGATGAGGAGATCAACGATCCCTGAAGACACCACGGTGCCGTCTTCTTCTTCTTGGGTTACCCTGGCCTGTTCGTCGACGACGATGTCGGAGAGGTCGTACGTGTCCTCCTGAAACCCACACTCCGCAGGCAAGCCGTTGAGAAACGTACGGAGGAGGTCTGAGTCCATTCCATGTGGCTCCTCCGGGTCAAGGAGGTACTTGAGGAACCGATTGACATACACCTCGGCCTTTCGCTGCGTTCCGAGCGAGTATTCGATGACGCTCATCAGGGTCCGCGGGGATTCGGGAACGGCGGTCATCTGCTCCCAGCGGTGCTGAACCGTGTCGAGTTCCTCGCTCAGTGTCTGATCGGGGCCCATCGGATGTTCACTCGAATAACCTGATTGTCACGTGACTTAACGTTGGCCGGCGGAGGAATGCACCCGAACACTGGTTTGGAGAGGCTTGGAGATGGCGGATTCCCCACTGTAATATTATCGCGCTTTCGATACGGATCTAACTTTCTCAGAGTACGACGCTGCAGACAAGAAGGCAGCCTGGAATCGCGGCAACAGCGGCGCCGCGATCGCGACCGCAGTGCGAGAGCTCGGGCTTGCAGATCGCGTTGGTGACGCAGCGAGCGACCAGCTCGTCGTTGCCCACGAGCACGACCGATTCCGTGGGCGTGGGCTTCGACCCTTCGCTGCCGCCGCACTCCGGATCGACAGCATCGTGGCCGGACTCGCACGACTGTTGTGTCGGATCGCTGCCGCACTCGATGTCAATGAACTCGCTGCCCGAGAGGCGGTCAAACAACTGCAGGGGACGGGCGAGGTACCGCTCGAGCTCACGGATGTTGAGACGGTGCTCATCCAACTGTGCTTCGAAGCAGATCCACCCGACGCTGTGGCGACGGAGGCGTTCGCTTGTCTCGAAGCACTCGACGATGCGGGCATGACGATCAACCGATCACGGGCATGAATCGCCGCCGCGTGTCTCGTGTACGCGTACGATCAGGTCGAACTCGCCTCATCACCAATACACGAGGAGATCGCCACGATGGCGGGGACAATCATGACACGTACACGCGTCGCGATGAACTGGAGGCTGTCCTCGAGGCGGAGTGATGAGATGAGTTGGACGTCAGTCAATTAGCCTCGATTTCAAACCGGACACCGTCGAGCACCTGAGCGTCTGAAATGCTGATCTGCCATCACTGGGCAGCGACAACCTGGCGGACAGTTTCCATACCCATCCCGTTTCCTTCCGTCTCGTCTTTTGTGAGAATCCCGGTTTGAATACGTCTTCACGGTCCGCAGGATCAATACCGTGGCCGTCATCCTGGTAGTTGAATCCGTCCTCAGTCTCGCTGATGTGTACTTGGATTTTCTCCTGGGAGTTCAGTACTCCACGTGGCTGCGCGGTGGTGTGAGTGCTCCGAATCAATGGCCTCCAGAGTCTACAGTTAGACCTGGAGGGTGCGCTGGTAACTCACATCAGGCGGGCGCTGAGGAATCAAACAAGCAATGAGATATATCTAATTTCTAGTATATACTATAATTTGTTAATTCGGATATCGTGAACCATTCTAGACGGTTGTACGGTGGCCAAAAATCATTCCTACAGGTCCCCCGGGTGCAAATCGAGAATAAAGGCTTTTAGCGGCTACAGAACTATAGAATTTGATTTCTGTCCCAAAGCGTCGTCGAAGTGCATAGAAATAGTTAATATTCAAAAATAGACCCTTCAATAATTGTGGCGTGGCTTGGTATCGGTACACCCTCATCACAAGTTCCGTGACCCATGTAATCGCAGCTCGAGTGCTACACCCAGAAAAATTTATATCTGGATTATTATGGTAGCACTATTATATCAGACTTCAATAAATTTAGAGAACGGTTTCGATAGGACCGGTTTCAAGCACGACACGAAGTCGGTGGTACCCCTAGAGACGCCGCAATGGTTGTCGCAGTGAGTCGTGCTCGCGACGGGTTCAAAACCGAGGTCGGTGGGGAGTGGTTCGTGCGGGGGTGGTCGGGCGTGGTGGCGCCTTGGTCAGATCTCAGTGAGGATTGGGTAGGTGTCTTCGACTGCCGCAGCGTCCTCGGGCAGCAGTGCGGCAACGAGGTAGTCGGGGTATGACTCGAAGTGCGAGATCAGTCGGGCGATACGGTTGGAGTCGATGGCTTCCAGTGAGTCCAAGAGCATGAACGGCACCTCCTCGTGTACGTCGTGAACGAGGTAACCCGCGAGTGCGAATACCAATCCGGTTACCTCGCGCTCACTCTCGCTGAGATGGCCGAGCTGGTCCTCGTAGGCCGCGCCGTCCTCGGATTCACGGACGATGTGGAGGGTGAATTCGTCCTTGGATACCTTTCGACGGCCTTCTTTCACCTCGGTCTCGGTACGCTCGATCCAGATGCGCGCGAGATTGTCGTACTCCAGCGCCGACAGTACCGTGTCCATATGGTCGTTGAATGCTTCGACCGCCTCCGCTTCGATCTGGTCGATGCGCGTTCGCATGTCCGTCAGCTCCGACGCGAGCGCCTCGCGTCGCTCCCGCAACTCCGCACGCCGGTCCAGCTCTGCTTCTATCGCTTCGATCTCCTCCGTGAGGTCCTCGCGCTCACGCTCCAGGCGGTTCAGGTCGACTTCTAACTGGTTGGCCTCCTTGTGCAATGCGAGCACGGTCTCGTCGTGCTGTGTCTGCAGCGTCTCGATCTCATCCTCGACCGCCGAGATGCGGTCCTCGAGCGTCGCCCGACGGTCCTCCAGTTCATCGATACGGTCCTCGCGCGACTCGATCTTGGACTCTGTCTCGCGAAGTCGACGCTTCACCTGCTCGCGCTGGCGCTGCTGCTCCTCGAACGTCTTGCGCTCCGCTTCGAGGTCGTCGATTCGGTCCTCGATGTCGTTGCTCGCCTGAAGCTTCGATTTCCGGCGGTCCCGGAGCCGCTCGAGTGTCTCTTCGATGTGCTCGCGGTCGGCCTCCCGCCCGCACGTCCAGCAGACAACCGACATCGAGTCCTCGACGAGCTTGTCGGTGACGTCCCCCGACTCGTCGTTCGACGCCGACGCCCCGACGGCGTCGAGGTCGCCGGCCCTCTCTAGGTTATCCTCGTTGAACTGGATGATGCGCTGGAGCGTGTTCAGCTCGGATTGAAGTGATTGTTTCTCCGCCCGTAGGTCATCGATCTGGGCGTCGATCTCCTCGATCTCGCCGGCTGGCGCATTGGGAAGGTCCGCTTCGTCGTCGGCGAGGTCATCACGGCGGGCGTTCAGGGAGTCTAGGCTCTCGCGCTGTGCCCGAATCTCCTGACGGACGCTCTCCAGTTCCGAGCGGATGTCGCCGAGCTCGGACATCTTCTCCTCGACTGCGCGCTTGTCCTCACGGGTCTCGTCCACGGACGCTTCCGCGTCCGCCAGCTCCTCGCGTTTCGCCGCCAGTTCTGCCTCCGTCTCTTCGATCTGTTCGGTGAGGTCCGCGCGTTTGCTCTGCAGTTCGGGGAGTTGCTGTTCGAGCGTCGAGAGTTCCTCAAGTTCCTCGTCGAGCCGGGCCCTCTCGTCCTCGAGGGACTCGATCTCGCGCTGGATGGAGGCCGTGTCGACGGGCCGCATGATTATCTCGCGGAGGTCCTGTTCGGTCAGGACGGCAGTTCGGGTCTCGTTGGTCGCGAGCAGGAACGCGAACAGGTCCGCGAGCTCCGGGTCGTCGAGGTACGGGTCGCCGTACATGTTGACGGTGCCGTTCGACCGCGTGAGTCGTCGGGTGTACGTCTCGCTGCCGACCTCCAGTTCGATATGGCCTTCATCGGCGTCGCTCTTGAGGGAGACATCGTCGCTCCCGAGCGCGCCCATGATGGCGCGAAGAAGGGACGTCCGGTTCGTAGCGTTTCGCCCCGAAAGGGCGTTCACGCCAGGTTCGAACGTCACCGTCGTCTCGTCGATACCGCCGACGTTCTCGACGGATAGACGGACTGGTTGGTCTAGAGTCGTGGAATCGTTCATACTCCAGGGCAACGCCCGTTCACGCCTAAAGTGTTCGTACTGTTGCGGCGGGTGCGAGTGACGGCACGCGTCTCAACCGCGTCGCTCAACGAGTGACCAGTGGGGGTTCGCCGAGGTGAGGCAGGCCGTGGGGGGACCGGGGCGGTGGTCAGTTCTCGGTCGCGCACTGGCAGCCGTCGCGCTCGATGAACGTGGTCACGTCGTAGCTGCGCCCGCAGTTCTCACAGAGCACCTGGATGTCGTTGAGGATGCTGAACTGGCCGACGTCGAGGATGTCGTTGTTCGCGAGGGATTCGATTGTCTGTTCGGCGACGGCCGTGGTACGGCCGCGGAGTCGTTGGACCGTGTCGACGGCCGAGGCCTTCCGGTCTTCGGGGGTTTGTTCGGGGCGTTCGAGCTCGCGGTGGTTCTTGAGGTACCGGTGGATGGTCTGGTGAGAGACGAAGTCGTCGGTGACCGCGTCGACGTCGACGCCGTGTTGTTCGAGTCGCGATCGGACGAGGGCAGCGTCGCCCGTGTCGTCGTCGGTGAGCCGGCGGTATAGTTGGTCGACGGTGCCGGTGAACGTGAAGGCGTCACTTCGGTCGACAGCCGCCTCCAGCACGCGCTTGTTGAACAGGGTCGCGAGGTCGCGGGTGCTCGATTGCTCGCCATCGACGCCCAGCCAGCGCGCCTCGAGTTCGGCTCCGAGGTCATCGAGGCCGTACGCCTGGGCGACGCGGTCGACCTTGTTTGAAGGCGTCGTGCGCTCTCCGGTCATAGGTGAGAGTCTCGCCGCCGAAAGTTATAGCTGTGCACTGGCGGGCATCGAGGCACATCGACGGTTCCGGGTTCATCGGAGGTGGAGCGAGCGCGTGGATACCTCCACGTCAACATCTGTGTTACAATTATAGAATCGTAACGCAAGGGTGGTTCGGTGTCGTTCTGCCTCGGTGGCGGCGTTCACGCTCAGTGAATACCTCCGATGACGTGGCCGGAACGTCGACGCAGTCTCGGGGTCGAGGGAGTTGGACTGCATGGTTTCGGCGGGTCTGTGCAACGGTTTGAAGGCAATGTGTGGCGGCTGGGTCGCCTTCGCGTACACCATCGGTGAACGAGGTTGGTCAACTGTGGGTGAGCTGGAGTGAGAGTTCGCTCGCGGCGCGCTGGACGGCCTGAGCGTACTCGTCATCGAGGTTGTCGACGGCCGGCGAGCCGGTGGGAACGGAGATGCTGATGGCGCCGACGTCGCCGGTCACGTCGTCACGAATCGCAGCGCTCACCGCTTGGATGCCCGTCTCTCGCTCCCCTTGGTTTCGAGCATAGCCCCTAGAGCGGATGGCTTCGAGCTCGTCGTGGAGGGCGTCCGGTTCGGTGATGGTGTGGGGTGTCTCCGCGGGGAGGCCGGTGATCTCGACGTAGTTCTGAACGAATTCGTCGTCTGAGGCGGCGAGCATCGCTTTTCCGGCGCCGTTCGAATGCAGATTGAACCGAGCACCCATCGAAAGCGAGGCCTTGAGATTGTAGCGGTCGTTCGACCGGAAGAGGAAGACCCCCCGGTCCTCGTCTCTGATGGAGAGCAGCGCCATCTCACCGACGTCGGCGACAAGTTCCTCGATCTTGGGGCGGCCGTACTTGTAGATACGACAGCGGTCTCGGACGACGCCGCCGTGTTCGAGGAGTTTGAACCCGACGCGGTACTGGCCGTCGCACTGACGGACGTAGCCGAGATCGACGAGCGTCCGGAGGTGTTTATGGACGGTACTTTTGGGAATCCCGAGGGCAGTGGCGAGTTCGGAGACGCCACACGCCTCCTGGTCTTGGAGTTCTTGGAGGACCTCATACGAGCGTTCGACAGATCCGATCGTTCGCTGCGACCCGTTGTTTGCCATGTCAGGGAGTGTGGAGTCTTAGCACTAATAGTTCACTCCTGATGAACGGCCGATCCTTGCAGACGACTCGGTCCAGTACCACACAGAAGCAAGCAAACAACCAAAGATTGGAAGTACTTCTATCAGCTCGTATTATTATATCCTCTTATCCTGTGCGATAGTTTGTTTCTCTTCTGACGCCATGAGTGGCCGGACGTACTGGATTCTGGACTTTCGAGCCGTGGAACGACTGTTCTAAGAATCCTACACAAACTTTATGATGTGTTAGTAAGGATGAGCGCATGGTATGCCTTACCAAATCGGTACAGACATCGGTGGGACTCACACCGACACCGTCGTCCTCTCGTCGGACGGGGAGCGCTACCTCGCCAAGGCGCCATCGACGCCCGACGACTTCAGCGTCGGCGTCATTGAGAGTCTCAAGGTCGCAGCCGACGAGATCGGCATCACGCTGGACGAACTCGTCGACAACACGGAACGGTTCATCAACGCGTCCACAGTTGCCACGAACACCATCGCCGAGCTCCAGGGCGCAAAGACCGGGCTCATCACGACCAAGGGGTTCGAGGACACGCTCCGCATCGCGCGGTCGCCGCGCAAGATACGCGAGTATGACCCGCACAAGCAGACCGGCGTCCCGGAAGTCGTCGACCGCGAATGCATCGAAGGCCTCGCGGAGCGAATGGACTACGACGGGAACGTCGTCGTCTCGCTTGACCGCGACGAGGCAGAAGCAGCCGTCGACCGACTCGTAGACAAGGACGTCGACACCATCGCCGTCTCGTTCCTCTGGTCATTCGAGAACGACGCCCACGAGAAGATCATCGGGGAGATCATCGAGGAGAAGTACCCCGAGATGCACTACTCGCTCTCCCATGAGATCTTCCCAGTCATCCGCGAATACGAACGCACGGTCACGACCGTGTTCAACTCCTACGCGGGCCCGAGCGTCGTCAAGTATGTCGAGAACCTCAGCGAGCGCCTCGAGAACCACGGGCTCGACTCCAAACCGCTCATCATGCACTCTGAGGGCGGCTACAGTACGCCTGAGGAAGCCAAGGAAAACCCGGTGACGCTCGTCAACTCCGGGCCCGCCGCGGGCGTGACCGGCGCGAACGAACTCGGGAAGCAACTCGGCGTCAAGAACATCCTCACCGCCGACATGGGGGGCACAAGCTTCGACACCTCCATGATCTACGACAATGAGATCCAGATGCGGAATCGCGCGAAGATCGGTGACTTCGACACCGGTCTGGACATCGTCGACGTCGAAGCCATTGGGAGCGGTGGCGGCTCCATCGGCTGGATCGACGATCGTGGCCAACCACAGGTCGGGCCCGAATCCGCCGGCGCCGACCCTGGGCCGGCCTGCTATGGCAAGGGTGGTACTGAACCGACGATCACGGACGCCGCGCTCACGCTCGGCTACCTGAATCCCGACTACTTCCTCGCCGGCCGCGACTCGCTCGACGAGGACGCAGCCCTCGAAGCCATCGAAACGCACCTCGCAGACCCCCTCGGGTACGACACCACCGAAGCGGCGTCGGCAATGATGAACCTCGCCATCGCGAAGATGAGCAACGCCGCACGCGCTGTCTCCGTGGAGCGAGGGTACGATCCCCGCGAGTTCGCCATGCTCGCGTACGGCGGAACGAGCCCGCTGTTCGCACCGATGATCTGTGGCGACATGAACATCGACCACATCATTATCCCCGACGAAGCCGCGAGCTTCTCCGCACGTGGCCTGCTGTCGGCGGATCATAAGCGGAGCTACTTCCGCACCCACCACACCGTTCTCGACGAAGACTCCGTCGTCGATATCTCGGGGATCTACGAGGACATGGAGGCCAAGGCGCGTAAGGACTTCGAGGACGAGGGCGTAGAGACCGAGAATCTCATCATGAACCGCCGGCTCGACCTCCGGTTCTCCGGACAGGCCGAAGAGTACCCCCTGAACGTCGAACAGCGCGGGTTCGAACCCGAGGACGCGAGCCGCATCGAGGAGCGGTTCATCGAGGATTACGAACGCCGGTACGGGTCCGGGACCGCCTGGATCGAATCCGACGTCGAGATCCAGAATCTCCGGGTCGAAGCGACGGCGCCGGTCCCGACACTCGAGACCTCTGGCGACGACGGCGTTCGCGCCGACGGCGGCGCCGACCCGGCGGACGCACTCAAACACCACCGCGAGGTCTACGTCCTGGAGGAAGACGGGTACCGTGAGCTCCCGATCTACGACGGGCGAGCGCTCTCGGCGGGCTTCGAACTCGACGAGCCCGCGATCATCGAACGTCCGTACACGACCGTGTACGTGCCGCCGGGCGCGTCTCTCTCGGTCGACGAGCACGAACACACGCACGTCCATCTCGGAGCGAACTGAAATCGAACACTGATACCAACACATGAGCCTCAAATCCACAGATGAACCGTCCGTCGAGGACGTCATGAACAACGACGAGCGGAAACGACTAGCCAGAGCGTGGGTCGACAGCGGCGACTTCGACCAGGTGACCGCGGAAGTCACCCAGATGCGCAACACGAACATTACGCACGAGATGGGTGAGACCCTCAAGCAGACGTCCGGGTCGCCGATCATTACCGAAGCGCAGGACTTCAGCACGTGCATCCTTGACACCGACGGCGGCATCGTCGCGACCGGGGCGTACCTCGTGTTCCACTGGGGTGCGGCGAAGAAGTGCCTGGAAGCGATCCTCGAGGAGTACGACGAGGAGGACCTGAACCCCGGTGACGGCATCATCATCAACCACACGAACTTGGGGATGCCCCACAAGCAGGACAACGGCATCGTCATGCCGGTGTTCTGGGAGGACGAGATCGTCAACTGGGTGTGGAGCGCCTCGCACATCGCCGACATCGGCGGCGTGTCGCCGGGTTCCTTCTCGCCGCAGGTGACGGATACATTCGGCGAGGGCATCACGCTCCCGCCGACGAAGCTCGTCAAGGAAGGCGTCGTCGACGAGGAGCTAAAGAAGGTCATCCAGGCCCAGAGTCGGGTGCCGGTGATGGCGTTCAACGACATCCGGTGTTTCATCGGCGCGAACAACGTCGCCCGCGACCGCATCCACGAGACGCTAGAGGAGAACGGGCTCGTCCAGCAGAAGATGTACGGCGAGGTCTCGAACGTCCTCACGGAGCGCGCGATGCGAAAGCGCATCGAGAAGCTCCCCGACGGCACGTACACGTCCGTCGGCTGGTGTGAGAACGACGGGGACCGGAACAAGACGTACCGGATCGAGTGCCAGGTCATCGTCGAGGGCGACGAGATGACGATCGACCTCACGAACAGCGACCCGCAGGCTCCCGGCCCAATCAACACCGGACCGGGGGCGGCGCTCGGGTGTTCGTTCACGCCGATCATGCTCCAGCTCGGGTACGACCTCACGCTGAACTCGGGGTTGACCGAGCCCGTGAACGTGGAGACACGCGAGGGCACGGTCCCGCACGTCGACGAGCACGGCGCGAGTGGGTTCGGGCACCTTGACGCCGGCCACGAGCTCTGCCGGCTCGTCACGGAGTCGCTCTCGGAGGCGATCCAGATGAGCGAACACGAGGACATCCACGACCGGGCGCAGGCGCCGTATGCGGACGACTGGTCGTGTGAGACGTACGCGGGCGTCAACCAGTACGGCGACCCGTTCGCGTGGCTGGACATGGACGGCGGCGGGATGGGCAACGGCGCCCAGACGGTTGTCGACGGCCTGGAGGCGGGTGGTCTGAGTACGCAGGTCGGGAATCGCGTGTCCGACATCGAGTGGAAGGAGCAGTCTTACCCCGTAATCCACCTGTGGCGTCGACTCAAGGAGAACGGCGGCGGTCCCGGGAAGTTCCGGGGTGGGAGCGGTCTGGATAAGGCGATGACGCTCTGGGACGCCGGGAGCGACGAGCTCGTCGGCGCGTTCCTCGCGGCTCGCTTCAACCTACCCCCGCGCGGGTACGGTGGCGGCGTCGCCGGGTCGGCGACGAAGCTCATCGACTACGAGGATACGGACATCAAGGAGCGCTGGGAGCGCGGCGAGTTGCCGTCGGCGCCCGACGAGTTCACGCCGGGGTCCGAGCACCTCACGGAGTCTAAGGAGGCCCCGCACGTCATGACCGATGGGAAAGTCGTCCGGCACGTCATCGCGTCCGGTGGCGGGCTCGGCGACCCGTTGACGCGCGAGCCGCGTCGCGTCGCGAAGGACGTGAGCGACGGTCTGGTATCGGTGAAAGCTGCGAAGAACGCGTACGGTGTGATACTCGACGACGACGGGAACGTCGACCAAGACGCGACGGACGCCCGACGGGACGACATCCGCGAACAGCGCCTCGAAGAGGCAGAGTACCCCAGTAACTAACGAGACCAATGGCTACTAACACGCAATCGACGCGGCGATTCGGCATGTACCTCGAGCTGGTCGAGGACGACGGCGACCGGTTCCTCCGGTGCCGGGAGTGCGAGGAACAGATCTGTGCGGTGGACGACGACTACGAGGACTGGCGCGACCACGTGCCGGTCCGCGAATCCGAGGTCGCGGACCGCATGGTCGACGACTTCGACATGTGGGTCAAGCGCCGCGAGGAGGAGGACAAGGCGGTGATGCTGGAGTACTACTGTCCAGGGTGTGCGGTCCAGTTGCACTCCCAGACGACGCTCGACACCGAGAAACGCCCCCTGCAGGTCGACCCCGACTTCCTCTAGGTCGGGGCCGACTGTTCAAAACAAGTAGCGACGCCAGCCCGCCGGGACGCCCTGGCGTGCCCATCTCGAGCCACGCGACCAAGAGAGGAATAACTCCATTTCGATTCGAGCCACGCAACGCTCCAGTCCTGTTCGGTCATGATTCTAGCCGGCGAGTTCGGCGTTAGGCGTCGGTCCCGAAACGGTCGGTGAGTAGTTCACGGGTCTCTTCGAGCGACAGAGGGCCGTCGGCGCGTGCTGCGCGGTCGTGAATCTCTTCGAGCGCGACGGCCACTGATTCATCGGTCGCGTCAACGTCGAGTGATTCGAGGAGTGCGCGGACGGCCCCGCGGCCGGTCTCTTCGCCGAAGAGGAGTTGATTCGACGCGCCGTACGTCGACGGGTCGAACGGCATGTACGTCCATGGTTCTCGGAGCATCGCGGCCGTGTGGAGGCCGCTCTCGTGTTTGTACGCGCGGTCGCCGATAACCGGTTTGTCGGGCGAAACGTCGACGTCCAGTGTCTGGTGGACGCTTTGTGCGGCGGGGACGAGTTCGTCGACGTCGAGGTGGAGATCGTCGCCGCGTTCGGTGAGGTAGACGGCGACCTCCTCAAGCGGGGCGTTACCGGCGCGTTCGCCGATGCCACCGATGGTGGCGTCGACGCGGGTGGCGCCGGCAGTGACGCCGGTCGTGGCGTTCGCGGTCGCTACGCCCATGTCGTCGTGGGTGTGGATGGCGACGGCCGCGTCGTCACCGATGGCGTCCCCAACGGCGGCGACGACGGTGTGGACGCGGTCGGTCGTCCCGGCGCCGGTCGTGTCGGCGAGCGTGACGTGGGCAGCGCCGGCGTCGACAGCGGCCCGGGCGCACTCGACGAGGAAGTCGACATCGGCGCGCATAGCGTCCATCAGCGTTGCGCCCGCGGTCGTCCCGGCTCCGGTCACGCGACGGACGTTCTCCACGAGGAGCGCTCTGGCCTCGTCGCGGGACTTCCCGAGGGCGTGCTCGAGTTGTACGTCGGAACTGGTGATGATGATCTCGACCTCGTCGGGGTCGACGGCGAGCGCGGCGTCAACGTCGCCGGGCGTTGCGCGCGCCAGGGCGGCAGTCCGGAGGCCGAGATCGTCGGCGTGGCGGTACCATCCGGCGCGTTCTTGGGCACGTGGGAAGGAGAGTTCGACACAAGATACGTCGAGGCGCGCGAGGGACTCGATGACGCGGCGGCCCTGTTCGTCGGAGATGCGAAGGTCTGGAACCTGTGACCCCTCCCTAAGGGTGAGGTCCTTGAACTCGACCATGCGTAAATTCGAGCGATGATGGTCTTAACTCTAGTCCCCGGGTGGTCGCCGCGTGGCCGTCGTATGGATGGTCGGAACGTGGAGCGTCTTTGGTTGTGGAGTGGGTGCAGTCCGGTGGTTTTGCGTTAAAATGTGTGGGCAGTGGCGTCCGTATCCGATACACTTAACGTGGTTGTTATTCGTTACCATGTATGCCGAGCCAGCAATCAGCGGAGAGTGCTACCAGTGCGCCTCCGCTATCCGACCTTAGGGTCCTCGAACTCGGAAACATCGTCGCGGGCCCCTTCGCCAGCTCCATCCTCGCGGACCTCGGTGCAGAAGTTGTGAAAGTCGAACGCCCCGGAACGGGTGACGTCATCCGGTCGTCGGGCGAGGAGGGGCAGGCCATCTTCGCAGCACTGAATCGGAACAAGCGTTCGGTCGCCCTTGACCTGAAAAGCGAGGATGGCCTCGAATCGTTCTACTCTCTGATTGAGAAAGCGGACGTGTTCATCGAGAACCTCGGCCGCGGCACACCAGAACGCCTCGGCATCGGCTACGAGGACCTCCGAGAGCTCAACTCCGAACTCGTCTACCTCTCCATCAAGGGCTTCCAGACGGGCCCGTACGGCGACCGCGCGGGCATGGATGTGGTCGCGGAGGCGATGTCCGGGCTGATGAGCGTCACCGGCGAACCGGGCCGCCCACCCGTCCGCGTCGGCACGTCCATCGCTGATATGGGCGCCGCCCTCTATGGCGTTATGGGCGTGTTCCTAGCGTTGCGCGACCGAGACCGCACCGGAGAGGGCCAGCGCGTCGACGGCACGCTCTTCGAGTCCGCGGCGCACTGGATGAGCTACTGGATCACGTATGCCGACCTTTCCGGGCACGCCCCGGAACCGCTCGGTGCGTCCCACCCGAGTTGGGGACTATACGACGTCTTCGAGACCGCAGACGGTTGGTTCTTTGTCGGCGTGACCACGGACAGACACTGGCCAGCGTTCTGCGAGGCAACCGGACTCACGGATCTCGAGGACGACCCGCGGTTCGCGACCGCCGCAGACCGACGTGACAACCAAGACGCGCTCTACGAGGTCGTCCAGCAGGAGTTCAGATCGCGGAGCCGCGACGCGCTTCTGGACGCGCTGAATGACGCGAACGTGCCTGCGGCGCCCGTCAACGACGCGACGGACCTCCTCGACGACCCCGGATTGGAGGCGGCGAACCTGCTGGCGCGGTTCACTCCACCGGGCGAGGACGCGACCGAGACCCAGACCGTGCTCGCACCAGTCATTGGGGAGCGATTCGGGCCATCGCAGTACCGTAGCCCACCGGGCGTCGGCGAGCACACTGACGAGGTGCTGGCGGAGTACGGCGATTCGACCGAGCAGCCGCCGGGCCCGCAGGACTGACCCAACTGGAGAGCTGGCCCGTCGAACGGCACCGTTTTCATCAGTTTTCCATCACGAGGGCGAAGACTTAACTCGCGGTGTGTTGCCATTACTCACGAACTAGGATGTCAGCAGACCTTCCCGGAGAGGTCCAGGAGTACGACCTCTTCATCGACGGCGAGTTCCGACAGTCGAACGGCGACGACCGCATCGAAGTCGACTTCCCATACGATGGCAGCATCTGGGCGAGCGTCCCGAACGGGACCGCCACGGACGTCGACGATGCCGTCCAGGCGGCCCGCCACGCGTTCGATCACGACGACTGGCGCAATACACAACCGAGTGGCCGGCGCACCGTGCTCAACCAGATCGCGGACGTCATCGACGAGTACAGCACCGAACTCGCCGAACTCGAGACCCTCCAGAACGGGAAGCTCCTCCGGGAGATGGAACCTCAGATGAACGTCATGGGCGACTGGTTTCGCTACTACGGTCGCCTCTGCGAGGACGTGGGCGAAGGCCGCACCATCCCCGTCGAGAACAAGGACGGCCAGATGTTCAACTACGTCCGGAAGGAACCTTACGGCGTCGTCGGAGCCATCACGCCGTGGAACTCGCCGCTCCTGCTGACGACGTGGAAGCTTGCTCCCGCGCTCGCCGCCGGGAACACGTTCGTCCACAAGCCCAGCGAGGAGACGCCGGTGAGCGCACTCCGGTTCGCCGAACTTGTGAACGAACACACCGACCTCCCCGACGGCGTCTACAACGTCGTCCCCGGAGAAGGACAGACCGGCGCCGCACTCGCCGAACACGACGGTCTCGACAAGGTTGCATTCACCGGGAGCACCGCCGTCGGCCGCGAGGTCGCGAAGACCGCCGGAGAGAACCTCACGAAGGTGTCGCTCGAACTCGGCGGGAAGAGCCCTAACGTGCTGTTCGAGGACGCCGACCTCGACAACGCTGTCAACGGCGTGATGAAGGGTATCTTCGCGGCGACCGGGCAGACGTGCATGGCTGGATCGCGCGTCCTCGTTCACGAAGACATCCACGACGAGTTCGTCGACCGCCTCACAGAGCGCGCCGGCGAGATCAAGCTGGGTGATCCGCGCGACCCCGAGACGGAGATGGGGCCGGTCGCGTTCCGCGGCCAGTGGGAGAAGGTCAAGGAGTACGTCGATAAGGGCCTCGAGGAGGGCGCACAGCTCGGTTTCGGTGGCGAGATGCCGGACTCCACGCCCGGCGAGTGCTTCATCCAGCCGACGGTGCTTGTCGACGTCGACAACGGCATGACCGTCGCCCAAGAGGAGATATTCGGGCCGGTCGCGAGCGTCATCCCATTCAGCACCGAGGAGGAGGCGATCGAGCTGGCGAACGATGTCGATTACGGACTCGCCGCCGCAATATGGACGCAGAACATGGGGCGCGCGAATCGGTTCGTCGAATCGGTGCGCGCAGGCACCGTCTGGGTGAACGAGTATCGCGTCGTCGCACCGAACTCGCCGTTCGGCGGCTACAAGGACAGCGGGCTCGGGCGCGAATGCGGCCGTGAGGGTCTCGAGGAGTACTATCAGACCAAGAGCGTCTGGTACGACCACGCCGGCGAGGTAGGCGACCCGTTCTCCCTCGACGTCGAGTAACCACGACCACTCGGCCTCACCCACGGCACGCTTTCGACTACGAACCCTGCGTCGACCGCGTGCATCAGACGCACTGAGCGGTTGCGTCGGAGCGACTCCGGAACTCTCAGGACGTAATCTATTTGCTGTTGGTTCACATACCCCAATACGCATGGCAGAGTTCGAGGTCCGAGAAGACGACACACCGCTAGGGAAGTTCGTGTACGACGGGTTCGCGGAGAAGTTTCAGCCACGTTTCGACGAGATCGCCGACGCGACGGGACTGGATTCCGTGCTGTTCATCCGGTCGACGCCGACGCACACCCGCATCGTCTGCACCGCCGGCCCGTACGCCGAGACCTATGTGAAGGGCGCGAAGGGTACGAAGAGCGTCAACGAGGGTGAGCACGAGGCGTATTGCGAGCGCGTACACAATACGGGTGAGGAACTGTACATCCCCGACGCCGAGGTCGACGAAGAATGGGTTGGGGCCGACGAGTTCGACGCCTTCGGACTCCGGTCGTACTACGGCGTCCCCGTCCGCTACGGGGACGATGTCGTCGGGACGGTGTGCGCGCTCGATGAAGACGTGTACGACTTCGAGGAAGGCGACCCAAGCGCCCTCGACATGCTCCGCGCCGTCCGCGACGACATCGAAGCCGACATCGAATCACACTTCGAGTAAAGAACGAGTTCAATCAAGTCCCGTGAAAATCCGGTCCGGCCTGCGGCACCGGGTGGACGTGTATAGTCTCATCCACGGCGATATCTTCGGATGACCTGGTAGTAGCGGCGGGATCGAGCCGGTCAGAGTTGGTTGCCGCAGTCCCGGCATTCGATCAGCATGTGCTCGGGGGCTGGCATCCGTCGGTCCTCGGCGTCGTCAGTGGGGCGGAACGTATGGACGGTCTCCGCGCCGCACTCCGGGCAGTCGACGAGGCCAAGCGCTTGCTCCCACTCGTGGCGGGCACCCGGCGAGCCGATTGAGATGGCGCGGACCACATCATCGCTGTCGTTCGTGCCCTGCTGGTAGATGTCGTCTTCGTGGAAGTGGATGAGTTCGTTCGGGCCGATAGTAACCGTCTCCGCCTCAGTTCCGGGACCCTCTTTGAGCGTCCAGGTGGCGGTGCCTTCGGATACGTAGAACAGCTCCTCCTGATTCAGGTGCTTGTGCGGGGCGCCGGAGAACGCCTCCCCAGGCTGGAGTTCGAAGAACACCATCGCGAAATCCATTCCCTCGACGGCCCGAGAGATGGGACGGCGGTTGGAGTTCGCACCCATGAGGTGCGGGACGGTCTCGACGGCGTCGACTGACAGTCGCTGCATGACTTTGCTAACTCGTATCACACAATATAGCTTCGGGTCACACCAAAACATGGGAAATCAGAGCGTCGATGGATTTCTTTCAGCGGCCGGGCCGGGGAGGCGGAGAGAATGATTTATACTCTCCTTGGCAGAGGATAGCATATGCCAGTAGAGTCGCGGGCAGCGGTACTCGAAGAGCCGATCGACGACCACGAATTCAGCGAACAGCGGCCGGTGTCGATACAGACCGTCGAGGTCCCGGACCCCGAAGGCGAGGAAGTGCTCGTCGAGATCGAGGCCACGAGCCTCTGTCACACTGACGTTGGGTTCGCGCTGGGCCACTTCGACGTCCCGTATCCGATCGTGCTCGGGCACGAGGGCGCCGGCGTCGTGCGCGCGGTTGGCGACCGTGTCGAGGGACTCGCGGAGGGAGACCACGTCGTGCTCGGGCGCATCGCGTGCGGGCGCTGTCAACACTGTCGCGGCGGGCACTCGAACCTCTGCGCCGAGCGCGTCCCCGCCAACGAGCGCGGCACGCTCCGCAACGGTCGAGTCCCGTTCTCGCGCGACGGCGAACCCGTCCATCACTGCCTTGGCGTGTCGTCCTTCACGGAGTACACGCTCGTCACCGAGGACGTCGCCATCCCCGTACCCGACGAACTCCCGATGGACCGCGCGTGCCTCCTCGGGTGTGGCGTCTTCACTGGATTCGGCGCGGTCGAGCGCACGGCTGGGGTCGAGCTCGGCGAGTCGACCGCGATCTTCGGCGTCGGCGGCGTCGGCCTCAACGGCGTGCAGGCCGCGGACATCTGTGACGCCAGTCACGTCATCGCAGTGGACATGGTCGAGGAGAAGCTCGAGATGGCGCGCGACCTGGGCGCCACCCACACCGTGAACGCGAGCGAGGAGGACCCCGTGGATGCGATTCGCGAGATCTGTCCGGACGGCGTCGATTACGCGTTCGAGATGACGGGCCACAGTTCGGTCATCACGCAGGGCCTGGACGCGGTCGGGTCGCGCGGCGAAGTAATCGTCGTCGGCGTCCCGCCCTTCGGGAAGGAGGAAGTCGACCTCGACGTGTACGGAATGCTGTTCGGGGAGAAGGTCATCCGCGGGTCGCTATCCGGTTCGTACAACCTCCCGCTTGCCATCCCGAAACTCGCCGACCTCGTCGTCGACGGCACGCTCTCGCTGGACGGGCTGATAACCGATACCCGACCGATGACCGAGGTGAACGAAGCGATGGACGCCCTGGAGGGAGGCGGCCAGATACGCCAGCTCCTCGAGTTTTGACTGAGCCGGTTCTCTCGTGCTCGCGGAGCAGCGCCCACACGGAATCCTTCACGGGCTCGGCGTCGACGCCATTTGCCTCGCGGACCACGTTTTACAGCCACGGGAGGTGAGCGAACGAGAACACCGGCCAGTACTCGCTCGGTGGACCCTGTCGGCGACGATGCGCTCGTAACCGCTCGATACCCGGTTCAGCAGCGGCGGTCGCTGCCACTCTTGGCTCCTCCGGTAGACTCGGAGGACGCCTTCCTCGAGATCTACGTCGGGTGGCGCGATCTGCTTCGGCCACCCGTGGTCGAGGACATCCTCGGTGCGACAGTCCATCCAGCGGACGCGACTGCGTTGAGTCTACGGATCGTCAGAAGATAGGATAGTATGTGCAGAGTTGAGATCAGCCGCTGGGTGTGCGAGTGTCCCACTGAAGATACAAACGAGTCCACTCACGGTTCTACCGTCGTGCAAGACACAACGCGCCGATCTCGCATACCATATTATTTCGACCCCGCCAATAGCGTTCCCGCCGCAAATGTTCCGTCGAAGGGAGATCCCTATCAACGGGGTGATATATTTGACTCGGCTATATTGAGGTTTGCCTTCAGGCCGGGCATTTGCAACGTACCTTGGCCATTACCGTACTTGTGGGACCCTGTCTTACTGTCTTTAACCAAGATGACGTATTGCTTTCTGTGGGCTTGACCCCTATGCTTGGAGTGAAGATCCTGCTTAATTATCTCACTCTTTTTAGGTCTCAAATCGGGGATTGGTTTCACGTAACACGAATGTCTACGGGTCGTTGAATATCATAGTGTTGGACGAGCAACGCAAGCACCAGGCGGACCTTTAGCTGACTGCACGTCGGTGTTCAAAAGTAGATAGAGAGTGAAGCGGAGCGATTCTCTACGGATCGATGCCACAAATCGCTCGTCTCAACGATCGATGGAGCGAGATCGAGTTAGCGTTTGAGGAGCAATAAGAAACACAAGTTCAGTTGTAAAACTGATACTCGTTCGATCCTGCCTAAAATACCAATTTCAATTACTATATTTGTTCTCGATAGGTTCGTCAAAATTTGGCTCTATCTCCGATCCACAACTGGGTTCACAATGGTGATCTCCAGCCGAGGAACGGTCGAGATCCGGAGTACGTTCCGATTGGGGAGACCGTGATCCGACTCAACGATGTGTGGTAGGGGTTGTACGCTGTCGTCGATCCACCAGCAGAGAATTTGCCGTATACAACGATTGAAACCGTCCGACCCAACGCTTTTGCTCAGGAATTATGTACTAACTGCTTGAGAAACACGACGTCGAAAACGTGTGTTTCTCGTCGACTGAGCCGCACCACACCCAAGACGCGTGATCTCGACACGGCTTCGGTTATTGACACAAGAAAATTGGTGAACGGAACGGAAGAAAATATATTTTTCCTGATGTAATATAGGAATTATCTTTCTCCGTATTGTTCTAAGAATACAATTAATAAAACTGTTGGCGAGTGTATAGACGTTCCGCTTCGCTTGAACTCAGCGTATCTGAACATTATCCACTTTAACGAGCCCAATTTCTCCAACAATCGGACCACGTCTAATCTAGCGAGTCTGGGTCTGCTACGTCCAGATCGGATTGTGAAAGACTGCTCTGGGACTCAGTGTACTCGAGCGGTTCGATTGGAACAACCTGTGGCCTGTATCCCGGCTCGATTCCTATTGCCTCAATGCCGAATACGTCCGCGAGAAGCTGTTTCGCGATCACTTCCTGGGGTGGTCCGCGGGCGGATATCGACCTCGACGCCGGCGGGCACGTCCGAACGAACACGCTCGCGACGCTGGCCCCCCACCCGCGTTATCTCGACCGTATCACCGTCGCCCGCGGGTTCACGCCGTATCAACACGCCGCGCTGCTGGACCGGCTCCCACGGGTCGTCTCGAACTGTGTGGTCGAGCGGGTCGAGTCCGCCGTCATCGTGGTCCCAGCGATGGACTGCTCTACCGAACCGACGAGATCGTGCGGTCGGCGGCCGAGGACCTGCTCGTCCGCGGCTGGCGACGCTGGCCGGGATCGCTCGCGAGCGTGATATCCCCGACGAGATCGAGACGCTTGAGTCGCGGTCGGCGGCGATCAAATGGATCCTCGTGTCGTGTTTCGGCTACCAGGGGTTCTCGAACGCGAAGTTCGGCCGGATCGAGTGCCACGAGTCGATCAACGCGTTCGCCCGCGAGATCCTCCTGGACGCGAAAGCCGCACTCGAAGACGGGGGGTGGCGTGTGCTCCACGGGATCGTGGATTCGATCGGGGTGACGCCCGCACCGGACGTACCCGAACCCGAGCGACGGCCGCTCGACGCCATCGCCGCGGCGGTGTCCGAGGCGGCCCGGATCGAACTGGAGTACGAGGACGCCTTCGACTGGGTCGCGTTCTGTCCGCGCCGCGACGGCGACGGCGGGGCGCTGACGCGGTACTTCGGGCGCCGCCGCGATGTCGCGTATCCGGCCTCGGGGCTCGGTGACGCGGTCAAAGTTCGCGGGATCGAGGCGCGACAGGACGACACGCCGCCGTGGATCGCACGGCTGCAGGCGGCGCTGATCCGAACGCTCGACGAGACGCACGACGCCGCGGCCGTCGTCGGGACGCTTCGCCGGTGGCTCGGCCGGGTCGCTGACGGGGCGGTCGACCCGGAGGCGCTGATCGTCGAGCAGCGGGTGTCGAAGCACGTCGAACAGTACCGTCACGAGACGGTGACCGTCGCCGCGCTGAAGCGGGCGACGTGGAAGGACTGTGCGCTCGCCCCCGGCCAGCAGGTACGGTACGTGGTCGTCGACGACGACGCGACGGGGCTCGGTCGAGTGCGGTTGGCACACGAGTCGCTGTCGGGGTACGATGGCGACTGGTATCGAGCGGAGGCGATCCGTGCGGCCGAGAGTGTGTTGTCGCCGTTGGGGATGGATCGGGGAGAGATCCGGGAGCGACTCTCGGGAACGACCGCCGCGACGCTCGATAGCTACCAGTCGTAATCCGGGGACTGGCGTTCAGATCGTACCAGATGCCTACGGGTGGAGTTTTGATGTCTACCACGACCGGCCGAAATTCAGGGCGACAGTACGGTAGGAAACGCAGGCGAAGGTGGATTCCAACCACCCGGACGGTATCGTCTATGGCTTCTCACACCTACCGCACGCTCAGAAGAGAAGATTCGCGACCGGGACGCCGAGCTGGAGCACATCAGTGCCCAGACGGAACTCAGCACTCAAGACGGGCGGGCGAAGCGGACCCCCGAGGTCGTCACCGAACGTCGGCAGCGCAAACGGGCGGAACGCACTCTGGACGGGACGGATCCGAGCGAGCGCCTCTCTCGGATGGAGCTGGCGACGGAGAACGAGGAAGCAGACCGGATCGCACAGCGGCTTCGGACAGACCACAGTCGAGCGGCCGTCTCCCGGGTGCTCGCGAGGCGGGTCGCACGGGGCCAGGACATCACCGAAGCGGTGTTCGCGACGATGGACGAATTGAAGGCGGCCCCCGGGCCCATCTGCCCCATCGAGGATGTCCCGGACGTGCCGACCGACGAGGTGAGCATCGAAGGTGAGGTGATCACGCTCTGGGATGCCAGCAATTCGAAGATCGCCCAAGTGGGCCTGATCGCAGACGACACCGGAAAAATCAAGTTCATCTCGCGGCGCAGATCGGAGCCAGCCTGCGTCCAGGAAGGTGACACCGTGCGGATGCGGGCCGACAAGAAGAACTGGTACGAGGGACGGTGCTCACTCGCCGTGACCTACGACAGTATGATCGTCTTCCCAGAGCGCGACCGCCGCTGGTGGGAAGCGTAGGGGACTAAATGCCCTCTTTTTCTGGTGAGTGCCCGACCGGCCCAACCCCCGCCGCCCCGCCCACCGCTCCGTGCTCGCTCCCTCCGGTCGCTGCGCGCGCATCCACGACCCTTCGAATAGGTTTTTTTGTTGCACTGCGAATGGTGTCGGTGCAAGCAGACCGACGAGTGACACAGTGAAAGTCACCATAGATCTCCAGTAACCAGTACTAGACTAGATTTTCTCTTGATGATGATTTTTCGTCATTTCCCGTCTATATCGTACTCTGAGAGATTGACGTTTCGGTGTACCCAGATCTCCATCGCTGTGTCAATCAAGTCTCGGAAAGAGTCGAACTCAGAGTGTTCTCTGACAACTTCGTCAACGTCGGCATCAACTGTGTCGCCGACTTTCACGTTATCAAGGCTAGTTGGTAGTGAGTTCTCGAACTCTTCTAGCGAGTCGAAGTCTGTGTATTCCTCGAAGAAAGCCTCTGAAAATAGGTCCGACCGGTCAAGGTAATTCAACGCGATATCTACAATGTCCTGGTTTGCCCATTCCTCGGAAGCTTCTCGGTCGTCCTGTTCAAGCGCTTCTGAGGCATCAGCGAACTCTTGCTCGATATCGTCGACAAGCTTCTGCATCCCCATCATATCGGCCACAGACCGGGAATTTACACTCATCATTAACAGATCGGTTGTGACCTGTGCAAGAGAGATTGCCGTGAGTTGACCTGGAAGATTCAGTCCGGCGTTCGAGGGACCTGCAAGCAATACACCTGGCTGTTCGATGTCCTCGTGGCGAATGATCCCTAATCGGTCAAGCGTTCCCTTTGACCCTGCGTGGACGGATTCGCAGGCCAGTCTATAGTACGGATAGAGATGCTCCAAATCAACCTCTTTTCTCATACTCTGGCCGCTGTGCGCTTCAGCTGCCCAGCCAGATCCACGCCCACCATCGTCGATAGATTCACCGAGCTGGTCAACGAGTTCGTCTTTTATTTCTTCTAACTCTTCAAGCACTTCGGATTCAAGGGGCTCGACGTTGAGGGCATCTTGGTGTTCTTGGTAAGTCTCAGCGAAGTAGTATTCCCAGACGTTGCGGTATTTGAGGAAGCGTTCTGCAGTGTCTTCACCGTACTTAGAGATGAATGAGGTGGTGGTAGAGAGTTCGTAAAGTGATCGCCAGCGTGCGAATGCTCCGTCGGCGAACCCTCCTTTCAGCAAGTGGTGGATTTCTAAAGCGACTTGGACAGATCGGGAGTGAAGGTGTAGAAGAGCTTCAAGCTGGTAATTGTCTTCCTGCCGGGCTTGGAATCCGTGATCCTGGTTGATTGCCCTACCGCACTCCATTGACCAGATGACGAGGCGTTCGAGAAGTTCTAGGGGTTCACCCCATCGTTCCTCGAGTCCCTCCTGGAAGCCTTCGATAGTTTGGTGGTACCGTTCCAGACCTTCGTCATTGTTGAGGATCCGTTCGTAGGTGTCCGTAGCGAGCTCCTCAATGGATCCCTCCACGGATTCTTCTACGACGTTCTGGATGTCTTCCGGGCTGACATCGTCTAGTTCGTCTTCTTCGAGGTCCTCGAGTTGTTCGCTTAGTACGTCTCGGATCGCGTCAATAAGTGGGTCATCTGAGAGATCGATATCGTCTGTGAAGTCCTCGCCCATACTTAGATTGAGTATGGCTCGATTGATTGATTTAGTCCTACCCTCTAGTTGACCGGCTACAGCACACTCTTCGAGGGGACAGGTAAAATGTCGAGCCACGACGCTTCAGTAGTCGACACGATGCAGAACATCAACGGGATTCTCCCGGTCAGCCAAATCGAGGAGGAAGTCGCCTACGTGGATTTCGACGCAGTCTACAAGGATACCTTTGACTCATTCAACCAGTTCTCTGAGTACCAGTGAAGATTTAGCTACGGACTGGACAGCGATACAGGCCGGAACTTGGTAGACTACACGAACAGGAGTGGCGGCATCGACAACATCACGGTAACGATGTACTCCCTGAGTTGGCGGAGAAACTGTTTTGATGGTTCGGTAGCCAGTACTCGGGAAATGAGTATTAGCGATCAGAAGATCCATCGAGAAATTCTGAGCTTCATCTATGAGAAGATGAAAGATGATCTACGACGTGATGCCAATCTCCGTGAAATGGTTGAGGAGTTCGAGGATCTGGATGTGGACGAACTCCGGTACTACGCTCTTGTGTAGCACTTTGTTGATCTCACAGCGTAGCTTTGATAGCGTGTTTGAGCGCTTCTCTTCCCGGTTTCCGCAGTAGTTTTCGTCGAAGCTGGAACGCTCGGAGATACTGTGTGAGCTTATCTTTTGAGACGCCTCGATGAGGCGAGAGCCACGGTCGCAGCAACGATCCGTGGCTCTCGCAGGTATTGACGTGGACGTCTTCATTCGCGTATTCGCCGTCGCCGTGGACGACGTATTCGCGGTCGAATGCGTCGTCCTCGTCGAGTGGGTCGTAGGTACGAAATCCGTCAGTGTAGACGGTCAGTGGCTCCTTCTCGCGGTTTGCGAGAAGGAGCCGAACCGTCGATTCATCGGCGGATTTCGCGGGGATCACATACCGATTGCCGGTGCCGCGATCGACGATCGTGAACACCGGCGGTTTGTCCTGCTCGTACGATCCTCGTCCACGCGTGGACAGGCCACGCGAGCGCGACCGACCGTCGCGCTCGCGGCCTTTCAGCCCTGCAGAAACGTAGACTTCGTCGATTTCGACGGGACCGACGAGGTCGAGCGAAGGCGCGTCGAGCGCCTTCGTGAAGCGCTCGACGCGCTGGTAGATCGTTTTGTACTGAACGTCGATTTCGAGCTGAAGTTGGCGAAGACTCGTGTTAAACCGGAGAAACGCGTAAATCGAGAACAGCCACTTCCTGAGCGCGACTTTCGAATGGGCGAAAATCGTGCCGGTCTTGTCGTTGAATGTGCGGTCGCAATTCTTACAGAGATAGCGCTGAAAGTGCCCATAGCTGCCGTTCTTGACCGTTCGGTCAGAACGGCAGCGAGGGCAAGTAACACCGTTACGCCAGCGAACCTGCTGCAACAGGTCCGCTGCGACCGATTCCGACCCAAACACATCTAGCGGAATCATGCCTAACGGACACCGCTGACGCGGTGTCCTTGCTCTCTTCGATTCTACGGCGACAGCTAAGCGCCATCAACAATCTCCTACAGAAGAGCGCCGGTACTATATTGAACGGCTTCAAGACAACCGCCAAGTCGAGTACCGAGGGAAAAACCACGTTCAGATAACGGTAGAAGGTGTCGAGAAGCTTGACAGGGAGGGATATGAAACCCTTCTGGATACCGATCTCCGGTATGAAATCCTTCGGAAAGCGTACGAGGAGGATCGGGGGAATACATTCGTCTATATTGATGGGGACTCACTGTTTGACGAGTTGAGTGCGTCTGCACAAGAGATCAAACGGAATCTCTGGTATCTCTCAGGAAAGGGATTGATTGACCGGTCGGGGATGTCCAACGATTTTCAATTAGAAGGCGAAGGCCGCGATCGGTATGAGCAGTACCGTGACGAAGGGGTCCCGATTCCAAGGACTCACCCGCTTCAAAGGTATACTCAGCACACCATAGAGCAGGGCAACCGTGAGAAGGCAGAGAACGTATTCCGGGATATTGTGGAAGTTGCGAGGGAAGAGGTGATTGTTGTGGATATGTATGCGAAGGGGCGTCTCTACGATTTGTTGGAAAGTCATGTTCCCTCCGTCGTCGACGTGAAAATCCTGGGATCTCATAAGGAGATCGGTGAGGAGAATATCGAACTCTATCGAGAGTTCGCGGAAGGGAAAGATGGGGATGTGGAACTTCGGTACTTGGATTACTGGGAGGACTATCCATTCCATTCACGGGAAGTTGTCCGTGATCGGGAAGCTGGATGGGTCTGGGACCACACGTTTGCGGATGCAGGTGGACGACATCACACGATTAGCCAGCTTCGTCCAGTGAATCTTGAGAACGATCTCGAGGTTTTCGATGAAGCTTGGGAGGAGGCCGAAACTGTAGAATGACTCAGGTCAGAAGACGGTCTCTTGAGATTCCGGTTGACGAGGATGGGATGCTGGGCCGGGGATGCCCTCGGTGTCGTTCCCAGTTCAAAATTGATCTGGAGAGGTACGAAGAACGTGGATTTATGAATATTCGATGCCCGGACTGCAGGTTCATCTCGGAACTGGACAACTTCACTACCGGGGAACAACGAGACTACCTCTACTCAGTCTCTCGAAACTTCGCGTTGTCGACGATGGAGGACTTGATTGAAGACGTGTTTAATGGGTCCTCGAGTTCGTCGAGCGGTGAGGTTGAGATCGAAGTTAATGCGGGTGATGTCGACTTTGGACGGGTTGAAACTGAGCCGCCGACGATCTCTATCGAGTTAGAAGAGGAGGTTTGTGATGAGTGTGGGTTCTCGTTCCAGGTAGAAATAGAGAGTAACGGTGTTTGTCCGGTGTGTCGGTGAGGCCCTGATTTTTACTGGCGGGGTTTGGTGGAGATCAGATACTCGTAGTCGTGTTCCTCAAGCACTTCGACATCGATTTCTTCCAAGTTTTGGACCGTCCTCCAGCCGGTCAGTCGGTACTTAGGTTGTGACGATGTCGTGGCTGCTGTAATGGATATCGTCCCGCATCACGTAGTCAGGGTCAGCCAGTTTCTCCACGATTTTGTCAGTGCCTGATGTAGACGGAGTCATTCTCTTGCCGTACTGGTGTCCAGCCGGGCGAACCCGCTTTGAGTCCGGAATGGAGGAGGAGTGGTTTCTACTACTGGTTGCGGATGGCTTTGAAGTAGTTCACAACCGGGCCGCCAAGTCCGAAGACTGCAAGCCCGGTCAGCAAGTTTCTCAATCCGGCAAAGCCGAAAATATCCCCGATCAGGAGGTCAAGGAGGATGGAGAAGTCTAGTATCAGGGCGAGGTCGACTGCTCCGATCAAGGCAGTGATGCCGAGTACTCGGAGAACATCAGCTGCTGGGACGAATCCGTAGTAGTGCCCGACGGTTAGAGCTGCTACGAGAAGTAACAGGAGTGGCGATATTTCGTCGATACCTCGTGAGATGAGGGTCCTTTTGTCCCCTCGGTAATATCCGACGGCGAACTTCCCTGTTTGCCAGAGATCGCCAAGCAGACTCCCCGACATCCCTTCTTATCTTACCCGTGGCATTTCACGTATTCCTTCATAACCTTTGGGCTGAAAATGGTCGGAGTCCTTCGGTTCTAACGCTGTTTACTGGGCGTTTATGACACTGGCTGAGTGAGTACGATTCAACAATGCCGTACATCGAGGATCTCGACGACCTACAGTGGTACCGGGAACACTTCGGTGATATCTGGCAGTCAGCCACTCTCACGTTCTCAAGTGTCGAAGTCGACGGAGTGGAAATCCCGAATGGAGAACTCGAGTTTTCCCGTGAACCTGGCGAGGAGAGTACGGAAGTCCTGTACCGTGAGGGCGCTCTTTCGATCTACAAGGTTAACTCCAACTCTCCCTTCGATCTACTGGAGCAGATAATCAACGGGGAGATACCCACGGGTGAGGGAACAGCTGAGATTGAAAGCGAGCTCCGCCGACATAACCCCAGCAATTATTTCCAAGATGGTGTGCGGGAGGGCCGTGTCCGAGAAACCCGTCCCCGGATGGAGGTCAACGCCGCTGTCAGTATCGACATCCCAGAGGACATTGAGGACGAATACTCCGAGGTAATCGACGTGTTAGACGACCAGTTGATGCGTACCGAAGAACCGTACTACGATCTTGGACGCTGCGAAGGCTACTACTTCGACTACATCTTCCGGTCGGATCGTGAGAGCCCAGCCCTCCTATTATTCGCTGATTCAGGGATGGAGTTCAGCATCGACGACTCCGATACGCTTGAGGTGGTTTCCCCTACAAGCCTGTTCGAGGATTTATTCGCCAGTGTGCTTCCCCAGAAGCCGTACGACGAACACAAGGGTTGGCAGATTGAGTTCGATGAGGAACAGTTGGAGTCGATGGAGAATGGCCGGTCACGGTACACCGAGGAGCTGGACTTAGAGGATATCGATGAGCTCTACGCGGTCCTGTATCTTGAGGATGAGATGGTGAATATGGTCGAACACAACACGGGTGATAGAGTCCCAGAGAACCCTCGCTACGAAATTATGCAGGCGTTCGATCAAGACAACAACTTAGAGGGATATCTGGAGGGACACAACGCTGATTACTTCGAGGTAGCGGTGGTGAACGCCTTGAGTACGGCCGGCTGGCTTGTCCAGTGGTACGGGGATGATTCGTTCGTTATCCCCAGTTTCTCCGAAGATGTTCCAAGAGCTCAGTACAAGGAGATCGACGTTATAGCGTATCACCCGGAGAATACACAGATCCTCTTTATAGAGTGTACTAACCAGGATATCTCTGAGAAGGAGCAGATTCTGGACCGGACAGAGGCAATCAGTTCGGTGATTGACGATTATCATATCCCGACGGATATTGGGTTAATCCAACCTCTGCAAACGGTTCCGTGTGTGGCTACTCCTCAGAAGCCGGAGGAGCTGAATGACGATGTGGTAAGTGAGTTTGAGGAGAAGGGTATCGAGATCCTGCACAGTGAACGGTTGCGGGCAATCTATGCAGCGAGTCTGGATACGTCGGATACGGTGGACGCAGACACCCAGTTCATAGAGGTCATTTAATTATCTCTCCAGTGTTCTGCGACGCGTAGGTCTGGTTATTTCACTTTCACTTTGGTGACGGAGGGCTAATAGGTCTCGATATGGAACTGGTAAGTATAGATGACAACCCGAAGATCTGTCCTGAAAGGTCTCGGCTGCGCGGCTACTCTATCTCTTACCGGTGCTGGATCTGCGGTTGCCTCAACACAGTCCGGTAGTTTGGGGCAGTCCGTCAGTAGTTTCGAGGAGGAGCTGGAGGACCGAGGGTTCACGGAGTATGAGTCGTTGCAAGATTCGGGGAGTTCCCCTGACGAGGAAGGTGAGTACACTACCCGTGTTTACCACAAAGAGGAGGTTACAGAGGATATCAGGGAGGAGTCTGAAGGAGAGGTGGAACGACCGGGAGCTGTTTTCTTTGAACAGGAACTGACCGGTGACTGGGAAGGTTCCTGGACGATCGATGCATCACTGGGGAAGGTATCGAGTGAAACGGATTACGAGCTGAGCAACACGAACAACATCGATATGAGTTTGTTCAAAATCAACGTTCCTATTCTCAGTCCTAGAGTGGACGCGGACTATACTAAGAAGAACACTACAATAGAGAACCAGACAGTGGAAGGAGGTAGTAGTGAGTCAGAAAGTTTGGTCCCGGCTCACGCAACCGGCCATATCGTAAGTTCGTATAAGAGTTTGCTGCTGAATTTCGGGTGTAACGATCTTCGTTACTCAGGTGGACTATGGCAGGATATGAGAGCGGGAAAGAAGTGGGGGAAGACGTTCGTTGCTCACGATAACGAAATTGACTACTCAAAAAGTGGAGTAGCTATGGCTCACCGCACCTATAACGCGGAATGGGACGGTGCAGAGAAGTCTTTAACAGAGGGAGTTGACGGGGACGTGTTCAACAGTCATACTGATATCCGTGGGTACCTCTCGATAGAGAGTCAAGGTGGAGATCAGCACTTGGCTGTCGGCGGGTTCTACATTAATGAGGACGAAGTCGATTTCAGTACTAGTCCCCTGTCGTCACCTGAGGTTGAAGTTACCGGAAAATCGCTTCACAAAGATATAATCTATTTAATGCGTTCCCGAGAACTCAGTGATTGAGTTAGTGTTTCTTAAGGGGGTCGGCTATCTCGGCCTGAACTATCGTATGAAAGAATGCTTTCTGTGCATTCCCATCGATAACCCTAGTGTGTCTCTTATCAGTAACTGGATTTTCAGAGAATTGCATCGGCGATATTCTTAGTGTCTTGGTTCGTAGAAGTTTTCGAAAGCCATCGATATTCTTCGTCACGATTTGATCGGTGGCAAATCCAGAGTACTGGTTTAGTAAGATACCAAATCGGCTAAGGTGGATTTACCCTCCAGGTATTGGTCTTAGCTCCGTATTGAGTTTATTTTCCCCTCAATGGGTGAGGGGCTCGCTGTACTGGCGAGTTCCCGAAACACGGTGAGAACGATGGCAACCAGAGACATCTACGAAACTTGCTTCGATGAAGACGTCCAAACGGAGTCGGGCGCAAACCAGTGCCCCGAGTGCGACGGCAACGTCACCACGAAGGTAAAGGAAACTGTCTGCGAGAACTGTGGCCTCGTCATCGATGAACATTGTATCGATCACGGGCAGGAGTGGCGGGCGTACGATGCAGACGAGCGCGAGCGAACAGGCGCACCACTGACTGCGCCCCCACAATTGTGGTTTCTCAAAGAAGATAGCCCACGGAATCGATGCACACAGGAACGAACTCTCAGGCCAGAAACGGCGACGGCTGGCCCGGATGCAACGTGAGCAGACCCGTGGCCGCTGGCGGTCCAAAGCGGAACGGAATCTCGCACACGGGTTGGGCAAGGTGCGCCGGCTGGCGAGTGCGCTCGAGCTCTCCGAGTTGATCCGTGACCAAGCCTGTCAGCTCTTCCGGAGCGCTCATAAAGGAAGATCTGCTTCGTGGCAGATCCATCGAGGAAATCGTCGCAGCCAGCATCTACGGTGTCTGCCGGTATAACGACTAGTCGCAACACGTCTTTCATCAGGTCATCGAACTCGAACCCCGAGAGGCCGTCCAACAGGGGCATCGCTGTTTAAACATCGTGTAGTCATGTGTGTCTGCTCTGTTCGATACTTACGGGGTGGTTTCTGGGCGCCACGACAGGCGAGGCGCGGCCGGCGAGCGGGTCGGCGTGCCTCGGAGTCGATTATGGCTAGGAGCGATACAGCGGTCTCGTTCTCCGGGACCGACGGCCGACGCGACGAGATGCACAGTGCGATCGACCAGTGGCTCGACGACCTCGTGGAGGCGACCGAGTCGGCGCGAGCGAGCGAGGCGTTCCAGGAATGGCTCGATGTCCAGAGTCGCTTCCACGACTACTCGGCACGGAACACGATGCTCATCCAACAGCAGTGTCCCGAGGCACGGAAGGTCGCGGGGTACCGGACGTGGCAAGAGGAGTTCGACCGGCACGTGAAAGAGGGTGAATCGGCGATCTGGATCTGGGCACCGATCGTCACGACGCGGTGTCCCGAGTGTGAGAACGCGCCGTCGTACCACGCCGACAGTGATTGCGAGTACGACGAGACCCCGCCCGAGGAGTGGGACGAGGGTCTGGTCGGGTTCCGTCCGGTCCCCGTGTTCGATGTCTCCCAGACCGAAGGCGAGCCGTTGCCGGAACTGGAGTATGCAGCGACGGGCGACGCCGGCGATCTCGTGGAACGGTTGACCGACGCCGCTCATCAGCTCGGCGCGTCGGTCGAGATCGTGCCCGAGGCTGCCTGGGAGCACGGCGACGCGAACGGGATCTGCTCGGAGCCGAGGCAGGCCGGCGAGAAGCCCGTGATCGAGGTTCGGGATCGCGAGAACCGTGCCGACCTCGCCCGGACGATCGTCCACGAGTACGCTCACGCCCAGCTACACGTCGGCGTCGATGACGAGACCGAGCGGGCGAAACGCGAGGTGGAGGCCGAGGCGGTCGCGTACGTGGTCACACGGTACGTCGGCTTGGACCCGAGCGGGTCGGCGTTCTACCTCGCGTCGTGGGCGGGCGACGACGCCGGCGTGATCCGGGAGCGGCTCGACAGAATTAGCCGGACGGCAGAGACGATCATCGAACCGCTGGGCACGTAACAGCCCACGAGGTTTCTGGGCGCCGCCACGGGTGGCGCGCACTCGCGTGCCTGCCAGCCATGGATTCGAGCCACGTTCTCGACCGACTCGACGTCTCGACCGGCGCTCGCCGTCGCGCCGAAACGGAACCGTTCGACTTCTCGCTCACGCGGGACGGCGTTCGCGTGACGAACCGCGGCTACGCGGAGCCGAGCGACCACAGCTACGTCGTCACGATGGACGGCGCCCTCCCGGTCGCGTGTGAGTGTCCCGCCGACGAGCACTACGATCCCGCGTGCAAACACCGGCTCGCGGTCGCCATCCACACGCCGGTCCGTGACGCAGCGGCGGCACGGCCCGTCGCCGACGGCGGCGTGCAGGAGCCTCCCGAGTCGGAGGCCGACAGAACGAACGACTCGGTGCCTGACCCCGATGAGTCGCCGGACGACCCCGAATGGTGCGACTGCGCTACCCTCGGGGAGCTCCCCTGTTTCGAGTGCGTTCGTCGCGGTCGCAAGCGACTGCCTACCGAGGAGTGAGAGCACCGCGGGGTGTTTCTGGGCCCCGCGACGGGCGAGGGGCGCTGAACGGCGTGCCTCGTGATCGCCTGTGATCGGCACTGCTGTGTACGAACGACGGTACGACGAATCGACCCAGCAAACGGACGCGAACACCTGCCCGGACTGCGGCGGGCGGGTGACGATGACCGGCGCGGAGGCAGTCTGCGACGACTGCGGACTCGTGCTCGCAGACGAGGAAGTAGATCTCGGCCCAGAGTGGCGGTTCGCGGGAGAAGACGGCGCCCGCAAGCGGACGGGCGCCCCACGCACGCCCGCTCGGCACGACCGCGGGCTCTCGACGCGGATCGGTCGGACCCGTGACGGCAAGGGGAACGCGCTCGACGGCGACACGCGCCGTCGATTCGCCCGGCTGCGGCGCGAGCAGCGCCGATCGAAGACGGAATCGAAGGCCGACCGCAACCGCCGACACGGGTTCACGCAGATCCGACGCATGGCGAGTGCGCTCGGCCTCGGCGACTCCCTGCGGGATCAGGCGTGTCGGCTGTTCGAGACCGCCCAGGACGACGGCCTTCTCGTGGGCCGATCGATCGAGGCGATGAGCGCCGCGGCGGTGTACGCGGCATGTCGGTGTACCGGTCGCCCCGAGACGCGGGGCGATGTGAGCCGTGTCGCGCAGGTGAGCAGGGCACGGGTGGACAACGCCTACACGTCACTGAATCGCGAGCTGGGCCTGCCCGTGCCGCCGCGTGAGCCGGCGACGTTCCTCCCGAAACTCGTGTCGGCCCTGGAGCTTCCACGCGCGGTCGAACGGCGAGCCCGGGACGTTCTCGATGCGTCACCGTCGGTGGTCGGGACTGCCGGGCACCCTCAGGGAATTGCCGGCGGGGCGATCCTCGTCGCCGCGCGGGAGTTGAATGTCCGCGATCGGTTCAGCCAAGCGGAATTGGCGACCGCCGCGGACGTGACGCCGGTGACGCTTCGCAAGCACCGGAACGCACTCGAGTAGACAGTTTCGCTGTTCTGGTGAGGTCTTTTTATACCGGAGAACAAGCTGAATCAGCCGTTAGGTGGCTGGTGCAAAATGAGCGCGCAAAACTGACCCCGAGATTCGAAACTTGACGAAGACGGCGGAGAACTCCCCGACGAGCCGGAAGCCTCCATTGACGACGAGAATGTGCGATTAACTTGGAACCGCTACGACAGGTCCGATAGCAATGTTGTGACGAACTGTATCTTCTCTTGATATTCGACGCCGTGTTTGAGGAACGAGCCCATATCATCGATATCCCACGGTCCATATTTGTCGGTGTATAGTAGTAACAACCCGTCCAGCAGTAATTTCGCCCCATTTCGGTGACCTTGATGAATCTCGGTCTTCAGTCCTTCATGAACAAGTTCGTGGCGTTTTTCCTCTATCTCTTCGATAGCGCGTTCCAACTCTGGACGAAGAGAGCTATCTCCATCATGGTGATAAGTCAACGCGTATTCACCACGGTCAACCATTTTGTCGAAGTCGCTGGTATTCGAGAGGATCTCGATGCCCCTCCAGAAACTGAAGAAGGATTGCCGAACAGACCGTTCGGTTATCCCGTCTTGGTACGCGAGTAGGGCACTGACAATATATCCCTCATAGGTTCCCTTGTCAGCGTCGTAGTCAAACGTCGGAATGTCGCTGATTTCGTTGATGTCGTCTGCGTGGTTGAAATGGAACCGACCTATCGACCGTCGATAGTCAAAATCCATCGGGCGATACGTAACAAAATCTCCGTCTTGGAATATAAGGTAGAACGGTGGTTCTTGATGCCTGGTCCATTTTTCGTAAGGAGCTCGGTCTGAGCTCCCTGGTTGCGGCATACCTGCTGCCCAGAGTTTGTCGAAGAAGTTTATTTCAGCGAAGCGTGTTTCGACGAGTTCAGGAACCCTTTGTAGGGCATAGAATTCGTCTCGGGCTTCTATTTCGACCTTCAAATAGGTCCACTCACGACGTTCCAACGGATCGTCGGAATAGTCGTTCGGGAGTTCATCTAGAACGGAATCGAAGTTCGAATCATCGTCATTTTTCACCGCCGCGAGATGATTTGCCCACTGGCTATTGTCGATTTTCTCCGCTTTCGACTCATAGAGTTTGACTTCATCTGGGAAATGCTTGCTCCGTATCATTATCGGAAAGACAAGCATGTACGTATCCGGTGGTGCGCCTAACCAATTCGAGAAAATCTCGTCTTTCTTAGTCTGAAAATGAACGCTCAACTCGTCTTCGGTGAGGTCTACCCCTTGCGTTTCGGCTATCTCAATGAACCCTTCGTGAAATTTCCGGGATAGACCTCTATTCGTGATTCGGTGGAGGTCTCTGTCGAGACCGAGATCTCGGATGGCGTTGTAGAGGTTTGTTTTGAATGCAGATTCCTGACCCATTTGGACACGTACTTCGTCGGTCCCGGGTGGCTCCCAGATCCGCTGATATGCGTCATAGAATCGCTCGTCCATGATGTAGGTCTTGTTCGGTTGCCATGTTAAGGTGGCTCCCTGTATTCAGCGACCGTTTCCCAATAGTGGGTCGTATCCATAGATCCATTCCTGCTGTCCTGTCACTTGTTCTCTCGCCTAACATTGGTTGGATCATGATCTGATTGGCGACTCACACGCCTCCGTGAGCAGTTCGCACCGCGCTTCTGTCGGAGCCGCCGTTTCACTTCCGCCGAAACGGCCACTTTCACCGCGCCCTTGGCTCGCTCCTATTACCCTCTCGGTCCCTCCATAGTCAATGGCACAAACGAGCGACGGGACGTTCACCCACGTCCGCGGCGAGCTGGCGTGGACGATCGCCGAGCACCGATCCCCAACCGACGCGATCGCGATGGTCGAGCACCTGGACGCCGCCGACGAGGGGCGGTTCGAGCTCCTCGGATTGACCGACGGCTGCGAAACAGCACTGTTCTGGGATCACGTCTTCCGCCGCGTCGTCGAGACAGGCTTCGACGCCGACGGCGTCGATGACCTCCGCGACCTCGGCGACGAGGAGATCGAGCAGTACGCCGGCCGGCGCGAGGCGCTCAACGCCGCCGACCTCGAGGCGTGGGACCTCGTGCATCCGCGCAATCAGTGGCTACTCAAACGGCGCCGGCTCGAGGGGTGAGGATGGGGACGACACGCCCGACCTACCGACAGATGCTCTCGGAGTGGATCGACGACTGGCGACCGTTTCGCGAGTGGCTCCGGCGACCGCAGCAGCAGGCGTTCGACCGAGTCGGCGAACACGCCCAATACTGTGCGGCGGCCGCCCGTCAGCACAACGAGCGGGTCATCGCGATGCCGATCCTCGTGTCGATTCGCGTCGAGCAGCAGCGAGAGACCGACGAGCTCCGTGACCGGCTGGCCGACCTCGAGGAGTTACGACGGGATCTATCCGGAGCCGAATTCCCCGAGTCCCGACTGCTCGTGGTCCAGCGGCTCGATGACCTGGGGGTCGTCGTTGCCGGGGTTGTTGACGCGCGTGGAGATCTCGTAGGCGGCCAGGTCATCCTCCGGATACGGCCGGCAGTGTTCTTGGCGGGCGTCCGGCCCTGCGGTCAGCCACTCGGACTCGGCGTCCTGCGGGAGGACGACCGGCATCCGGTCGTGGATAGGGTCCATCAGGTCGTTCGGCTCCGTCGTCAGGATCGTCACGCACGAGATCGTCTCATCGTCTCCTTCCCAGACGTCCCAGAGGCCGGCCATCGCGAACGCCGACTCGCCGTCGCGGTAGATCCGGTAGGGCTGCTTCGCCCCACCGGTCGATGCTCGCCATTCGTAGAACCCCGACGAGATGACGAGACAGGGACGGGATTCCCACGCCTCTTGGAAGACGCGCTTTTCCGCAGCCGTCTCCGAGCGGGCGTTGATGAGGCCCTCCTCTGGTTCGTCCGCCCAGAACGGGATGAGGCCCCAGTGGGAGGCGTCGATCTCGTCGGGGGCCTTGTTCGTGATGATGTGCAGGTCGTCGCCGGGCGCGATATTGTAGCGCGGCGTATAGCCGCCGTCCGCGACGACCTCCGCGTCGAAACGGGCTTCGAGATCGGCTTGTGGATGGAAGAGGGAGTTGCGCCCACACATGCCGTCGAGTACGTGCGGGGGCGTCTTCAACGTAGGCGCGTAGCGGTGTCGCCGAAGTCGTCGATGGCGTTTGTTTCAGGCAGTGAGAAGGGAACTACCTGATAGAAAGTAACTGCAGACTCATCGTTCGGGTCGAGACGACACTCACAAATTCGGCGCTCAAGAATATGCCTTCAGACATTCAAAAGACCCCCCAACTGGCAGTGAACACGTCGACACGCGCAAGGTTTATCTACGATGTTTTAGGTTATTGGCAATATCACATGAGTTAGAATTATGGCCACGCTCCCGCCAGACCAGGCTGCGATCATGAATGCTGCTCTTGGGGAATTTGAAGCAGGCGTTGCAGCGAGTGCTGTTGTCTTACTCATTCTTGCTCTATCTCACGTGATTCCAGCCATTGCGAATTCCGACCGTGTCTACTCACGTTTCACGTTCGGTAAAACTCGCAATATCGTAATAGAGGACGTTGTAGAACCGATACAGCAGAACTGCATAAACTGCGGGCAACGTAGCTACAACGGTAAGAAAATAACCTACAGAACCGATTACGCGCTGTTCGGTTATCCGGTATGGAATCTTGAGAAAGGAGCGAATCTCGAATGTTCGACCTGCCATGAGGTAGACTGGCAAGAGTACGCGGAGCGATCGGAATTGCACAACGAACCAGCAGAGTTGGATAAGAGCCAGATCGAACGAATCGAGAACGACTTGGTGGAACACCAGCAGGACACGAAATGAAAACCGTTCTGCGTATCTATCCTCTGACTCAGCCGCGGAGAACATTATCTCGACGCTACTCGACAGTGCGGAAATCGTGACCGGAATCGGCGAGGAGTATTCTTCTAAGCCTTAAGAGTTGTCATATTGAATAGCCAATTAAACAATCTCGTACGTCCAAGTTTCCCCAATATCGTCTATTCTGTACGTATAGACTCCCTTATCGCTGGGCGCTGTTGCTGTTTCTGATTCCCAAGTACGCTGTTCATTAGACGGAATCGTGAGTCGAAACATACTGTCGGGGTAGGTGTACCAGTCGCTGTCTCCGCGTTTCACAGATAATGGTGAAATGATGCTACTGTCTCGGTTGGAGTTATTCTGGAGATCGAGTGAGTAACTATACTCTTCACCAGATTGGAGAGTGTCAGGCCCATCATAGCTCACAAGAGAGGCATCATTCCCAGTTAGGGGAGAATTGAGGCTGAACTCGCCCGATTTGCTTTTAGAAACATCTCCGGTAACGTTGTCGCGGACGATTACTTCCGCCTCGTAATTGCCTATTTCCCAATCCGTAGTGTCGAAATAGAATGTCCCCTCCCATTCCTGATACCCGGATGAATCGACTAATTGGCGGTCCTCGCTGGAAGCCTGGGTGATACGAGTATCGCTTGAGTCGTAGATTCGTGCTTGTTTTGTTATATCGTGGACCCCGTCGTGTATTTGAATATTATATCTGTATCCAACGACGATATTGGTACCTGGTGCCGCTCCCTCAATCTGTTTATCTAGAACGTCTCCAAACTTCTCCCATTCCGTGATTAGACTAACCTCGTTAACCTTCGGGGGTTGACGTTCTGGGGTTGGAGTCTCCGTTGCAGTTGGCGTTTCCGTGGGGGCAGGTGTACTGGTGCTGGTTACTGTATCTGTTGTGCCAGAATCACGCCCACCTGTTGTACCTTCACTACAACCCGCCAGAAGGAGCGGTATCGTCGAACCGAGAAGTGTTCGCCGTTTCATACAGTTCCCTGTCACCTTTGACGATTTAAAACTTCACCAATAGGATACCAACAAATCCAGAGGCCATCAATTGCTAAGTTCACCCGCTGTATTCAACACCAAGCGAACGCTAGACCCTAGATCTCTCGATTCGAACACCGCATGCGCTACTACCAGTTCAGGTCACCTCCCAGCCGACCGCATTGGCGACACTCACTCCACCGAGCTACACGTCTGGTACCGCCGCGCTACCCCAGCGGGGAGGGGCCTGCCCGATCAAGCCACTCGCGCACCCGCCCGCTGGGCAGGTGACTCTCCGCCCACAGGTCATCGAACGTCGTCTCCGCCCAGCGGCGGAGCGCGTCGGGCTCCCCGACGACCGCCGCGTTCCGCTCGTGGCGTGTCGATCCGCCCACCATCACCGTCTCCCGATTGAAGATCGTGAGCCCGGTGTACAGTGGCTCCGGGTGGACCCGCACGTCGACATTCGAGGACAGCACCGCGTCCGCGAGGTACTGCAGCCGATCCGGGTGTGTGAGGTCGCGGTACGCCCGTCGATCGAAGATGACTTGCTGCCGTGCGGTCCCGTCGGTCGTTCTGCCGAACAGATCGAACAGCACCGGAATGCACACGGGGATGATCGTCCGTGCGTGATGGAATTCGCCGTCGCGGATCCCGGCGGCCTCCACTGCAGCATCGAGCATCGCGTGGGGGGCGTCGGGCGTCTCCACGACGAGGTCGGCGCCGTCGAGCGCCTGCAACGGCGGGTCGGCCCAGTAGCTCATCGTCCGGAGCGCCGGCGCCTTCGCGATCGTCTGTTCGATCGCATCGACGAGCCAGTCGATCCGTTCCAGATCGACGGCGCCGCGCTGTGTCGCGGTGAACCGGCCGTCGGCCGTTCGCTCCACCCAGCCGAGCTCGTCGAGTCGGGCGACTGCCCGGTGGACGGTCGCTCGCGAGGGAAGCTGGTCGTCCGCGGCCAGCGTCGCCTTGTCGGCCGCCCCGCCCACGAGCGCTCGCAGGAGTGCGCGTCTGGAGTCGGATTTCGCGAGATAGGCGATCGCAGTCGGGTCCGTCTGTGTCGCGACGCGCCGATACGCGGCAATGGCTTTCACGCCGGCCCGTGTCGTTCGGTACCCGGTGTCCGCGTCGTCGACGACGAACCCGATCGCTTGGAACTCGTCGAGGCGACGGTAGATCGTCTTCCGGCACGCGTCACACTCGGTCGCCACCTCGGTCGGCGATGCGCCGCCACCCATACACTCGAGGACCGACAGTAAATCGACTCGATCCGGATCCGTGTGGGAGACGGACAGCTCTCGAACGACCCCCCAGGGTCCGTTCATTGCTCAATTGATTACACCACAAGGCTGGTTAAATATCCTCTGCCGAACCGTTCAGAGATCCTCACACTGTGGGACGCCGTGAGTACTTCGCCGTCGGTGGCAGAATTCGACCGATGGCATCAGGCTGTGACGGTCGCCCGCTCGACGACGACCCCTCCACCGGACACCCGCTGGCGGGGGACGGGCGATCCTCGACGGACTGCGAACGCTCGGATCGACGGACAGTGCTCCCCGATCGGACCGCGGTGGTGCGAGTGAGCGTCTGTCTCGTGCTCCTCGTGGTGGCCGCCAGCGGGACGGTCGCCGCGCAGGACGAGGAGCCGACGAACCCCGTCTGTACTGACGAGTCGGACACGCTCGCCAACATGATCGAGGGCTTCGTGCAGATCACCACCGGGCTGGGGATCATGGGCCTGCTCGTGGTCTGGCAGGCGGACGCCCTCATGGAGATGTTCACGCTCGGTCGCGAGCAGAAGGCAAAGATCAAACAGCACAAGCGCGGCGCCGGCCGGTCGGCGCTCACGCTGGTCGTGCTCGGACCGCTGTTCACCGTCGGCGGCACCGCGATGGACCTCCCGATCGCCGAGTGTGTCGATCTCATCCCCTTCTGACCGATGCGCCGAGGATCCTCGCTGTCGGCTGCGGCCCTCATCGTCATGCTCGTCGGGAGTCTGGTCGCCGTCGCCGCCGGGCGCCCGCCGTCACCCCAGCAGGAAACCCACGGGCTGACCGAGGCGGAGGCGGCGTCGCTGTGGAGCCGGGACAACGACTCAGGCTACGTCACGAACAGTGAGTACGAACGGCGCTACAACGAGTTGCGCTCGGCCGGCGAACAGCTCGCCAACGCCAGCGATATCACGTTCCGGCGGCCGCCCGACACCGCGGCACGCTGGACGCGGGCGGACCATCGCGATGCCACGCCGGGCGACGCGAACGTCTCAGTACATCCGCCCCACGCGACCCTCACCGACGGCCGGTATATCCGGGACGCCCATGCGACGCTGTTCGCGATCACCCCGTCCACGACTGTCCACCGGACCCGGGCCGAGACGACCGAATACGTCGCCCCGAACGGGACGGTTCGGGGGCTGGTGGACTACCGGGTCGCCGTCCCCGGCGCGGAGTCGGACAACAACACGACGGCCGACTACACGCTCGCGAGCAGTCGGATCGAGTCGGTTCGCCTGGAGACGGGTGACGGAACCACGCTCGCGCGAACGAACGGGACCGCGCTGCCAGCGATCAACTACACGTTGACTGACGATGTCGACTCGCTCGTCCTCGTCGCCACGATCCGTGCCGAGCTTCGCCTCGACCGACCGCAGCTTCCGAACGGGACGGCCGCGAATACGACGCCGCGAACCGTGTCGGAGACGGTGACGGTCCGGGACCGTCGGGCGATCGAGCCGTACACGCCGACGATCGCGCTCGCCCGCGGGCGAACGCCCGAGGGGGACCGCCTCCTCGCGGCGTTCCACTCGGCGCCGTGGCTCGGCCTCCGGTTCGGCGCCGAGGGCGACCGACAGGTGCGGGGTGTCTGGCGCTTCTACACTGCCCGCGACGTTCGATGGGACACGCTCGAACGGTCGAGCCGGACCGGCACCCGGGAGATCGAGTCCCCGGCCCTGCCGGTCGCGGTCCACGCGTATCCCTCCCGGCTCGGCCCCCGGAGCGAGCCGACCGGCCGCGACCCCCGGATCACCGATGTCTGGGGGCGCGATCGCCGGTCGCCGGCGGCATCGCTTCCCGATACCGTCTCCGTCGACGTGGTCGAACGCGAGTACACGGCGTCGTACGGGCTGGCCGTCCGCACCGCGCCAGCCCACGCCGAGGGTGTCGAGGCGGTCGGGATCGTTCGCGGCGTCGACGTGCCGATCGACGAGACCGGGCAGACGCGACAGCTCCGGCGCAGCGATCTGACCGTGGAGATCGTCGACCAGGACGATGACGGGGCGACACTGCGCATCGTGTTGACCGATGCCGTCACCGGCGAGCCGATCGCCCTCCGCCGGCCCGAGGCGCCGTTCGAGATCCCGTCGACCGCCACCCGCGAGGGATATGTCGCCGTCGCGGGCGAGCGGGTGCGGACGAACGTCTCGGGCGTCGCCATGGTGACCGTCTCCGAGCCCGGCGTGTACACGGTGGAGTATGTGCCCGGCTCGTGGGTGGCACACCACCCGGCGTACGTCGGGACGAGTGCGACCGCCCGCTGGCACCCGCTGGCGACGCCGGCGGGGTGGCTACGCCTGCTCGGGCGGACGCTCCAGTGGGCGCTCCCGTTCGCGCTCGCGCTGTATGCGGGGCGCCGACTCGGACGGCTGGTCCGGTTCGGGGAGGTGGAGCCATGACCGACCGAATGCCCCGCCGGCGCCTGCTCGCCGTCGCCGGGAGCACGCTTGTCGGCCTCGCAGGATGTAGTCAGCGTGACGGTGGCTCGCCCTCGGAGACGGGGTCGGATTCGCCGGGCGGGTCGACGGATCCGGACGGCCCGTTCGAACGCCTCGCGATGCGCGGCACGAATCTCGTGATCGAACTCCGGGAAGACAGTCAGGTCGAGCAAGTAAACGTAATCGCGCCGAACGGCTCCCGCGTACGGTCGCTGTCGGTCGTCACGGGGGAGACGCGACTCACCGTCGACCTGGGCGTCCGGTACGTGCCCGGGACCTACGAGGTGACCACCGAGGCCGGCGCGACCGCGTCGATCACGTTGGAGCCGGACCTCGTCATCGAGGAGCTGGGCGTCGGCGCGAACAATCCCGACGTGATGCCTGATTCCTTAGACAATTTCGAGCCATATGCGGGTACGGTCGTAGTACGAAACGAAGGGACTGGACCGACTGCTGTTCAGAATCTCATCTTCACTGGCGACGTTCCGAATGTCACCGAAGACGTCCGCGATTCATCCCGTAAGAGTGGGATATTCGATGCGGACGAAGGAGTTGGTGAACGGGACTACGTGCTAATTCCTGTCGAGGAATCCGTGCGGCTATTTTCGAGTACAATACCGTTCTCGTTCGCAGGGCAGGAGCGAACCTGTTCCTCAATGCCGGAGGAGAGTACCGTGATTGTCCAAGTGGAGGACACGGTACGGTCTGAAATAACTGAGGCAGCGTTCGATGCGAGCTACCGCCCTACATCGGACAACTGTGACATCGCGATCAACAGACGGGAGGAGTGACTGATGGTGCAGATTCCACTCTCCGATTACGGTGTTGAGTGGTTCAAAGACATCCTCGGTCAGATAACTGCATGGTTCAGAGAACAGCTCGTTGAGGGATATCAGAAACTTACTACGGAGCTGTTTGAAACACCGCTCCCCGACGGGACTGGGTTGGAGGTCGTATTCGATTCTCCGGAGCCAGGTACTACCCCGTGGTACGATGTCTATCAGACCGTCGTCGGCGGGGAAGTGATGATTCTAGCGCTCATCATTCTATTCCTCTCCGTTCAGGGACGCCATTTCGTCCGGGTATTCCATTTTGGATCTCCACAACGCGACCGGCGAACACGCCGTAATGCGTGGACTGGTGGCTGTCTTATCGTTGCGTGGTACTGGATCGCCGTACTCACACTGTACTTCGTCAATGGATTGATCATCGGGATAATCCCGAACGTCACACAAATCGGCGCGGGTGTTCTGGAATTACTCCCTACGTCCGCAGTGAACCCCGTAATGACGTTCGGACTCACGAGCGTTGGTGCTGTCGCACTTTCGACTCTCCAAGCGATCTTCTTCCTGCGGGAAGTCCTCCTGTACGTCTATCTGTACGGGATGCCGATCGGCCTCGCGTTCGCGTTCGGCAACCTCCCCGTGGTCTCGCGGATCGCCGCCCGCTTTTGCAGACAGTTCATCCCACTCGCGGTCCTGCCGATCCCGGCTGCCGTGCTGTTCCGTGGCTACGGGTTGTTGTTCGGCGGCGATCCCGTCGTCTCCCCGACCCGACCGCTGTTCGGCTACGTCGTCGCGATCTCGTTGCCCGTGGTGGGGCTGTACGTCACGTGGAAGACGTTCCGGTACGCCGCGCCGCTGGTTACGGGCGCGCTCGCACGGACCGGGCGGACCGCCGCGACGCTCGGGCTCGTCGCCGGGGTGGGTGCGACCGTCGGGGGCGGGGCCGCGGCGACGACCGCCCGCTTCGGCCCGCGTACCGGCATGACTTACGCGGCCGTACAGCGCGTCACTGACGGCGGGTCGTCACAACGCGGCGCATCGACGACGACGACCCAGGACAACGTCGCGACCGACCGGTCCGGCGACGGGGGGATCCCGGCCTACCGTCGTCCAGAGAACGACCCGGGGCGCACCTAATCGATGAGTTCCGACTCCACCGCAGCCGACCGTCGTATCATGACCCAACTGGGGGAAGCACACCGGATCCCGCTGGTGAACCTTCGCGAGGGTGACTTCGGCGTTCTCGTCGGGTTTCCCGTCGCGGGACTACTGGCGGGGAGCGTGCTGTTCGACCCGCTCGTCGTTCCGCTCGCTCTGCTCGGCCTCGTGGTCGGTGTCGCGGCGGTGTACGCCGCTCCGCGTCACCTGACCGCCTCGAGGTGGCTCCGGGACGTGGGTCGGTATCTCCTGTGTCGCCCGCGGTACACGCTCTCGCAGCCGGCCGGGGCCGACCACTCCGGTACGGACGGCGAATCGGTGCCCTACACCCCGTTCATCCCCGACGAGCGGACGCAGGACCTCACGAACGTCGCACGAGCGTGGCCCGGGACGGGCGTCATCGAACGGGAGGACGGCGCGCTCGAAGCGTTCATCACCGTTCGGCCGGGCAACATGGACTTCGCGATGTCGGGCGACTGGGAACAGCTCCAGGCGACCGGCGCGCGGTTCGCGAACAACGACCTCGAGTTCCCGCTGACGGTCCATACGACGACCCGCGCGTTCCCGGCGGACCGCCTCGTCGACCGCCTCGCCGACCGGCAGGCGGACCCCGACGTGGCGAGCAACGACGCCTTCGCCGCGCTCCTGAAGGAGTACCGCGACCGGCGACCGGCGGAGTTGGCGGACACCACCCGGCACCGCTACTACCTCGGCGTCACCGTCACCCCGTCGGACGTTGCGAGTCGCCGCCACGGCGAATCCTCCGTCCGCGACCGGCTCACCGCCATCCCGGTCGTCGGGGTGGTCGTCGCGGCCCTCCTCTCCCGGCCGACTGGGGGTGGACCGGCCGCCCGTCGGCAGGCGATGTACGACCGCCTCTGTGACCGCCTGCACACGCTGGAGCACGACCTCGTCGAGCCGATGGCCGACTGGGAGCATCGCCGGCTCTCGACGCTGGAGTTGTTCGTCCTCGCGGCGGAGTTCTGGAACGGGCCCGAGTACGACGACGCCGAGCGGCTGCTCGCGACGGCGCCGGCGCCGGGCCGCGCCCGCCGGCGGGAGGACGACTGATGCAGGCGGCGATCGCCGACCTCGTGGCGGCGCTACAAACGCTGCCACGGCCGCTCTCACCTGAGGGACTGTTCGTCTACGGCGTCGGAGGTGTTACCCTCCTCGTCGTCTTTGCCCGGCTCCGACAGTGGCTGGCCGGCCGGGGCGATACACAGACGTTCGGCGATCTTCTCGCGGAAGAGACCGTCGACGCAGGTCGTGAGGAGGCAGTTGCGTTCGACACGCTGGCGGACCGGCACCGAACGGCGCTCGCGCCCGAAGCCGTCGAGTGGGAGCCGCGTGCGGCACGGGTCGGCGACCAGTGGACGACCACGCTCACCGTCGCGGCGTACCCCGACCATCCGACCGACGGCTACCTCAGCGGCCTGTTCGAGCTGACCGACATCGAGTTCGATCTGACGGTCCACGTGGACCCGCTGCCCCAGGAGCGGGCCCGCGACCGCCTTCAAGCGGCCGCCGACGACCTGCAGGCCGACGCGGATCTGGAGCGCAGCGTGCGGGAGTCGTACCTGCAGGACCGCGCGGCGGCGGCGACGGCCACGTACAAGGCGGTCGAGAACGGTCAGCGTGTGTTCTCCCAGTCGCTGTTCATCACCGTCCGGGCGGACTCCCGCGAGGACCTCACGGACGCCGTCGCCGCCGTCCGCACCGCGGTGCGCGACCCGCCGGCACGGCTGGAGCCGGCGACGGCGGTGTGTCTCCAAGACCGGGCGCTGCAGGCGGCCGCACCCATCGGCGGCGACCCGCTCGATCGCGGCTCCATCGCCCTCGGCGGCGCCGTCGGCGCCCTCCTCGCGTCGCCACACTCGCCGACGATCCTCGAGGAGGGCGGCGTCGAGTTCGGCGTGCACAAGGACACGCGGAGTCCGCTCGTGGTCGACCCGTTCGCCCGCGAGGACGGCTACGCGATGTTTACGGTCGGCGACCCCGGCTCGGGGAAGTCCTACAGCGCGAAACAGAACTTCATCCGGAGTCTGTCGCAGTCCGACGACCGGATCGGGATCGTCCTCGAACCGCTCACCAACTGGGCCGGCGTCTGTGAGGCACTCGGCGGCCGGCGGATCACCGTCGGCGGCACGCTCGGTCTCAACCCCCTGGAGATCAAGCCGACGCCCGAGCACGTGCTGGAGGCTCGCGGCGACGACGCGAGCCCGCTGAAGGAGCGTCAAGAGCGGGCGCTGGCGTTCTTCACCAACGTGTTCGCCACGCGGGGCGTCGAGTTGGGTGACCGCCGCACGACGCTGGAGACGGCGCTCACGGCGGCGTACGAGCGGAAGGGCATCACCGAGGACGTCTCCACCCACGACCGGGAGAGTCCGACCGTCCGCGACATGCTCGATATTCTCGCGGAGATGGCCGACGCTCCCGGCGAATACGTGATCCGGACCGACGACGAGGCGAAGAAGATCGCCGACGACGCGGTGTGGCTGCTCGACCAACTGCGGCCCTTCGCCGAAGACGGGCAGTTCGAACAGCTCGGTCGCCACAGCGAGTTCGACATCCGCGACGAGTCGCTGGTGTATCTCGATCTGGCCGAGCAGGGCGGGCAGGTCGGCGGGCATACGAGTCTCCTGATGGAACTGCTCATCTCGCTGGTGTACGAGCGAGCCAAGGAGACGGACCAGGAGGTCGTCTTTGTCATCGACGAGGCGCGGTACCTCATGAAGGACGCGGCGACGCTGTCGTATCTGGAGACGATCTTCCGGCACCACCGCCACCACGACCTGTCGATCCGACTGGTGACCCAGACCGTCGACGAGTTCTTCGAGCACGACACCGCGGAGATGATCCTCGACCAGTGTGCGATCAAGCAGTTCCACAAGCTCGACGGGATGGACAGTGAGTGGGCCGACGAGTTCGGCTTGAACCACCCGCAGATGCGGTTCGTCCAGACGGCGACGCCCGGCGACGAGGAGGCCGGCTACTCGCAGGCGTTGCTCGGTGTGGACGGCGAGTGGCGCGGGATGGAGGTCCGGGCCTTGCCGCGGGAACACGAGGTGATCACCCACGACCCGCAGCAGGCGGACGGCCCGCTCGCCGACGACCCCGGGGAGGTGGCCGCCGATGACTGACCCGCCGGTTCCGACCGCCGACCGCCTGCCGGAGACGCTGACAGACCGCGACCAGTGGGTGTGTTGGCGCAGCGAACAGCGGGACGACAAGTCGACGAAAGTCCCGATCGAGCCGGGCGGCGGGTACGCCTCCGCGACGGATCCGGACACGTGGCGGTCGTTGTCCGTGGCGAGAGACCACGCCGTCGATACGGGCGACGCAGGGGTCGGCTTCGTCTTCACCGACGACGATCCGCTCGTCGGTGTCGACCTCGACGATTGCCGGGATCCGGACACGGGTGCCCTTTCCGAATCGGCCGACGATATCGTCGAGCAGCTGAACTCATATACCGAGGTGAGTCCCTCGGGGACCGGCATCCACGTCATCGTCGCCGGCGACCTGCCCCGGGGCCGGAACCGACGTGGCGACGTGGAGCTGTACGACTCGGCACGATACTTCACCGTCACCGGCGACCGCGTCGACGGCACGCCCGATCACGTTGCCGAGCGACCCGAAGCGCTCGCCGCCGTCCACTCGGCGTACGTGGCACCGGACACGAGCGCCGCGAGCACGTCGGGATCCGACGCCGCCGCTTCGTCGGCCTCCCGATCGGGGAAGCAGGGGCCGGGGAACAGACTCTCGGACGCGGACCTCATTGACCGTGCGAGCGACGCCGCCAACGGCCCGAAGTTCCGGCGCCTCTGGCGTGGGTCCACTGCGGGCTATCCGAGCCACTCGGAGGCCGACATGGCGCTGTGTTCGCTGCTGGCGTTCTGGACGGGCGGCGACCCCGACCAGATGGATCGCCTGTTCCGGGAGTCGGGGTTGTATCGCGAGAAGTGGGACGAGGTCCACTTCAGCGACGGCGCGACGTACGGTGAGCGGACGATCGAACGCGCGATCGCGAGAACGGACGAGTACTACGATGAGAGTTCCAGTGAAGGCTGGACGCCTCTTGCGGTCACGAGCGCTGAGGATCGGGCATCGGAGCAAGCAGCCGGCAGCGGCGACGAGGGGTCGGTCGCGGACACGACCGGAGACGCGCTCGCGGATCTTCGAGCCGAACTGGCCAAGCTCGAGCAGGAGACGGAACGGCTCCGGGAGGAACTCGCCGTCGAGCGGACGCGCCGAAAGGAACTCGAACGCGAACTCGCACAGCAGGAATCGTCCCGACTCTCGCGATATCTCCCCTGGCGGTGATGACCGCGCGGTCGGTTTTTGGGCACCCCGACGGGTGCAGTGCGCGTACATTCACTGGTCGCTCGACTCAGGCGTATCGCTGCAGGAACCGAACCGGACTGGGATCCGCTCGGAGTCGGCCGCGTCAGAACCTGCGAGCATCCTCGCGAGGCGATCCGCCGTAGCGACGAACCGGCACACGATTCCCGTATCGAGCAGTGTCAGGCGTGTGGGACGATCCTGCGCCGGTATCCGCTCGGAGATCTGTGATGACCGCCCACGAGATCGAACTCAAATTCGAACACGAATCGGGTGATCAACGGAAGGTGGTGTTCGCGCCGAACCCGGAGCGCGGCTGTTGGAGCCGAAGCGAGTTCCGTCGGGACGAAGCCGATCAGCCGTGGCAGACGGTCGGTGTCGAACTGGTCGAGACTGTCGCCGTCAGCTGTACACCGGTTGAACTCACGGAGTCGGTTCGAGGGCCGTAACCCGCTTGCGGGAGACCCGGAACCATCACACCGGGTCGGATTCTCCGAGGCGAATTCGGGTGGATGCGCGTGCCCTATTCGACGCCGGCCGCGGCGAGCCATTGGAACGTGCCGCTCCGTCCGGCGAGCACGAGCGGGTAATCCTCGACGACGATCCGGTAGTAGGGACGCGTCGCATCGACCCACGAACAGTGCGTCGGCTCCTCAAACCCGCTCGGCACGTGGCGACAGTACACCCGCCAGTCGTCGCGGCGATGGTACGCCGGCGTGACGCCCGTTTCAACACACAGTCGGAGCACGTGGCCCGCGAGCCGGTCACTGACCGTGTAGTAGGTGCGCTTCTCGTTCCCGTCGCCGGCGAGCAACGTTTCCAGCAGCAGGCGCTTCTGTGCGGGTGAACAGTCCCACACGAGCGACGGGAGCCGCTTCGAGCGACTGTCCGATCCACACAGCCGCGAGAAGATCCGGCCGTAGCAGTTCGAGCCGATTCTGAACGACCGATCGTCCTCCCGATAGGCGATTCCGAGCCGATCGAGGAGGCGTCTGATCGTGTCGCGGTACCGCGGTGTCTCCTGAGCGATCTTGACCGAGGCACTGTTCCGGTCCGATCCGGTGTAGATCGACCCTTCCGTCACGAGCCAGCCGAGCAGTTGAATGAAGTCATCGCCCGCAAACCGGTACGGTCGTGGGCGCTCCTTTGCTCCCGTTCGGATCCCGAGCGCGGTCGACTCCGCGTCGATGGCCTCCCGGTAGGTGTCGAAGGTCGCGGGATCGAACGCGTAGCCGACCTGTTTGTGTCGCCGTTTCGGTTCACACCCCGCTGGGAGTGCCGCTCGGAACGAATGCCCGTGCGACCCGTCGTACTGCGCGACGATCTCGTACTCCGTCGCGTGGTCCGTGAGGTCGACGACCTCCGTTCGGGACCTCCCGAGAGGGGTCCACTCGGAGATGAACCGATAGCGATGCCGCTCGTCCAGTCGATCCGCTCGCTGGTAGCGAACCAGGTCGATGTCGTCGGTCACGAACGGCACGTACTGGCCGGGTGCCAGCCGGAGCCGCGCTCGTTGCGCGTCGATGTCGACCGCCGCCGCAGGTTCGATACGGTCCACGTCGACGACTCGCTTCAGTTTCATCGTCCGACTCAGGGGTTCCATCGTGTAGATACGGTCCCCACGCACGAGTTGGTCGACCGGGCAACTCCCGTCGGCGCCGAGCACGTTCGTTCCGGCGGCTAGTCCGCCGGACCGACCGCTTTCAGTCGGTGTGACGCCGTGTTCGGTGATGGTATCCATCTCACCGCCGGTTGGTCCGGTGTTCGTATTTGAATCTCAGCCGCTGGGCCTCTCTGATCACCGCTTCACAACTTGGTGGCGAGTCCAGCAGAACGTGAACGGAGAACTGGTGAAGTACATACACGGAGATTCGGTGGAGATGGGCTCGATGAAGGAGCCGATTCACGCGTACCTTCACACCTACTACGAGGACATCGAAGACCTCTACCGAAACAACATCTACCGACGCGGTATCTGTGTTTTTAATCGGTTTATTATGTAGTTGATGCCTTCCAGAGTTCTAACCATAGGTGTATGTAATCTCAACAAACTATTTATCGCCAATTTCGTTAAGTACGCCAATGACTGACCAGAGTGAACTGTTCGACCTTTTGGAGCTTCAGCAAGACGAGGACATGTCGTGCAGCGAGAGGCTCGCCAAAATTCGCCAGAATGCAAGTTCTATCCCACGCACAGGCCTCTATTACGTCTCTGAAATAATTGGGGACTGTGTTGAGAGCAATCAGAGAGACTGCCTCGAAACTGTGTATGTTCTGGCAAAGGAAAATGTGGGGCCTGATTCTGACCTCCGTCATGGCCTCATGGCGATCTCAAACGCAGATATGGCAGTCGTCAATGATTTCATACAGTCGATAATCGAGGAAGAGGAAGTAACCGAGTCGCATTATCTCTCACGGATTGTTCCCTATCTGTACCGTGGGCATGAATCAGAACTCGTTGAACAACTTGAGGAATGGAAAGAGACGCATGAGTATTTCTTTTGGCAAGCTATTGATTTGATTCTCAAACAGTATAACCGAGATAGTGAGAAACCGAACGAAGAGTTTGCTGATGAAATTCAGCTGTTGAAATCGACACTCCAGAGAATCGCTAAATCGAATGGTGTAGAACCGAACGACAGTGGCCTTGGGAACTCCGAAATTGCAAAGGTCCATAATTTGACCAAGGACATCTATTACGAGGGACGCGGGATCAGCAAAGAGCGAATCCAGAAAAACCTCGAATTATATCCGAATCTGAAAAAGTTCTTAACGGCCCAAGAGACGTGGCTTGATACCTTACTGGAGCAGAATCAGCATCCGTTAGCGTACCGGCTTTCCTACGAACACACCGAGGAGGAGTGTAGGCAAATCGTGAATTCTGATGATGCGGAGCAGTCTGACAAACGAAATGCTAAATTCTGTCTTGACAAGATAGCCCTTCTCAGGTATTATGACGAGTGTTTCGCCGCGCTAGATATGGAATCAGATAGTGACCTTACCTCGAACCTTCGGCACGGTATATTAGACCGCTCGAATTTCGAGAGTGCAATCGCTGAGATTGAGGTGCTGCGAGCTTTACGCAGCGAATTCGGCCCTGATAATGTTGAGTTCGAACCGGAGGTACCAGAGTCCTCAAAAGTCACTGATTACCGTGTTTCTATCGCGGGAGAGAACATCTGGATTGAGCTAAAACATCCGGACCCCTCCGAACCAGCGGCTATCGGGGACATTTACTCTCTTGATATGGACCCTGAATCAAGCCCGGTTCGTTCAGCGGTGACCGAAAAGATGGAGCAGTTGAACCCGGCCAAGGAAGCAACCGATGACCTAACGATGGTACTACTGAAGACTCAACCATCGAAAATTGATGAAGTGGCAGTTAGAAGTTATGTCGCAGGCCCAGAGATGGCAGTAATTCCTGAAGATGGTGATACTGACGACTTAGATGTGGTGCGTGGAAAATCGGGATTATCGTATAACGAGCGGACTGAAAATCTCGATATTCTTGCTCACTACAAGACTACCGGAGACGCAACTGAGGAACCGTATATTCGTTGCCGTGGATACCTCTTATCCGATATTGATGAAGATGTTGTTCAGCGACTAAGCGGCTTCCTGACGTGAGGTAGAAACCTCGCGCCAGTTCGATTGTCGAGCGATGAGAGCTATTAGTAGATGGTGACTGTCATAGTTCAGCAGCGTCGTCTTCCCGACGCCCATCGATCCGGAGAACAGGACGACGCCGCGGTGCTCGTACAGCATTCAAAGGAGCGTGACCAGCTCCGTCGGGAGCGGCCCCGAGTTCACCAGATCGACCGGCGTATCGGGTGGCTCCGAGCACGCGTCGTTCAAGCCGGGTCGTCGTCCGCGACCCGCCTCGGGGCCACACGACGGAGCACCCGTGACGGAGTCGCCCCGCGCCCGCTGACGAGGAGGAACCCGGCGAAGATGACGCCGAAGCCGACGACCGACAGCGCCGAGAGCGTCTCCCCGAGCAGCGCCCAGCCGCCCACCGCCGAGACGACCGGGACGAAGTAAAACAGCAGGTTCGCCCGCGTCGCGTCGGTCTCGTCGATCAGCGCGAAGTACGCGAGATACGCGACCGCACCGGAGAACACTCCGACGTACAGCAGGGCCGCCATCGCGGCGGGCGGCACCGTCAGCCCGGTCGCGGACTCGCCGGCGGCGACACTCAGCCCGTGTGAGAGCGCGGCCGCCAGCGGCACACCCCAGATCGTGCGGGCCGTACTCGACAGCGTCGTGTCCGCGCGGCGGATCACCACGGCACCGAAGGCGCTGACCGCGGCGGCGCCGAACAGCAGCGGCACGCCGGGGCCGTTCGCGAGCAGCGCCGACGGATCGGGGTCGGCGACGAGGACGACGCCGACGAGTCCCAGTCCCATTCCCGCGACACCCCGGCCGGAGAGCCGCTCGCTGCCGAGCAGGAGCGTGGCGAACACCGGCGTCAGGATCGGGTTGAGGCTGAATACGACGGCCGCCACGCCGCTGCTCACGTACTGCTGTCCGAGGAACAACAGCGCGTTCGTGAGCCCGACGACGAGCCCGCCGGTCGCCACGATGCCGACGATGTCGCCGGTCGTCCGCGGACGCAACTGCGCCCGGGAGCGATGCGTCGCCGCGAACGCCGCCAGGACGACCGCGCCGATGTCGAACCGGAGGGCCACGAACAACAGCGGCGGGAGATGCGCCAGTCCGGCTTTCGCCGCAACGAAGGTCCCGCCGAAGAGCCCCGCCGCGACGACGAAGCACGCCCCGGTCCGTCGCGTGAACACGCTACCCGCTCACCCCGATAGCGAAGGCGGACAAACGGGCACTAACTCGCGGCACTTCTGTCACGATACACGGTACGTGACGGAGATATATAACGAAACTCAGAAAATGTTCCACGACGGGAAACGATCCGCAGCCCGCGACAGCGTTGCACGGCGTGAAACGTCGCCGCGGAGCGAAGCTGGTTTACTCCGGTGGCCGCTGGATCGCGTATGGAGCGCCCGCTCGAGGAGATCGAGTTCCTCGCCCGCTCGACCAACCGCGTCGAGGTGTTGCAGTTGTTGGCGACGGAGCCGCACACGCGGCGAGCGCTCGCGACGGCGACGGGGGCGTCCCAGGCGACGCTCGGCCGGATCCTCGAGGACTTCACCGAGCGCTCGTGGGTCGAGCAGACGGGACGCGAGTACGTCGCGACCGCCACCGGATCGCTGGTCGCCGACGGGATCGACGAACTGGTGAGGGTCCTCGAAACGGAGGGGAAGCTCCGGGACGTGGTGGCGTATCTCCCGGCGGCGGAACTCGGCTTCGACCTGCGTCGGCTCCACGACGCGACGGTGACCGTTCCGAGCCGCACACGTCCGAGCGCACCGCTCCAGCGCGTGCTCGAGGGAATGGAGGGTGCCGAGACGCTGCGCGCGTTCTCGCACACGCTCAACGAACAGAGCCTCGCGACGACGCACGACCGCGTCACCGCGGGCGAACAGACGTTCGAGGCCGTGCTCTCCCCGGGCGCGATCGAGGCGCTCGCGGCCGACGACCGCCTCTGGGCGACGCTGCGGGCGTTGGTCGACCACGAGGACGCGGCGATCAGGGTCTCCCGCGACGAGATGCCGGTCGCGGTCACCATCGCGGACGGGACGGTGTACCTGCTCGTGCGGGACGACGGCGGGATCCTCCGGGCCTCCATCCACACCGACGACGCGGCGGTCCACGAGTGGGCCGAGGACACGTTCGCGGAGTACTGGGCGGAAGCGAACCCGTTGGACCCGACGGCGTTCGGCGGGTGACCGCCGTCCCGTACCTCGCGGACGTGACCCCGACCGACCGCCCGCGGGTCACCGACGGAGCCCTGCAGGGGTCACTCCCCGGGACCGGTCGGGAAACCGCCCCGGATCCCGTCGACGATCCCGTCTCCCCTGCACGCCCCGCGGTCACACCGCGACGGCGCCGGTGTCGTCGACGAGCCGGAACCGGACGGCGTCGCGGCCGCGCCCGAGCTGGTGGACCGACCGCTCGACGCTCCCGTCGACCCCTCTGACGGTCTCCACGCCGGTGACGCGCCAGGGATAGCCGAGGCAATCGCTCCCGGTCAGCGGCACCCGCGTCGTCGCGTCCGGACGCTCGGCTCTCTCCGAACCGTGCCCGTCCCCGTCGCGTCGCCGAGTTCGGCGACCGCGACGGATCGCACCCGCCTGAGCCGGATCGCGCGGTACCCCTCCCGGAGGCCGGCGGCGACGAGGAACTGTCCGATCCCGCCCGCGATCAGGACGGGGGCGGGCGCGTCGCCGTGACGCTGGCGGCCACCGTCGGCGACGCGGACCCGGGCCGTACGTGTGGGTGCCGTCGGATTGCGACACCCCCGGGGCGGCCGGTCAGAACTCGTCGATCACCGGGATCCCCTCGGTCCCGAAGTCGGTCATCGCGGACAGCTTGTCGTTCACGTCGTCTAGCGAGACCGTCTCGCTGACGACGGCGCTGGGATCGAGCTTGTCGCGGGCGACCATCCGGAAGATCTCGTCGTAGCGCGTCGGCGGCAGCCCCAGCGAGCCGACGAACTCGATCTCCTTCATCACCATCGCGTCCGTCGGGAGGCCGACCATCCCCTCCTCCTCGGAAGTAGTGAGCCCGATCTGGACGTGCGTCCCCCGCGTCCCGAGGCTGAGCACCGAGTTGCGACACGTCTCGGCGATGCCGAGCGCGTCGACGGAGACGTGACAGCCGCCGCCCGCGAGCGCCTGCACCGCCCCCGGGACGTTGTCGGCGTCGCCGGCGTTGAGGGTCTCGGCGGCGCCCAGCTCCTCGGCCGTCGAGAGCTTGTCGTCGTCGAGGTCGACGGCGACGACGTTGGCGCCGAGGGCGTCGGCGACGTGGACCGCCGAGAGCCCGACGCCGCCGCAGCCGTGGACGGCGACCCAGTCGCCCGCCTCGACGGGCGCCCGGTGGGCCAGCCCGTGGAAGGCGGTCATGAACCGGCAGCCCAGCCCCGCCATGTCGACGGAGCCGACGCCGTCGGGGAGGTGGACGAGGTTGTGGTCGGCCGCTGGCACGTGGACGAACTCGGCGAAGGCGCCGGGGACCGGCTCGACGAACCCCAGCGGCATCGGGTTCTCGCAGGTGTTCCCGTGGCCGGTCCGACACTGCATGCACGTGCCGTCGCCGAGGTTGAACGGCACGGCCACGTGGTCGCCCTCGGCGAAGTTCGTCACGTCCTCGCCGACGGCGGCGACGCGGCCCGCCGGCTCGTGGCCGAGGATCTGGCCCGGCTGGGGCTGGATGCCCAGCCAGTCCCAGTCGCCCTGCCAGCCGTGCCAGTCCGACCGACAGATCCCGCACGCCTCGACCTCGACGACCACGCCCTTGGGCTCGGGCTCCGGATCGGCGACCTCGGTTACGTCGAGCGGTTCCCCGTGCTCGCGCAGGACTGCTGCTCGCATGACACGTGATCGTTGGTGACAAATACCATAGTTGTTCCTGTCGGTTCCGGATCCGGAGATAGATCGAGCGACTGTCGGGCCCTGACGCGTCTCAGGTGACCTGTGAGATCTCGAATCTGGCGCCCCCCTCGTCGCTCTCGGTCACCGTCACCTCCCAGCCGTGGGCGTCGGCGATCTGGGTGACGATCGTGAGGCCGAACCCGGTCCCGTCCTCCGCCGTCGAGTAACCGTGATCGAGGATCTGGTCGCGGTCGGCCGGCGCGATCCCCGGGCCGTCGTCCGCGACGAAGAAGCCCGACCCGTCGGCCAACTCGCCGACGCGGATGGCGACGTCGTCGCGGCCGTGCTCGATCGCGTTGCGAAAGAGGTTCTCGAACAGCTGCTGGAGCCGGCTGCCGTCGGCGGTGATCCGCCGGTCGATCTCCACGCTCAGCGTCGCGTCCTCGGTCGCGACGAACGACCAGCAGTCGCGCGCCACCTCGCCCACGTCGACGGTCTCCGTCTCGGCGATCGACTCCCCCTCCCGCGCCAACACCAGCAGGTCCTCGATCAGCGTCTCCATCCGGTCGAGCGCGTTCCGACACCGGTCGTAGTGCTCGGGGTCCCCGGTCTCCTCCGCGAGGTCCAGGTATCCCTGGACGACGCTGAGCGGGTTCCGGAGGTCGTGTGAGACGACCTTGGCGAACTCCTCCAACTGGTCGCGCTGGCGTTGGATGCGTTCGGTCGCCTGCTTCTGGAAGAGCTCGTAGCTCACCCACTCGGCCATCAGCTCCACGAACGTCGACTCCGGCTCGCTGAACGGCTGTTCCCGCGGCTCGGTGTCGGCGAAACAGAACGTGCCGTAGGTGTCGCCGTCGACGACGACCTTGGCCCCGATGTACGACTCGAGCCCGAACTGCTCGTAGGCGGAGTCCCCCTCCCACCCCTCGACCTCGGCGTGCTGGACGGTGAGCGAGTCGTCGTGCGACAGCGTCCGTCGGCAGTACGTCTTGTCGAGGGGACACGACTCGCCCGGCTGTAACAGCGGGTGGTCGCCGCTGGCGTTGACGATCAGCTGTTCGTCGTCGGCGATCTCCGTGAGAAAGCCGACCCGAACCCCCAGATACGCCCGCCCGAGATCCAGCAGGTCGGACACCTTCGTGTCGAACGACCGCTCGTAGTCGGCGGTGATGCGGTACATTCGCCGGATGGCGCCCAGGTCGGTGATGTCTTCTCGGTCGGAGGTCCTGTTCACTGCCCACTGCTAGCGCCACTGGATGGATAACTGTTGGCGGTGATCGCTCCGGTATCGTCGACCGGGTTCGGACCTCGGATGACGATCGGGGGCCTCGGATACCGACCCGCCGATCCGGCCACGGACACGGGGCCGGACGCCCGGAGGCGGCCCAAACGGGGCGAGCCCGGCCCCAGTCTCGTGGGCTATTCGCCGGCGGTTCCGTCGACGGTCCCGTCGGCCGAAGCGCGGTCGACTCCGTCGCCGCCGAGCGCCAACCGCACCGCGACGGCGACGCCGACGAGCAGGAACACGTCGCCCAGCGACGCCAGTGCCGGGCCCGAGGGCGCCCACGGATCGAGCGGACGGCCGGGGGCGACGAGTGCGGGCACGAGCACCGTCGCGAACCGCACGCCGAGGATGACGGCGATCCCCTTGCCGAGATCGCGGACGGAGGTGCGCCGCCCGGTGACGAACAGCACCGCGAGCAGGAACGACGCCTCCGACAGCCACTCGATCGGGAACTGCGACGCCGGGATCCCCACGTTCCAGACCCACGCCCCCGAGACGGTGACCGAAATCGAGGACCCGGCGCCCGCGCGCGTCGCCGTCCGGAGCAGTTCCACGATCCCGTCGGCCGCCACCAGACCGCTGGCGCCGACGAGCGCCCCCAGCCCGGCCGCGACGAGCCCCCGCTTGACGGGCAGTTCCGGGCCGAGCCGCGTCTCGGGGAGGGCGGCGAACAGCGGGTGCCGGTCGGCGCCCTCGGCGGCCGCGGCGAGCCGGTCGTAGCCGCCGTGGTAGGTGAGCCACACCGCGACCGCGATCGCGAGGAGGCTCGCCACCGTCGACAGCGGGACGGCGAGGACCGCGGGGCCGACCGATCCCGGGAACCCGGTCGCCAGCGCCCCCCCGAGGGTAGCCAGCAGGTCGACCCCGTAGACGAGGGCGACCCCGCCGGCGACGACGCGGGGAGTCGGGCGAGCGACGACGCCGACGACGGCCAACAGGAACGGGGCGAACGTCACGGTGGCCACGACCCATTGAACCACGACGGCGCCGAGGACCGCGACTGGATCGCTCGGGGCTCTGCCGGCCATCGACAGCCGGAGCCACCCGAACGCGACGAACGCGAACGCGACCAGCGCTCCCGAACCGAGCGCGGCACCGAGGGCTCTGCGGCCGTCGAGGTCGTCGTGGAGGGGCATCGCTCGCACGTCAAACAGGACCCGGATAAGCCTTCGGTGGGACCCTACGTCGTCGCCGCCGCGGTCGCCGCACCCCTTATGCGCGACGCGCGACTATCCCGGTCGATGGCATCGACGACGCGGGACGGCCGAGATCCCGACCCGGACGCGACGCCCGCGTTCTCCGTCGAGGGGCTCTCCAAGCGCTTCGGCTCCGGCGCGGACGCGGTCCACGCGGTCGAGGACGTCTCCCTCTCGGTCGAGCGGGGCTCGATCGTCGGGCTGCTCGGCCCCAACGGCGCGGGGAAGACGACGCTGATCAAGTCGATTCTCGGGACCGTCATCCCGGACGAGGGCACCGTCCGCGTGCTCGGCCGCGACGCCGCCGACGGACGACGGGGCGCGTACGCGAACGTGGACGCGATGCTGGAGGGTGCCCGCAACGACTACTGGCGCCTGACCGTCCGGGAGAACCTCCGCTACTTCGCGACCATCGGCGGCGTCGCCCCCGACTCGGTCGCCGACCGCCACGACCGCCTGCTCGACCGGCTCGAACTGACCGAGAGGGCCGACACCCCGGTCCGGGAGCTGTCGCGGGGGATGAAACAGAAGGTGTCGCTGGCGAGCGTGCTCGCGGGCGGGGCGGAGCTGGTGTTCCTCGACGAGCCGACGCTCGGGCTCGACGTCGAGGGGTCGCGGACGCTGCGCCGGGAGATCCGCCGGCTCGCCGAGGAGGAGGAGGTCACGGTCGTCGTGAGCAGCCACGACATGCAGGTCGTCGAGGACGTCTGCGATCGGGTGGTCGTCATGTCCGAGGGATCGATCGTCGCCGACGACGCGGTCGAGCGACTGCTCGGCGCCGTCGACGACTACCGCGTGCGTATCGCGAGCGACGACCTCTCGCCGGCGACGATCGCCGACCTGCGCGACCGCTTCGCCGTCGCCGACGCGGACGCGAGCGCTGACCCGCCGACGCTGGCGGTCAGCACCGACGGCGACGCGGCGTACGACCTGTTCGAGGCGTTGCACGCGGCCGACGTGACGCTCGACCGCGTCGACACCGTCGAGCCCAGCTTGGAGGACGTGTTCGTCCGGCTGACCGGCGCGGCGCCGGACGCCTCGTCGGCGTCCGAACCGGACGACGGAGCCGCACGCGCCGGGCGACCGCGAGCGGCCACAGCCGGCGACGACGGGGGTGTGCAGTGACGGCCGCGGACCCGGCCGACGGGCCCGCCGGCGAGGGTCCGGTCGACGCGGCCGTCGCCCGGGACGGTGCCTCGGCCGGCGACGACCCGCGACCGGCGACGCACCTCGATCTCGCCCGCGCGGTCCTCCACCGGGAGTTCCTCATCTTCGTCCGCTATCCGGCGAACGCGATCGGCGGGATCGTCATCTCGCTCGTGTTCTTCGGGCTGTTGTTCTTCGGCGGGCGGCTCCTGGCGGGGCGGGCGCTCGCCGACTCGTTGTCGGGGATCGTCGTCGGCTACTTCCTGTGGACGCTGGCGGTGGGCGCGTACTCGTCGGTGTCCAACGACATCGCCAGCGAGGTCCAGTGGGGGACCCTGGAGCGGCACGTCACCACGCCGTTCGGGTTCGCCCCCGTCGCCCTGCTCAAGGGCGTCGCGAAGGTGGTTCGGACCTTCCTCACCTCCGGGGTCGTGTTGGCCGTGATGCTCGTCATGACGGGCACGTCCCTGCAGATCGCGCCGCTGACGGTCCTCGTCGTCGCGGGGCTGGCGATCGTCTCGGTGCTCGGGCTGGGCTTCGCCGCCGGCGGCGTCACCGTCCTGTACAAGCGGGTCGGCAACTGGCTGAATCTCCTGCAGTTCGGCTTCGTCGTGCTCGTCTCCGCGCCGGTGTTCGACCAGCCGTGGTTGCGGGCGCTGCCGCTGGCGCACGGGAGCGCGATGCTCCAGCGGGCGATGGTCGACGGCGTCCGCCTGTGGGAGTTCCCGCTCGCGGACCTCGCGCTGTTGGTCGCCGTCGCCGTCGGCTACCTCGCCGGCGGCTACGTCGTCTTTCAGGTCGCGACCCGGCGAGCGCGGCGGCTCGGCGTGCTCGGCGACTACTGATCGGGCACAACGTTCGGGCCCGTTCGGCCACTTCCATCGACGACCCGTGGCGCTCGACCCCGACGGCGACGGGGATCGCTCCGGCGACATCGACGACGAGGACGACGAGTTCCCTCGGCGCAATCCCTAACCCCGTCGCCCCGGTACGGACGGTACCATGACGTTCGATCCGACGAACCAGGGAATCGACGCCGAGGAGGCGCACGAGCGAGTGACCGACGCGATAGCGGACAACGAGGTGGTGCTGTTCATGAAGGGCGACGCGCGAATGCCACAGTGCGGCTACTCGAAGCGCGCGATCGGACTGATCGGCCAGTACCGCGACGACGTGGCGACGGTGAACACGCTCGAGAACCTCGACGCCTTCCGCGAGGCGTTGGAGGCCGAGAGCGGCTGGGAGACGATCCCGCAGACGTTCGTCGACGGCGAGTTCGTCGGCGGCAGCGACATCCTCGCGGAGTTGGAGGAGCGCGGCGAGCTCGCCGAGACGCTCAACGCCGACGGTGCGGCCGCGGGCGACGCCGACGCGGGCAACGCCGGCGCCGCGGCCGACGTGTCCGACGGACCGGACGCGCCGTTCTAACTGGGGTACGTTCGGGACTCGGGCTCTCTGATCTCTCGCGAAGGGGGCTGTCCAGTCCGGACCTGTCACGCGCTCCCGAGAGCCACTAAGCTCGCTGATCGCGTCGCGGTTCGCCCGCGAGTTCGACGGGACGCCGAGGGTATGCATCACGTTTCGACGGCCAGTGATCGGCGTGCGAAAAACTATCAGAAATCTAGTTATCTCGTTCTATTATACGTATACAGACATACTACTGGCGGATCGAGTATCACGGCGCCCCGACCGAGATCGGAGCCCTGATCGACCGGATGCCGTCGCAAAATATCATGCGTGATCGATCCGGGTCACAGCGTATCGGGCGATCGTGTTTCTCGTGAAGCTCTGTAGACGCTGTGGCGTCTCTGCTGTACCGCTCGTAGCAGGCTTCGTACTCAAGATATCGGTCGTTTCGGATCGACAGTGGCACGCTGTCAGGACCGTCGTCGCCTGATCCGGATCGCGGGTTAGTCATGCAAACCGAGAGCGGGACCGCGTTGCGAACGGACTGTCGGTCGGTCGTCTACTCCAGTACCCAACAATGTTCGGTGAACGACAGCGAAAACTCATAACGTTCTAATGTATTATCAAAAAATGATAGTTCCTCGGGTTGAGCCGGCTACTGAACGGCTCCGGTTCGCCCCATTCCGAGCTCCTCCACATCACCGAGTCGATCCGATCGGTGCCGTGTGACCGCTCGTGGCCTCCAGTGCACTCCGACTCGTCACACAGCCTATGGCTGTTTGAGGATCCGTGTCCGTGTGAAGCGAGTGCCGGCGAAGGACCCTCGCTTCGGATCGAGCGGCTCGGGAGCCGTCCCTCGATTCGCTCGCGGTGGGCTCGACCACGAGGGCAGGTGCCGCTGTCTCGGGACGTGGCTGGCACGATATCGGCCTCCGTCTCGGGGGGTCGCGTCGGGCGAAGGTCAACTCATATATGCCTCTACTCCGTTGCAGCAACGCGTGCGCAGTAGTGACATAACGTATCGGAAGCCAGTACCCTCCGACGGTGCCGCTTTGGACACCACCGGGAGCGACCGAATCCGATCCGTTCGGGAGGGACGGCCGCATGACTGAGTCCGATCTGAGCGGCCATCAGAAGGAGCGGAAGATCGTTCGTGTCATGCGAACGTACGATCTGGACCACTTGGAGGTCCAACTCGTCAATCGGTGGACCGGTACGGGCGAGGAGCAGTTCACGATCCGGGAGCTCGCTCGGTGGTTCAACGTGCGGGTGGTCGAGCGCGCGATGGAGGAACACGGCGTCAGCTTCGACGGGTTGGTGCCGGACCCGGAGACGGTGTACGACGCGATCGACGCCGACGACCCGGACGAACACCAGGAGCGCGTGCTCGAGGCGCTCAGGGACAGTGGCTTTCCCGTCGACGACCTCGCCGAGGACCTCCCCCACTGGCGGTCCGTCTACGCCTGGCTCACCGAGGACAAGGAGGTCGAGGGCGGGAACACGCGCGAGCCGCTGACTCCCCAGCGCGGGCAAGAACGGATCGACAAGCTCCTCTCTCGCGTCGAACGGGTGAGCGACTCGACGCTCTCCCAGCTCGCTCGGAACCGGGACGGGGAGGTTCCGGACGCGGAGGTATCCGTTCGGCTCCGTGTGAAGTGCTCCGAGTGCGAGCACACGTGTGTTCACCGTGAGTGGATCCAGGCCGGCGGCTGTCCCAGCTGTACGGATTCAACGTGGGACTCGTCGTCCGGAGACTCGAATCCCGATTCGTAACGGTTCGCCCGCGACCCACGCGGTCGGACGGTTCTGACTCCCCAGTCCGGGCGGGAGCGCGCTACGTTCTCGGGTACTCGACCGTGTTGACCGTTCCCTTGACGGAGTCGAGGTGCCGCGAGTGGGCCGGAAGGAGGGCCGCGACGAGGTAGTCGGTCCGCTCCTCGACGTAGTCCAGGAGCCGGGCGATCCGGGCGGAGTCGATCATCTCCACGGAGTCCAGGACGATCACCGGCGAGATGTCGCCGATGTCGTGGACGAGATAGCCGGTGAGGGCCGTGACCATCCCGACGACCTCGCGCTCCGATTCCGAGAGGGTGTCGACGGTGTCGCGCACCGTCTTCCCGCGATCCGTCTCTCGGCTGACCCGGAGTCTGAACTCCTCGTCCAGCCGCTCGAGCCGGATCCCGTCGACGTTCTCGTATTCGAGGAGGGCGAGGACCTCGTCGACTCGGTCGTTGAACTTCGCCTCCAGCTCCCGCTCCAGGTTCTCGATCTGGTTCTTGACCTCGTCCAGCTCCGTCGTCACCTCGTCGAGGGTTTCCTCGACCTCCGCCTGCGCGTCCACCGTCTCGGCGTTCGTCTCGATCCTGTCGGTAACCGCGTCGAGTTCCTCCCGCTTGTCACCGAGCGTGGACCGTGTTTCCCGGAGGTCGGCTTTGGCGTCGGTCAGCTCCTCGACCTCGTCACCCCCGCGTTCGGCCATCTCCTCCTCTATCTCCGCCAACGCCTCCTTCTTCTCCTCGACGGTGCCCCTCGCCTCCTCGACCTCCTCGCGCTTGGATTCGAGCCGTCGCTGGTCGGTTTCGATCTCAGCCTCCAACGTCTCCCTCCGTGCGCGCTTCGACTCGTACCTGCCGATCTGGTCGACGACGACGCTGCGTCGGGACTCCACGCGCTCGATCTCCTCGTCCAGCTCGTCCCGCTTCCCTTCGAGCTGGGTTCTGAGCGAGGAGAGCTGGACCCTGAGGCGTTCCAACCGGTCGAGGCCGACCGTGCTCCCGCAGACGCTGCACTGCGTGCGTTCGTCCGTCTCGTCGCCGGCCAACGACGACTCGATATCGATCCCCTCCCCCGGGGAGGGACCGTTCGCGAGCGGGCCGTCCGGGATCTCGTCGGCGTCGAGTCCGAGCGACCCGACGATCGCCTCACCGGCGAGGTCTCCCGAGCGGAGTTCGTCGTGGGCATCGATAACGGCGTCCAGTTTGTCGATGTTCGTCCTGACCCGCGACCGCCGGTTCCGGAGCTCGCGGAGTTCGCCGGCGAGGTCGTCCCGTTCGGCTCGCGTCTCATCGATGTCGATGTCGGGGACGGCCAGCTCGTCCAGGGACGCCCGGGCGGCGGACAGACTGTTCTCGATGGATCGGAGCGTTCGCTTGCGACTTCGAAGGGTGCTCTCGGCCTCCGTCAGCTCCTCCTCGAGCTCGGCCACGACGTCGGACTCCTCCCCGGGATCCGAAACCCGCTTCTCGAGCTCGTCGACCCGCTCCGCGAGCCGATCGCGTTCGGCGGTCAGATCCTCGATCTCCGTTTCCAGCCGATTGCGGTCCTCCTCGAGCCCGACGAGCGTGCGTTTGGCCTCCTGGATCGTGTCGAGCTCGTCCCGGAGGGCGTCGCGCCGCTCCCTGAGCTCGGCCTCACGATCGGCGAGCGCGTCACGGTCGACCGGCTGCAACAGGAGGTCGTAGAGGTCGCCGCCCCGCTCGACGGTCCGCCGGATCTCGTTGTCCTCCAGGAGGAACGCGAACAGTTCCGCGGATCGAACGCGCTCCGTGTCGGTGAGGACTCCCGATCCGCTCCAAACGTCCCGTTCCTCGTCCCTGGTGACGGTCCGCGTGTACGTCTCCCCGTCCATTTCGATCGTGACCTGACCCTCGGCTGCCCCTCGACGGACCGTTCCCACCGACGAGCCCATCCCGGAGATGAGCGCCCGCAGGAAGGAACTCCTGTTCGTCGCGTTCTCGCCGACCAGCGCGTTCACGCCGTTCGTCAGGTCGACGGTCGTCTCACGGATCCCGCCGACGTCCGTCACCTCGACGGTGATCTGATCCGGAACGACTTGCGTTGACATACGTGTCCGCAACCGAGGGATCGACATACGTGTTTCTCACACGAGCGTATGTCTGTGTTACCTTCCCGTTCGTGAACGCTCCAAGAAGACGGGAGCGGGATGAACGGGTTCGCTTCGAACACTCGGGAGCGCTCAACTGAACGTCGGGAAGTCGTCCTCCGTCTCGCCCATGTTCACGTTGACCTCGATGATGTTGGCCGTGTTGACCACTTGTTCGACGATCTCGTCGTGGTACTCGGGGTTCTGCATCCGCTGAACGGGCCCAGAGACGCTCACCGAGCCGAGGACGCGACCGTGTCGGTTGCGGATCGGGGCGCCGATCGCCTGCAACCCCTTGATCTCCTCCTGGTCGTTGAGCGCGTATCCTCGCTCGCGCACGGTCTCCAACTCCTCGAACAGCTCCTCGGGGTCGGTGATCGTCTCGTCGGTCTTCGCCGGGAGCCCGTACCGGTCGACGATCCACTCCACGCGTTCCCGCGGGAGATGGGCGAGTATCGCCTTCCCCGTGGCCGAGAAGTGGAGGTAGTCGGCCCGCTGGAGTTTGTTCACCTGGTAGCTGGTTCCCACCGCCTTCTCGCCGCTCACCTTGTAGAGGTTCACGCTCAGCCCGTGCTGTTCGGTCGCCAGGTGGGCGAACTCCCCGGTCTCCTCGGCGAGGGTGTCCAGATGCGACTTGCCGATCCGATACAGCGTGTTCTGATTTCGCACGTACTCCCCGACGAGCAGGAACTGCAGCGACAGCCGGTACGTGTCGTCCTCCTTCACGACGAACTTCTCCTCCCGGAGCGTACACAGGTAGTTGTAGGCGACGCTCTTGGAGATGTCCAGGTGGTCCGCGAGTTCGGTGACGCCGGCGCCGTCCAGTTCCTTCAGCGCCCGCACGATCCCGAACGCACGCGACACCGTCTCCAGGGTCCGCGGCGACCCGGACGACGTGTCCTTGCTCATGGGTACCGATCAGGTCGGGACCACATAGTCGTTTGTATTTCACAAATCACTGGCTCCCGAGTGGACCGCGGGAGTATCCGCCCCCCGTCGCTCGTCCGTTCCCGTCGCGTGCTGTCTCCGTCGCTTGTCTGCCCCCGTCGCTTCGCTCCGTGGATCGCCAGTCGCTCGATGTTCGCTCGACGTTCGTCGACGCTCGGCTCGTCCGGTACGCCGTACACACGGACCTCCGTCCCGCTCGCTCGGCTCTCCGTGTCGGTTCGTACAGCGAGAACGCCAGTGGTCGCGAGGAACGACGTTCGGGCTACTCGGTCGAGAGGGATGCCACCGCGTGAGCCATGACGCGTGTCACCGTCGCACAGTCCTCCCACTCGGTCCACTCGCGCGGGTTGTGCGAGACGCCGTCGACGGACGGCGCGAACAGTAGCGCCGCGTCGGTGACGGTGCCGATGTGCATCGTGTCGTGGCCCGCCCCGGAGTGGAGATCCATCGTCTCGACGTTCGCGGCGTCGCCGGCCTCCCGGAGCGTTCGTCTGAGTCGGGGGCTCATCTCGACGGGCCTGCGGTCCCACGCGTGGTCGAAGGTCGTCGTGACGGGCCGTTCTCGTTTCAACCGGGACAGGCTCTCGCGGGCCGCGGTCGTGATCGACTCGATCGAGTCGTAGCTCACGTCGCGGACGTCGATCGTCAGGTCGACCGACCCGGGGATGACGTTCGGCGCGTTGGGCGAGACGTCCAGCTTGCCGACGGTCGCGACCGCCGTGTCACGGACGCCGGGACGGTCGTCCGTCGCCGCCTCGACGTCGAGCACGAGTTCGCTGGCCGCCGCCAACGCGTCCGAGCGTTCCGCCATCGAGGTCGACCCCGCGTGGTTCGCCTCGCCGACGATCTCGACGTGACACCGAGTGAGTCCGACGATACTCGAAACGATCCCGACGGGAACGCCGGCGTCGACGAGCCGTTCGGACTGCTCGATGTGGATCTCGATCCACGCGTCCCACTCCGTCGCGTCGACGCGCCCCTCGCCCCGAAAGCCGATGTCCGCGAGCGCATCGCCGAGCGGGACCTCGTTCCCGTCGCGGATCGCGAGCGCGTCCTCGACGGTGAGTTCGCCGACGGCGACCCCCGACCCGATGAGCCCGCCGCCGAACCGCTGCCCCTCCTCCTCGGTGAACGAGACGACCTCGATCGGGCGAGCCGGCTCGACGCCCTCCTCCTGAAGCGTCCGAACCGCTTCGAGCGCGGCGTACACGCCGAGGGGACCGTCGAAGATGCCACCTTCGGGGACCGAATCGAGGTGGCTTCCCATCGCGATCGCGTCGGCGTCGGGGTCGGCGCTCTCCGGGCACCAGCGACCGACGACGTTCCCGACTCCGTCGATCCGGACGGTCAAGCCCGCGTCCCGTAGGCGCTCGCACAGGAACTCGCGAGCGCGACGGTCCGCCGTCGTCCCCGTGAGCACCGTCCGCCCGTGCCCCTCCTCGGACGGTACAGCCCCGAACTCGGCCGTCGCCTCGAGGTCGCTCCGCAGGCGCTTGCGATTGACTTCCATGAGGTACTCTCTGAGTCTTGGGGCCCGCTATATTACTCTACGGTACCCGTCGGGACGACTGACACCGCTTCGTTACCGTCCTCGCGTGCGCCTCGACGAACCGACCCCCTCTCGTCAGTCGGCGGACTCCCGGACGGTCGGTCGCCGTCCGCGGACACCGGCCGGCGCACAGTCGGAATTCGGTCGTGTCTCCGCACACCTGTCGAACGGCTGATCGCACTGTGAACCGAATACTTATGTAGGGTGAATCGAACGTAGCAGGTGTATGCAAGACGGTAGCAAGGGGTCAGATCCCACGAATAGCCGCAGCGCCAGGCGTCGTGCGTTCCTCAGCGCGGTCGGCGCGACGGGCGTGACCGCGCTCGCCGGCTGTGCCGGAAGCGACTCGGGTTCAACCGACAGCGACAGTGACGGGGGCGGCGGCGGGGGCGGGTCCGACGGCGGCGGAGAGAGCACGCCGACGGCCGATCCCGGCGGCGCACAGGTCGGCGGCACGCTTCAGTGGGGCGGAGCCGTCCCCGTGCAGGGGCTCGATCCGCACATCGACACCTCGGCGGCGTCCAAGCGCGTCCTCGAGAACATCTACGAGGAGTTGGTGAAGCTCCAGGACGACTACTCGCTCGAGCCGCACCTGGCGAAGACCCTGGAGCAGGAAGAGGACAACACGCTGCTGTCGATGGAACTGCGCGAGGGCGTCACCTTCCACGACGGCTCGGAGATGACCTCCGAGGACGTGCTGGCGACCTACGAGCGCGTCCAGAACGGCGACTTCCTCGCGACCGGCTTCTTCGAGAACGTCGAGGAGCTCCGGGCGCCCGACGACTACACCTTCGAGATCAAGCTGAACCGGCCGTTCGCGCCGTTCATCGCCAAGATGGCGACGGCCGAACTCGCGATCATGCCGGCCGAGAACGCGGAGAAGGACCAGGTCGAGGAGCCGATCGGGACCGGTCCCTACCGGTTCGAGAGCCGGGAGGTCGAGACCTCGTTCACGATGAGTCGCTACGAGGACTACTGGGGCGCGAGCGACGAGGACGGCCCCTTCATCGACGAGATCGTCAAAAGCGAGATCCCCGACCCCAGCGTCCGCCTGCAGTCGTTCAACGCGGGCGAGTACGACTTCATCAACGGCATCGCGCCGCGGGACGCCGAGAGCGTCCGCAACAACTCCAACGTCCGCTTCGAGACACAGTTCCCGAAGTCGCTCGTGTACCTCGGGCTGAACTGCGACCGCGAGCCCTTCGACAACAAGGACGCGCGGCTGGCGCTCGATTACGCCATCGACAAGGAGAAGGTCGCCGAGGCGGCCCTCTACGGCACCGGGCAGACGACCGCGTCGCCGGCGGCGCCCGGCAGCCCCTACGTTCACCCGGACCTCGGGCCGCGGGAACGTGACCTCGACAAGGTCCAGGAGCACCTCGACGCCGCGGGCATGTCCGACGGCTACTCGGCCACGTTCAAGATCCCGCAGTCGTACCCGACGCAGGTGCAGGGCGCGGAGGTGATCGCCGCCGACGCCGCCGAGGCCGGCATCGACCTGGAGATCCAGCAGATCACGTGGAGCACGTGGCTCTCGGACGTCTACTCGAACCGCGACTTCCAGGCGACGACGAGTTCGTACCTCGCGCTGTGGTACCCGGACGTGTCGTTCTACAAGTTCCTCCACCCGAACGGGGCGTTCTTCTTCACCGGCTGGGAGAACGAGGAGTACAACTCCCTGGTCGAGGAGGCCCGCACGATCTACGACGAGGACGAGCGGGCGGACCTCTACCACGACGCGACCGAGATCCTTCAGGAGGAGCGCTCCGGACACCTGTTGCTGTGGTGGCAGCCGAGCATCTACGCCGCCCAGCCCGAGTACAAGGGGCCGATGGGCGCGCCGGACGGGTCCACGCTCCAGTTCCAGGACAACTGGCTCGACCGGTAACCCCTCTCATTCTTCTCATCGATGTACAACTACGTACTGCGCCGGATGGGATTCATGGCGGTGACGCTGTTTTTCGTCACGGTCATCGCGTTCGCCGTGACCAACATCCTGCCGGGAGACGTGGCCCTGCTCATCCTCGGGCCGAACGCGACGGAGGAATCGCTGGAGGCGCTCCGGACACAGATGGGACTCAACCGACCGCTGTACGTCCGGTACCTCGACTGGGTCGTCGGACTGCTGCAGGGAGACATGGGACAGTCGCTCCGGTTCAGCGAGCCGGTCGCCGCGCTCGTCGCCGAGCGACTGCCGCGCTCGCTGCTGTTGGCCGTGTCGGCCACGCTCGTCGCGGTCCTGCTGTCGATCCCGCTGGGCGTGTACGCCGCCGTGAACCAGAACGAGGCGCCGGACATCTCGGCGTCGATGTTCGCGTTCGTCGGCATCTCGATGCCCATCTTCCTGTGGGGGCTGGTGTTCATCCTGGTCTTCGCGGTGTGGATGGGCTACTTCCCGACCGGCGGGTACGTCCCGCCGAGCGAGGACCCGGTCGCGACGCTCTCACACCTCGTGTTGCCCGCCGGCGCGATGGGGTTCGCGCTCACCGCCTACATCATGCGCATGACTCGGTCGTCCATGATCGAGGTGCTCGGCGAGGAGTACATCAACCTCGCCCGGGCGAAGGGGATGAGCCAGCGCGTCATCGTGTTGCGACACGCGCTCAAGAACGCCGTCATCCCGGTGATCACGGTCATCGCGTTCCAGTTCAGCTACGCCTTCGGCGGGGTCGTCGTCCTCGAGGAGGTGTTCTTCTGGCCCGGCATCGGCCGGCTGACGCTGACCGCGATCCAGAGTCGCGACATCCCCCTGATCCAGGGGTGCATCATCGTCGTCGCACTGATATACATGTTCTCGAACTTCGCGGCCGACCTGCTGTACGCCTACTTCGACCCGCGTATCCGCTACGGGGGTGAGGAGTGATGGCGACCGAACAGAGCGACCGAGCGACCGGCCGGTTCGAACTCGACGACGCACAGCGCGAGCGGATCCACCGGTTCGCCCGGAAGTTCCGAAACAACACGAAGGCGATGCTCGGGCTGACGATCGTCGTGTCGCTCGTGGTCGTCGCGATCTTCGCGCGACCGATCGCCGTCCAGGGGGTCACGATCCAGCCGTTCTCGCTGGCTCCGTACCCGGTCGCGGAGACGAACATCCCCGCCCGCACGCAGCCGCCGTCCCTGGCGCACCCGTTCGGGACCGACGACCTCGGCCGCGACATCTTCAGCCGCGTCGTCGTCGGGAGCCGGATCTCGCTGTACGTCGGCTTCGGCGCCATCTCGGTCGCGCTCGCCGTCGGCGCGGTCCTCGGCGTCATCGCCGGCTACGCCGGCGGACTGACCGACGAACTGGTGATGCGACTGATGGACGCCGCCATGGCGTTCCCGCCCGTCCTGCTCGCGCTCACGCTCCTCGTCGTGTTGGGGCCGGAGCTGAGCAACGTCATCATCGCGCTGGCGTTCGTGTACACGCCGTACATCGCCCGGGTCTCCCGGAGCGCGGCGCTGGCCGAACGCAGCGAGTCGTACGTGGAGGCGGCCGTCGCGAGGGGCGAGAGCAACTCGCGGATCGTCTTCAGCGAGGTGTTCCCCAACTGTACCGCCCCGATGCTGGTGCAGGGGTCGCTGAACGTCTCGTTCGCCATCCTGGCGGAAGCGAGCCTCTCGTTCCTCGGGCTCGGGGCACAGCCGCCCCGACCCTCGTGGGGACTCATGATCAACACGGGTCGCGGCTTCATGGAGACCGCGCCGTGGATGCTGCTGTTCCCGGCGCTGGCGATCGGTATCGCCGTCGTCGGGTTCAACATGCTCGGTGACGGGCTGCGCGACGTGCTCGACCCGAAGGTGGAGGCGATAGAATGAGCGCCGACACACCGGACGCGACGGCGACGGACACGAAGACGACGGACGCGACGAGGGAACGCGACGCGACGGCCGCCGAGCGCGACGCCGACGCGCCGCTGCTCGACGTCCGCGACCTCCGGACGATCTTCCGGACCGAGGACGGCGAGGTCGTCGCCACCGACGAGGTGTCGTTCACCCTCGACCACGGCGAGACGATGGGGCTCGTCGGCGAGTCGGGCGCGGGCAAGTCCGTGACCGCCCGCTCGCTCATGCGCCTCATCGATTCCCCCGGCGAGATCACCGGCGGCGAAGTGCTGTTCGACGGCGAGGACCTCCTCTCGTACTCCGAGCCGGAGATGCGGGACGTTCGGGGCAACCGGATCGCGATGATCCCGCAGGACCCGATGTCCTCGCTCAACCCCGTGATGACCGTCGGCGAACAGATCGCCGAGACCATCCGCCGCCACCAGGGCGCCTCGAAGGACGAGGCGCACCGACAGGCGATCGAGGCGATGGACGACGTGGGGATCCCCGACGCCGCGGAGCGCGTCGACGACTACCCACACGAGTTCTCCGGCGGGATGCGCCAGCGCGTGCTGGTGGCGATCGGCTTCTCCTGTGAACCCGACCTCATCATCGCCGACGAGCCGACGACGGCGCTCGACGTGACCACGCAGGCGAAGATCCTCGAGCTCCTGAACGACATGCAGGAGCGCGAGGGGACGGCGGTGCTGATGATCACGCACAACCTCGGCGTCGTCGCACAGACGTGCGACCACGTCGGCGTGATGTACGCCGGGAACCTCGTCGAGACGGCGCCGCTCGAGGACCTGTTCGACCGCCCCCGCCACCCCTACACCCGGGCGCTCATCGACTCGATCCCGGAGGTCGACGCCTCCTACGACGAACTGCCGACGCTCGATGGGTCGATGCCCGATCTCGCAGACCTCCCCTCGGGCTGTAACTTCGCGCCGCGGTGTCCCCACGCCACGGAGGACTGTCGCGCGGGCGGCGACCCGGCGCTCGACCGCGTTTCGGGGTCGTCCTCGCGGGCCGCCTGCATCCACGCGGACGACTTGGACCTCTCGGAGAGCGCGGCGCCCGAAACCGAGGGCGGCCGCGACGAGGTCGACCGGAGCGGGGAGCCGCTGTTCGAGGTCAGCGGACTGAAGAAGCACTTCGCCGCCGGCGACGGCGCGTTCGGGAGCCTCTCGCTGACGCGCGGCGAGAGCGGGTTCCCGACGTTCGAGCGACGCTACGTGAAGGCGGTCGACGGGATCGACTTCGACGTCTACCCCGGCGAGACCGTCGGGCTCGTCGGCGAGTCCGGCTGCGGGAAGTCGACCGTCGCGCGCACCGCGCTTCGACTCCTCGAGCCCACGGCCGGCGAGGTGTACTTCGACGGGCAGCCGCTCCACGAGCTCGGCGACACCGAGGTCCGCAGCCTGCGCCGGGAGATGCAGATGATCTTCCAGGACCCCGGGAGCTCGCTGAACCCGCGAAAGACCGTCGGGCGGATCGTCGGCCGGGCGATGGAGAAACACGACATCGCCACCGGCGAGGAGAAGCGCCGCCGCGTCGGCGAACTGCTCGAACGGGTCGGCCTCTCCGCGGAGGCCGCCTCCAAATACCCCCACGAGTTCTCCGGGGGCCAACAGCAGCGCGTCGCCATCGCGCACGCGCTGGCGGTCGAGCCGAAGCTCATCGTCTGTGACGAGCCGGTGTCGGCGCTCGACGTGAGCGTCCAGGCGCAGATCCTCAACCTCCTGAACGAGATCCAGGAGGAACGCGGGCTCGCGTACCTGTTCATCTCGCACAACATCGGCGTCGTCCGCCACAGCTGCGACCGCGTCGCGGTCATGTACCTCGGCAAGATCGCCGAGTTCGGAACCGTCGATCAGGTGTTCTCGGCGCCGTTCCACCCCTACACCGAGAGCCTCCTGTCGGCGGTCCCCGAGGCGGACCCGCGGCGCAGGCCGGACCGGATCCTGCTCGAGGGGAGCGTCCCATCCCCGATCGACCCGCCGTCGGGCTGTCCGTTCCAGACGCGATGCCCGAAGAAGATCGGCGACGTCTGCGAGACGGACGTGCCGGACCTGGAGGACATGGGTGACGGACACCGCATCTCGTGTCACCTCTCGGTCGAGGAGATGAGCGAGCGCGACTCGTTCATCGGGACGCCGACCCCGGAAGCCCCCGGGGCGGACTCGGACTGACCGTCCGGCCTCCGGACGGCGCTCCTCGTCGGCCTTCCTACGACGCTTCCTTCGGGACCAACGCCGCGCTCGACCGGTAGAGCGCGACGTCGACGAGTCCGAACAGCAGGCCAACGACCAGACCGACGACGGCCCCCGCGGCCGCGCCGATCGCGAGCAGGAAGACCGACGCGGTGACGTCGACCATTCCGTGGACCACCACGTTCACGGCGGCGACGGCGAGCGCGATGCCAACCACGAACCCCATGCCGACGAGCGCGCCGCCGGCGGTCCCTCGGAGGATGAGCCGGCCGGTCCCTCCGGTCTCGCTGCGTCCGAGACCGCCCTTCGCGAACACCCAGCGAGTCGACAGCCAGTTCAGCACCCAGAGGTAGCCGAACCCGGCCAGGCCGGGGACGGTCCCCAGCCCCGGGAGGGCGTCCGCGAGCGCCCCGGACAGGTGACCGAGGAGCACCAGCGGGAGCGCGAACGCGACGAGGTTGAACGTGGCGACGAGCCAGACCTCGGTGCCGTCGGCGGCGGCGTCCGGCCGGTCGACGTCGGTCGACTCACCCATGCGCGAGCACCTCGGCGAGCACGACGACGGCCAGGAGCGAGACGGTGGTCGCAAGATAGCTCCCTTCGAGGACCGGTCCGAACTCGCTCTCCCGTCGTAGCTCCTCCCCCCCGGGCGCTCGCAGTACCAGACTCGTCCGGAGGAACGACCCGAGGACCACGCCGAGTACGACGAGCAGCTTCGTCGCCAGCAGCCCGCCCCATCGCGTCCCCGGGCCGGGCGCGCCGAGCGAACCGACGTTCCCGACGCCCGTCGCGAGCAACAGCCCCAGGAGGGCCCAGAAGGTGCACTCGACTCTGAGCAGAGTCGCTCGCGCGGGGCGGGCGGGCGTTCGGAACGCGTACCAGGCGACCGCGCTCGCGCCGACGAGCGCGACCATCGACAGCAGGTGAACCGTCCTGACAGCGAGGTGGAGGGCCGTTGACATCGGCGTTCAATGGTTCCGGAGGCGACAAATAACCGGGGGTTCGGCCACCCGGCCCCGTGCGACTCGCCGTCGTCAGTACTTGATCCCGAACTCCAGTATCTCCTCGGGATAGTCGCCGTCGAACGCCTCGTCGGTACCGGCGCGGATCCTATCGCGCGCCGAGCGCGCCTCGGTCAGCAGGTCGCGGAGGTCGGCCACCGGAGTCTCGGAGTAGTCCACCCGGAGGTTGTGGTAGAACTCCGGCTCGGGCGCGGCGACGAGCAGCGCCGCGCTCAGCTCCCCTCGCTCGTCGCCGCCGGCCGCCTCGCCCGCCTCGAGCGCGGAGACGAGTCGGTCGGCCACGTCGCCGTCGCCGGTCTCGTAGGCGGTCGCCGCCTCCTCCAGCACCTCCGGCCCGGCGAGCATGTTTCCCGCGACGGTGAACTCGGAACCGACGCGGCTCCCGCACCACGGGACACAGGAGTCCCCGGTGAAGGCGAACTCGCTGTCCTCGCCGACGCCGTGGACCTGTCGGTAGGCGGCGTGTTCGTCCGCGTCGAGAAGCGACTCCAGTGCCTCGTCCACCGGCTCGCCGTCGTCGGCTCGGGCCACGCCGTCGCGGCCGTGTTCGGTTCTCGTGTACGACTGCGTGACGACCGCCGCGTGTTCGCTCACGTACGGGCAGGTCGCGCCGACGGCGACCGTCCCGGTCGTCACGGCCGCGCCGAACGCGTTCGCCTCCGGATCTCGGACGGCGATCGAAAACGTTCCGGGGTACTCGTGGCTGGTACTCACACTCGACCGTCGGGCGGCGCCCATATACGAATACCCCTCCCCGTCGATCGCCTACATCCTCCCGCCGATCACCCGTTTCCTTCTGTCGATCACCCGCTTTCTCCCTCCGATAATCCGCTTCCCCCAGCTGCTCGCCGTCGGTCACTGGCGTCAGCGACTCGCCTCCCGGAGCGACAATCGACGCCGGGGCCACTGCTGTCGCCCAGCATGTGATCTGTCTTCGCTGAACTATCCATTTCAAATACTATCTTAGAAATTTATGTGTAGTATATGTTATGTGTGGTGGGTGCCGAGATCGGTCGACCGTCCACGATCGGTCCCACGTGTCTAGATTCGGCCGAAACTGGCAGCGATCCGGGCCAAATCACGGCCGAAGAGGCTGTGGTCCATCTCGACACCGGACAGTACCGATCGCTCACCGCTCTCAG